>CAYHDN010000001.1:0-33672 GCA_964355425.1 uncultured Candidatus Saccharibacteria bacterium
AATTGTGGCGAATAAAAAAACTAAAGCCGTGCCTGCCGGTGGGCAGGATGTACCTGCTCTGGAGCAGGAAGAGAAATCTAAGGTTGTAATTAGCAAGCGCGAAAAAGCCAAACAACTGCTTGCCAAATTGAAGCTTTGGAAACGAATTAAATGGCCGGTAATCGTAATCGGTGGTTTTTTGGTTCTGTTTTTGATTGGCTTGGGCATTTATTCAGTCAGTTATGCCAAAAAATCTTATCGGAATATTTATATTGGTGATGTTAATTTTGGCGGCAAAAGCAAAAGTGACATACCCGGCATATTAAAACCGAAAACGGAGGAATTTTTAAATGCCGATATTTTGCTCAAATATAAATCCGCCTTGGCGGACGAGGAAAAAGAGTATAAACTGAAAAACGCAGACATCGGTCTGGTTTATGATATCGAAAAAACGACCGACCAAGTCTATGCCGTTGGCCGAAGCGGCAGTAGCGTCAGGAGTTTTTATCAACAACTAAAAACAATGCTTTTCACTTATCGGGTGGATGCGCATTATGTTGTCAATGAAGACGCACTAAACAAGAAAATTGCCGAAATTGCTTTGGAAGTTGACCAACCAGAAAAGGATTATTCATTAAAATATCTTGGCAATGGTCAATTTGAGCTCACTACCGAGAAGCAGGAAGGGAAGAGAATCGATCAGGATCAAATAATCTTAAAACTAAAATCTAATATCTCAAATCTTAAAATCACACCTATTTCATTTAAGTCGGAGATTTTCAAGCCGCAAATTACCGAGGAGAATGCAAAAAAAACTCTGGCCGATGCTAATAAAATTTTGATTGCCGGAGAGTTAAATCTGATATTCGCCGAAAAAAATTTTACTCTTGACGCCGATACTATTGCTGGATTAATCGGTTCGCGACCGAAGAAGAAGGAGCTGGAAATTTTTATCGTTGCTGATCGAACAGCTAAACAAGTTGATGGCATTGCACAGGACATTGATCGGCCGGCCGGGGACGCAATTTTGGCAGTTTCTGATGGCCGAGTCATTGTCTCCTCCGAGTCTCAAGACGGAAGGCATCTAGACAAAGATCAGACAAAAATTGATATTGAAAATGCAATACTTTCAAGGATCAATCCAGAGTCAACGAAAGTCAATCCATTATTAGTCGCCCTTGAAGTAACATTGATTAAACCGGAGATCGATTCAAAAAAACTGCAGGTATATGGTTTGAGGGAACTAGTGGCGACTGGAACTACAAATTTTGTTAAATCGCCGCAAAATCGGATACACAACATCAACGTTGGCGCTAAAGCGATAAGTGGCGCGTTGATAAAGCCAGGCGATGAGTTTTCAACTCTTGGAAGGCTGGGGAAAATCAATGCATCAACCGGATATTTACCGGAGCTGGTGATCAAGAACAACAAAACCGTACCGGATTATGGCGGCGGTCTCTGCCAGGTTTCAACGACGCTTTTTCGGACAGCACTAGCAGCCGGGATGAAAATTACCGCCCGCCAAAATCATTCATACCGTGTTTCCTATTACGAGCCGCCGATTGGCATGGATGCGACGATTTTTGATCCGGCACCGGATTTCAAATTTGTTAACAATTATCAGAATTATATTTTCGTTCAATATAGAATTGCTGGGACAAAACTGACATTTGAATTTTACGGCACCAAGGATTCACGAAAAATTGAGATCGGAGAAGCGACTGGTTATGACTATGTTGAGCCGCCAGCCCCGATTGAAACTCCGGACGATTCTTTGCCGGCCGGTGAGCGAAAGCAGATGCAAAAGGCTCACCAGGGGGCATCAGCTAAGTTTCATTATAAAGTCGCTCGTGACGGAGCGGTCTTGCAGGAAACAGATTTCTTATCAAAATATATTGCATTGCCAGAGATCTGGCTGGTCGGACCAGTAGCGCCGATAGATCCGAATGCGGTTCCGGCTCCGACTGATCCGGCCGCCACGCCGGCACCGACTGGATAAATTTTGTTCTATTAAAAAAGAAAGTCCCGACTCAAGGCGAGTTGGGCGTGCAGACAACTTTGGTTGTGGGGATTCTCCCCGCTACTGACCGCTCCCTGTCATGAGCGTCATTGGTGTCTGATGTCGGCTCAGTAGGCCGCAAAGACGCTCATTTGTCACGTGATTAATATATATAAACTGTTTTTTTCTTGTCAAGTTTTCTAAAAAAAGGCGGGTGCTAATTGTACCCGCCAGCGGATGATTACAGCGATTTGTTGAGGCAGTAGGCCAGCACAAGCAGGCCAACGACCAGAACAAATCTGATGATATTGAACAACAGCCTTCGGCACTCTTTGCGGTAAGTTCTTTTCCGTCCGTCAACAACACAGAGGTTCAGCATGGCCGTCTCCAGTCGGCTGCCGGAAATGTTATTGATGGTAGTAGATTGTGATGGCAATCACAGCGGCAATAATGATCAGAACAACAATGGCTAAGGCTTTGATCAATGGAATGCGCATTTGTCATCACCTGATATTTGGAATGTTCGCGTAGATAAAAAATAGCATAAGTTTGTAAAAAAGTCAATTCTGTGCTAGGCTTTTCGCAAATGAAATTTTTTTTTCGCCGCATAAATAATCTAAAAATCCTCGGCTGTCTGCTTCAGATGGCGCCGTTTGTTCGGGCAGTGATTTTGACCGGTTCAATGACGACCGGATCGGCGAAAAAATCATCGGACATCGATTTATTGATAATCTCTCAATCCGGCCGGCTCTACATTGCGCGATTGTTTGCCACATTTCTGGCCTCGCTAACCGACATACGCCGCAAACCGAATGATAAAGTCGCCGCCGGCAAATTCTGCTTAAATTTCTATCTGTCGGCCAACAATCTAGACATATTACCGCACACCGCTCGTTGTGCTAACTTCCATCGCTATGCTGTCAATATCTGGGACTCCGGTGAAATTTACGAGAGGATGATGCGGCAAAACTTCTGGCTACGGCGGTTTCCGGTTGCGATCAAAAATCAAAATGCTGTCAGGCGGATAAAAGATAATTTTCCAATAATAAGATCACTGATTTTGACAGCAGTTCAAAAAATCGGGGAGCTGATTCTTGGCGGTCGGTTTGGAGATTTTGTTGAAAATAAACAATTTGCTTGGCAGAAAAAGCTGATTGAGGGTCGTAAAATGTTCAAAATGGATAAATATCGCTTTGTTATTGCCAAAAATGAACTACGTTTGCACCCTCGTAAAAGTTAGTGGGTAAAAGGTCAAGAAGCTGGTTAGGGCAAAGAAGTAAGAAGTCTGAAAAAGAAAAACCCGACTTTGTGGGTCGGGGGGAGTCGTTGTATTGCTAGCGGGGCGGGAGGCTGAAGACCTCTTTGGTCTCGGGGTCAATGTAGGTGCCATCCGGTTGGGGGATCAACTTGCGAACGGTCGGCTTTTCCACTGGTTGCCCGGAAAGCGAAATGTGGTAGTCGCCCTCTTTCAGCTCGGTAACGAAAGTTGCTCCGATACGCCACTTGACGTGGCCATCAAGGAAGAGGATGTTCAACCCGTCGTTGTGGCGGTCAGCCATGTTGACATAGATACCCTGGTTCTTGATGTCGATCGTTGCCACCAACCAGATGCCGTCATTACCGGAATACTCGATAACCGCGGGGAAGTTGCCGTTACCGCTTTGTAGGAGTAACTGACCGAATGCTTCGTCCCGGATAGCATAGGAAGTTGCTTTGGCTGTGTTCGGACCGACGCAACCCTGTTTCGAATTCCATCTTCGGTCGCTGGGGCAGGCAAACGAGATCGAGTTGGGAACATCGCCTCGCTCGCAGAGCATTGTCCAGACAGCCGGTGTCCGAGTACCCTCTTGTCCTGGGGTGACAATTGGCAGTAGTGGCATCGCACCGTCGAAGTCGGCGGCGTAACTGGCCAGCCCACGCCCGATTAGGTTGAGATTCGAGTGGCACTGGGATTGCCTCGCCTTCTCGCGCGCCTTGGCGAAAACCGGGAAGAGAATTGCTGCCAGGATGGCGATAATCGCTACCACCACCAGCAGCTCTATAAGCGTAAAACCACGTCTCATGGTAGACGCCTCCTCGGGGATTGCAGAAGTTGTTTTGCTCGATCTCAATATAGCAGTGTTTTGGGAAAAGTCAATACCTGTTTGGAAATTTTTGCTCTTGACCCGCGCACCAGTCCACCAAGGCGTACGGTGCGGGGTTGACTTTTTTTGGCGATTTTAATAAGATGAAGATGGCAGCACGGTTCCCCCTTCCGGGCTGCCACTTGTTTACAAATTTGGGGACGGAGGGCGAGAGCCCTTTTTGTGTTTAGGAATGGATGACCTGCCTGCCGGCAGGCAGGCGAATTCTGTAGACCAGACTTTAGTCTGAAATTCCCACACTAAAGTGTGGACTACTGTTGAGTTAATGTAGACCACGATTCATCGTGCTAACAAGCTAAAGCTTGAACTACAAAATCTGATAAAGCTGAGCTTGACATTGTGTAAAGTTTCCTTTACAATGATTTTGCTCTTTAATAAATGAATATTTGTAAAAATCTCGAAACGTTTCTCAAAGGAGACTGTCATGGCGACGAAGCCCAAGATGGTAAGAGTAGAGATTGACCTGCCTGGACAAGGAGAGGAGGCTCATGAATTCGGCTACTGCCCGATGTCGCATCATGGCACGCATCTTCCAGACGGCGGCGGATGGTCCTGTCCGATCAGGGGCGGGGCGTGCCGATTCGGGCTCACGGAGACCGAGCCGCCTCAGGCTTGTCCGATGAGATCGGGATCGGGCACAATGGTGGTCACGATGAAGTTCAGCCTTGTGCCCAAAAAGTAAAGGCTATCCGGGGGAGGAAATCCACCTCCCCGATTTTTACAAGTATTTATTGATATGAATGTTATCAGTTATAATTTTTTGGAGGTAAAAATGTTTAAACCACTGGGAGATAGAGTCCTGATCAAGCCGCTGGAGGCACAGGAAGTGACAAAATCGGGAATTATTATTCCTGACAGCGCCAAAGAAGAGAGAAGCGAAGGCAAAGTTATTGCTACAGGTTCCGGCATTGTCAAAGGCAAGAAGTACGAATTTTCAGTCAAAGTCGGGGACAAAGTTTTGTATGGGAAATACTCCGGCGAAGAAGTTAAAATTGATGGCAAGGAATTTAAAATCGTTAAAGAGGAAGATATTTTGGGGGTGTTATAAGGAAGTAAAAACTTCCACAGATATATCATCACAGATTTACACAGATTCGATTTATTAGTGCTTATCAGTGAAATATTATCCGTGAGAGTCTATGTTCATTAATTAAGGAGTTATATGGCGAAGCAAATTAAATTTTCCGAGGAAGCACGCAAGGGGCTGCAAACCGGCGTCAACAAACTCGCTGACACAGTTAAGGTAACGCTAGGGCCGAAGGGCCGAAATGTTGTCCTTGACAAAGGTTTCGGCGCGCCGACAATTACTAATGATGGTGTAACGATTGCCAAAGAAATTGATCTTGAAGATAAGTTTGAGGATATGGGAGCGCAGTTGATTAAAGAGGTGGCGCAGAAAACCAATGATGTTGCCGGCGATGGCACCACCACGGCGACACTTTTGGCTCAAAGCATGATTAATTCCGGCCTGAAAAATGTTGCTGCTGGCGCTAATCCAATGGCAATCCGCCAAGGCATCGAAAAAGCCACCAATGCCGTTGTTTCTGCAATTAAGAAGAATGCCAAGGAGGTTGCCGGCAAGGGAGAGATTGCTCAAGTCGCTTCAATTTCCGCCGCCGACGTCGAAGTTGGCAATCTGATAGCTGAAATTTTGGACGAAGTTGGCAAGGACGGAGTTATTACTGTCGAAGAATCAAATACTTTTGGTCTATCAAAAGAGGTAGTTGAGGGCATGCAGTTCGAAGACGGCTATATTTCGCCTTACATGATTACCGATACTGGAAGAATGGAAGCTGTCTACGAAAATCCAAAAATACTTCTGACCGACAAAAAGATCTCTTCAATTTCCGATGTTCTGCCGCTTTTGGAGGCAATGGCTGGAGCCGGGCAAAAAGAACTGGTTATTATTGCTGAAGATGTTGACGGCGAGGCGCTAACGACACTGGTGTTAAATAAGCTTCGTGGCTCGTTTTCTGTTTTGGCGGTTTAGGCCCCGGGATTTGGTGATCGCCGAAAAGAGATGCTCGAAGATATGGCGATTTTGACCGGCGGCCAAGTCGTTTCCGAAGAAACCGGTACAAAATTTGAAAATGCGACTGTCGAAATGCTGGGAAGCGCGAGAAAAGTTGTTTCTAGCAAAGATAAAACCACAATTGTTGATGGCAAGGGCGAAGCGTCAAAGATCAAAATCAGAGTCGAAGCGATCAAAAAACAAGTCGAGGCTACCATCTCGAGCTATGATAAAGAGAAATTTCAGGAGAGGCTGGCGAAACTTTCAGGCGGTGTTGGCGTGATCAAAGTCGGTGCCGCGACTGAAGTCGAACTTAAAGAAAAAAAACATCGGGTTGAGGATGCGGTTGAAGCGACAAAAGCGGCGATCGAAGAGGGAATTGTCGCCGGCGGTGGCGCGGCTCTGATTGACGCTATTCCGGAATTAAAAGAATTAGCTGTCGAAGGCGATGAGGTAATCGGTATTGAAATCGTCCGTCGGGCACTTGAAGAGCCGATGCGGATGATCGCTGAAAATGCCGGCGTTGACGGCGGAGTAGTAATTGAAAAAGTCCGCAATATGGAGCCGGGCGAAGGCTACAACGCCGCGACTGACGAATATGGTAATATGATCAAATTCGGCATTATTGATCCGGCAAAAGTCACCCGCTCTGCCCTACAAAATGCCGCATCAGTTGCCGCCATGTTTCTGACAATGGAAGCGGCAGTTGCCGAAAAGCCGGAGAAGAAAGATGCTCCGGCAATGCCGCCAATGGATCCGGGAATGATGATGTAATTTGCGAAGCAAATTACTAGTTTGTAAAGTACAAAGTTCATCAAGTTCATCAAGTGTATCGAATCAAAAAATCCCCAAAGAAGAAATTCAGAGGGGATTTTTTTGATAAAAAAGCCCGAAACGCTTGGTTTCGGGTAAGTTCTCGAGCGTTAACCGCCGCAATACGGGCAGTTCTCCTCGTCGTAAATTCTGGCACAACGATCACAGAGCTTCTCGCCTGGCTTTATCCATGCCAGAACATGAAGGCCTTCGCTGCTTCGTCGGATTGTACCGACTCGGCGGTCAGGAGCGAACTGGTCGGCAACGATGCAGTGCTGTGATTCGACACCCTCGACACCATCCATCCGCCGATAGAGGATTTCGGTATCATGGATCAGATCCCAGCGAACTTTCTCCAGCTCGATTAGATACTGCTGGCGCTCATTGATCAGATTTCCCAGACGAGCGATGAAGTCGTGCGCCAGCGCCATGCTGTCGAGATAGTCTTGGACAAAATCCTCGACCCTTACGTCGTCGATCCGGATTTCAGTTGGCAGCTGGATGCCGGCACAGTCTATACTCTTTGCGGTGACGACGACCCAGCGCTTTTTCGCTGTTAGCCCGACCATCTGATAACTGGTCGGTGGCGCTGATTCCTGATTCCAGCCAAACTCCGGCTGGAAGATGCCGAAGAGTTGAAGCGCCCGCGGGTCGAGTCCCTGTTCGCCATTCACAGTCACTGTGAACTCCCACAGCGGGTCAGATTCCATCGCCTCTTTAATCGTCATCCCAGCCCACTTTCCTTGATTTTCACGGAAGACCCGTTGGCCGAGGCACTTGACGTCATGAATCAGATTGTCGAGTTTCACTCTCTCAAACAGGTGTCCGATCCGTTGTGGCCACTCGTTGAACCAGCCGATCATTTCTCCGCGCGACACCGGCTGATACGTCGTTGCATTTGGCGAGGGCATTCCCTCCACCTCCTAAAGGTTTCTTTAGGGCATTCCCCTTGGTGGCAAAACAATAGCAAAAATCCCCAAATAGTTCAAGGGATTTTTTTGCTGATTTTATTTTTTTGTGCTATATATTATTTAGCACTGTATCCAGGGAGGCAGAGCATGCCCAGGAAAAGGGAATACGAGTTGTATCACCATGGGGGCTACAAGATCAGGCTGGTGGCCGGGTCTGATGTGAGGGTGAGCGTCGTCGAGGTCAAGAAGGGCGTTATCGAGGTCGCACAGGGTCGGGCTTTCATTCAGAAGGGCGACCCGCCGAGGGGGCTGACCGGATATGTCAGCATCCCAGGCCAACCGGAGCAATCATTTGGTCTGCTACGCGGGCAGTTCGAGTCGGTCTCCGACCTCGGTGGCAACATTCTCTGGCCGAAGCCAGAGCAGTAGGGAACAAAATGAGGAGGGGCGAGTACGGCGGAAGTCCAGAGGATTTCCGCCGCTTTTATTTAAAAAATTCATAGTACTTTATGAACTTTAAAAACTTTATAGACTTTAAGAACTATTTTTTAAGCCAATTTGGCATGGGCTCCAGCCGGGATTGGCTCCGGTTTGACCATCTCGAAATTATCCTTAACGGTTATTTTATGCTGTTCGATTTTTACGATTGCCGAAGTGTGGATTATCCGCTGGTCGAATAATTTTTTAATGTAGATCCTGATTATCGAAAGTGAAGAGTTTTCGATGACATAATCGGAAACCACCCCCAAATATTCGCCCTTTTTTGTAAAAACTTTCTCGCCAAAAATCTTCGCCCGTTTTTTGTATTTTTTCTGCAATCGAATCATTTCAGACGGTGCTACCAAACTTTCCTCACTTTGAATGATTAAGGCAGTTTTTGACAGTTCAACAATTTCTTTAGTTGAGATAAACTTAAGGTGATGAAAAACCCCTTTTGCTTTGGCAATCACCGCTTCGATCTTGCCTTCATCTTCATCAACAAAAAAATCAGCAAGTTCGGCGACATGCGTTTGATTTTCAATCTCAAAGATTGGAAGTCCTGATAGCTTCGACCGTTCAATCAACATAGATCCATTATAACAAAAATTTTCAATTTAAAATTTTCAATTTTCAATAAATTTTCAAATGATTCAATGATTTAAACATTAAAACATTTTAAATTCATTTTAAATTTTAAATTTAGAATTTTAAATTTAGTTGGCTCTTTCTAGATATTCACCGGTTCTGGTGTCGAGGACGATATCGTCGCCTTCTTTGATAAACATCGGGACAGCGATCTGTTTGCCGGTGTTGATTGTTACCATTTTTGTCACCGCGCCGGCGCTATTTCCTTTGACACCCGGAGGAGCTGAAACAACTTTAAAAGTCATTTTGATCGGAAGTTCAATATCTAGTGGTTTGTTCTGGAAACTTAAAATTTCAACTGGAGAATTTTCGGTTAGATATTCTAAACTGCTGTCGAGGTGAGAGTTTTCTATTTCGAACTGCTCATAAGAAACATTATCCATGAAATGAGAACTTTGATCGTCATGATAAAGAAAGGTCGCCGTTTTTTTTTCCAGTTCCGCTGGTTCAAATTTTTCCGAACCCTGGAAAGTTCGGGAAGTTATCGCACCGGAAATCAAATTTTTAAGCTTTGTCCGCATAATTGCCCCGCCGCGACCCTGTTTTGAGTGTTGCGAAAAAGTAACGGCGTGGGGACTGCCGTCAATAATAATTTTGCTCCCAACTTTTAGATCGGTAATAGAATACATAGTTGAAAGTTTATAAAGTCCATCAAGTCTATAAAGTTCTAAGAGCTGGAATCTATTATAGTTATTCCTTGTACTTTACGGACTTTAGACTTTTTACTTTACGAACTAGTTATTACCGAGTTACATACGGCAATAACGCCAACTGCCTTGCCCGTTTGATGGCGGTTCCAAGCTGACGTTGATGCTTTGAACAGACTCCGGTGCGCGAGGCTGGATCGATTTTTGACCAACGATTCAAATATCTCGAGAGAGTCGAGACATCTTTATAATCAACTTCAGCAATTTTAGTTTTGCAGAAATAACATTTTTTTCTTGAATACATTCCTTCTTGCATATGAATCCTTTCATCAGAAGCTAAACAATAGCTAGAAAGCTAGACTGACCCTTCGGGTCGCTAGACAATTGCCTAGCACTCTAGCAATGTCTAGCTATTTCTAGCATTTTATTAATTAGAATGGAATTTCGTCGATGTCTATCTCTTCGGTTTCTTCCTTGCTATTTTTTTTATCATCTTTATCTTTTTTATCGTCTTTATCATCTATTTTTGTGATTTCTTCGACTGGATTTCCATCAGACATTGCTTCCTTTGGAGCTCCGCCGCGACTGCCGAGAGCAATGATATTGCTGGCAATAATTTCAGTTCGTTGTCTTTTGGCGCCGTCTTGACCCTCCCATTGATGAGTTTGCAACCGCCCTTCGACATAAACCGGTGAGCCTTTTTTAACGAACTGGCTGATATTTTCTGCCAACTTGCCCCAGGCTACGATATCATGAAATTCAACTTGTTCTTGCATTTCTCCGGAGGTTTTATCAGCCCAGCGACGATTGGTGGCGACGCCGAAAGAGGTAACTGCTTGACCATTCGGAGTATAGCGCATCTCCGGGTCTCTGGTGGCATTGCCGATGATTGTTGCTCGATTCAGTGAAAACATAGTGTCTCCTTTCAGTCCGCTTTACGGACTTGATGGACTTTATAAACTTTATGGACTATCTATAAATCATCCTTCAACAGTTCGTCTAACTTTTCGTCAAGCTTCTTGATTCTATCTGCCTCGTCTTCCTTGCCGTCCGTAGCTTTAGCGGAGGATGGTTCGGGCTCTTTTTTGGCCTCAACTGGTTCTTTCTCGATAACTTCTTCTTTTTCGGCTTTTTTGCTGATTTTCTTTTTCGGCTTGTCCTCTGTAGTTTCAGCTAAAGAGGGCTTTTTGATAACTGGTTCTTTCTCTATTTTTTTATCATCTTTAACTTCTTTTTCGTCTTTATCCTCTCCGATTTTTCCCATGTCTCCTGTCTGTGTGGTTAAGCGTTTGGCCATCAAGTCATAACTTTCGTCTTTCTTCCCCTCAACAACTTCAAAACTTTTCTCTCCGAGGACTTTTTCAACGTCCTCGGCGCCGACGACATCTTCCTTAGTGACAACAAGTTCTTCACTTTTAGTGATTTTGACGACGATTAAATGGCGAATAATTTGCGGATTGACCCGAAGTTCGTGTTCAATGTCGACAATTTTTTCTTTTGGCAGTTCAAACCAAACGGTAATATAAGTAGCAAAATTTTGTTTTGCAATAGGGTACGCAAGTTTGCGTCGGCCCCAAGATTCATCTTTGGTAATTTTTCCGCCGTCACCAGAAATAAAACTGGCGACTTTATCGGTAATTTTTTTTAAATCTGCTTCTGGAACTTCATCAGAAACTAAGTAGGTAAGTTCGTACTCTCTCATTGATTACAATCCTTTACAACAGCTAAACTGCTAGAAAGCTAGACTGACCCTTCGGGTCGCTAGACGATTGCCTAGCCTTCTAGCTATGCCTAGCTATTTCTAGCGGCATTAATATAATTTTATGATTATGACCTTCGTTGATCCCAATTAGTGTGGGCGAAGCCCCCGCGTGGGGGAATATTTGTAAATTGTGCATTTACTTTATCAAAGCTCTTTGCAAAAGTCAATAAATTTGATAGGATTTCTTGCGAGGTGGTGATCAACATGCCCAGAAAGAAGAGAATTGATGTTTTCAGAGTAACTGCATGGCATCCGGTTGCCGGAAATCTCGAGACCAACGCTGTTGAGTGGCTGAAGGGTGACGAGCGCTACTATCTTTACCCGATTTATGTCTGTGGCCGCGGACGGCTGAATATGACTCGGTATTTTCTTGACATTCGGCCGGGGATCCGCGACGTTGATCGAGTAATCATTTACCACCGTCCTGGTAACGCTTGGTTGATACGATTGTCACTCAACTTGCCTGACACCGTGGAGAATTTCGCCGAGGGTGTTAAGATGGCGTCAACCACCTTGTTGGGGAAGTTACAGCTGGCAACAATCAACTGCTTTAACGACAATGTTGTCTACATCGTTGCCAGCCGCCTGCCTGAACCGCCAATGGGTTCCCGGGTGTTTCGGGCCAGCGCCTTGCCGGTGCCAGCCTAGGTTTTGCGCTCCGATTTTGGGGCGCTTTTTTAATTTAATAAAAAAATCCGCCTCGCCCCCGGAGGAGCAAAGGCGGCGGTTGCGAAATTGTACTATTGGTTGAAATGCTCACGGATTTTACCGACCAGATCCAGCTCAATGTAGCGTAGTGTGGCCTCGATTCCGTTGGCGATGGCATAGCGGTCGGAGCTGCCGTGGCCGATCATCACAAGGCCATTGGTGCCGAGAAGGGGCATTGCGCCGAACTGTCGGGGATCAAGCTCGAGCTTTACTGCTTTGAGTGCCGGCTTGATCATCCATAGTCCGATTTTGGTCCGCCAGCTCTTCAGTCCGTTGCGGAGAAGTGACTCCAAGGTGAGCTTTACGCCGCCCTCAACCCCTTTGAAGAACGCATTACCTACGAAGCCGTCGGACGCGTCAACATCCACAGCCTTATAGTCCGGATTGCCGAGCAATTCCCTGACCCTCTCTTGCGCGATCTCTGCTGCGACCAGGTCGCTAGACTGGACGTTGCCGACGAAGTTCGGAAAGCGCTCTTCCTCGAGTAGGCGGAAAGCCTCCTTACTGGCCTTGTTGCCCTTACTATCCTCCTCACCATTGGAGTGCAAACCAACGAGGGGATCTTCGATGTCGAGAGCCAGCTGACCAAAGATCCGCCCAAGATGAGCGAATTGCACGATCATCTCGGCGCTGCAGTCCGTGCTGGTGCCGCCGTCGAGAAGAATGCCACGACGGCCGCCATACTTGGGCATAGTCAGCGCTAACGGCGGACGCAAGATGCCTGGGATAAGTCCCAGTCCACCTTTTTCAGTATCACGAGCAGCCCAGACCGTCGCGGACCTGGTGTCTCCACAGAGTAAAGCAGCGTCGGCTTCACCTGCTGCTACCAGCCTAACCGATTGAGCAACAGAGGAATTGGTGGCCCGCAAGACGGTCTTTAGGTCGTCGCTGGCCCAAAGAGTTTCGTCACAGGGGAAACGGGCATCAACTGACACCAGCCCAAATTGGTTCACAAGCGAGTTAATTAGGCTCTGATGACCAACAACGGCTACGCGATAAGGGTTGTCTTTTCTCATTCGTCTGATTGCGATCCTGACCCCTTCTGCCACTTCCTCGGGCCCTTTATCGGTTCCCAAGAGATCAACGGCCACGGTTGGCATACCAGACCTCCTCGATTGATGTTGAAGCGTTTGCGACTCGGCAAGATAATACCAAAAAGATCCCTGATCGTCAATGTGAGATGAACGAGCTCAAAAACTCCATCGATTATCGTAGATCAGACTTTAGTCTGAAATATCCACACTGAAGTGTGGCTACAAATGAATTGATGTAGACCACGATTTATCGTGATAACAAACTAAAGCTTGTACTGCTGACTATACATTGAAGCGGAATAATGCCACATCGCCGTCTTTGAAAATATAATTTTTACCCTCTGTCCGGACCATTCCGTGTGAGCGGGCGCCAGACCAACCGCCCTGGGCGAAAAGGTCTTGCCAGGGAATTACTTCAGCGGCGATAAATCCGCGTTCGAAATCGCTGTGAATTACGGCAGCGGCTTCCGGCGCCATTGTGCCGTTTCGAACTGTCCAAGCCCGAGTTTCCGGCTCGCCGGAGGTAAAATAGGTGATTAAATTCAGTGCCCTGTAGGCCTCTTTTATCAAACGATTGATGCCGGTATCGCTAATACCAAGAGACTCGAGGTATTCATGTCGGTCAGCATCCGACAAGTCATTTAGCTCTGATTCTATCTTAGCGGAAATTGGAATATATTTATCATCTTCGAAACTCCGCAGTTGTTCCTCGGAACAATTAGCGACATATAAGACTGGTTTCATCGTCATCAGCGCCAGTGATTTAACCAGTTTTAATTCATCATCAGACAAATCGGCTTCGCGGGCATTTTTGCCATCACAAAGTTTTTTTATAATTTTGTCCAGTGCTTCTTTTTCTAATTTTGCATCCTTTGATCCGCTTTTGATGTCACGGTCTAAATTATATTGGCGTTTTTCGACTGTGGTAATATCGGCAAGCTGAAGTTCGGTTTCAATAGTAGCGATATCATCTTTCGGATCCAGTTTTCCGGCAACATGAGTTACATTTTCATCTTGAAAAAAACGGACGACCATAGCAATCGCATCACATTCGCGGATGTGCGAAAGAAATTGGTTGCCTAAGCCTTCGCCTTTTGATGCACCGCGGACTAGGCCGGCAATATCAACAAACTCAACGACGGTGGGTACAATCTTTTTAGAATGAGAGATTTCGCCGAGCGGAGCGAGGCGTTCATCCGGCACCTCAACAATTCCAACATTGGGCTCAATGGTGCAAAATGGGTAGTTGGCCGCTTCCGCTTTTGAGCCCTTAACTAAGGCATTAAAAAGTGTACTCTTTCCAACATTCGGTAAACCTACGATGCCGATTTTGAGCGACATAAATCCTTTCAAAAAGTGCTCATCCTCCGTAGCTTTAGCGAAGGATGGGTTAAGTCCCATAGCTAGAACATACGCTATTTGAGCTTGTAAGTAAAGAAAAAACTCTCGTGTACACGAGAGCCGGGCAGGGTAGCGATTGCTACTCCGTGATGATGCCGAGGCGCCGGCCACCGGCGTCAATGCCGCCGATGAGCAGCAAGATCAGCGGCCAGCAGAGGGCAACGGCCGGGAAGCAGGTGAAATACAGCCACAGGTCTCGGGCGTTTGGCTGTTCGCCGACCGCACCGAACGAGCCATTAGCCCAGCTGAGCTCGCCCGCGAGCACCATCCAGACGACGATCGCAATGACCAGATACACGCCCAGTCCTTCTGCCACTTTCAGCAGGGTCAGCAGTGTTCTCATTTGGCACCCTTCTGTGCTACCTGATTTTGTTTGATGATATATCATTTCAATTTGAAAGTAAAGAGATTTTTGTTATATTATATCCGACCATGTCCGGAGGTGTTCGCGGTGCCAAGGCACAGCGGTAGTAGTAATGATAAGGCACAGAGGAAGCGCCGAACGAAAAGGGGTAGACTAGAGCGTGCAAACTTCAGCAGAGGAAAGCTGGCCAGGCGCAACATAGAGAATGCTTATCGCCGAGAGTCGTCCCATGGTAGCTGAACCATGGGAATTTTTTTATTGCAAAAAAGTGTATAATAAAAACAGCAATCATTTAAGGGGTGAGCTTGTGAGTAGTTCTGATTTGACGGTTGTTGACATGTTTGTTCCAGCTGAACGAACGAGGCTCGCCGTTCTTTCATTTCGACTTTACCGGGCTCTACGGGCTCTGCGCTATTATAAACGGGCAGCCCAAGAGTTCGAACACTTTTTGCACCTGAAGTCAACTAGCGGCCCTGGGCGTTGTTTCGTCCTAGTTGATCAAAATGGACAACGGAGATACACCAATCTGGTGCCGATTGAACGCGCGGACATACCCGCAGTCCTTGCCGCCGTACCCAAGTAGCACGGCGGATTTTTTTTTTGCTACAATAAAAGTATGAACAAAATCGTTAAGGCTCTAACTATTCCATTGATACTTTTGGCGACGTTGGTAATATTTTTAGTCATCGCTTCGATATTTTTTCCGACCCCGGACATGCTTCTCGAGGTACTAAAAAAATATTTTGCGCTTTATGGCTATCCGGTCTTGGTTATTTCGGCAATAATTGAGTCAATCCCCGTTATCAATATTTACTTTCCCGGATCATCAATAATTCTTCTCGCGGCAGCTTTCTCGCGCCAAGGATCGCTCAATATCTACGCAGTCATCTTTCTCACCGCTCTATCATTTTGCATTACATATGTATTTAACTACTGGATTGGCTACAAAGGTTGGCACAAGTTATTTGATAAGTTCGGCATGCACGACGCACTGGAAAAAACTAAAAATCAGGTAGAAAAACATGGCTCTTGGTGGATTTGGATTTCTTACACTCACCCGAATCTCGGAGCCTTAACCTCAACCGCTTTCGGAATTTTGAAGCTGCCATTTCCGTCTTTTCTAATTCAATCAATTTTTGCCAATTTCGTTTGGACCTTTTTTTGGGGATTTCTAATGTACTTTGCTTCCGACCGATTGATAACAATTCTCACTGCTCGCTGGCTAGTGATCGCTGCCCTGATTTTATTCGTCGGAATTAAAATAATTGTCGAATTAAAAAAGAGCAAAAAAGATGAAAAAAGTTCTTAGTGTTGTAATTATTCTTATAATTGTGGGACTCTTCGGGTATTTTCTTTTTCAAGATCATCAGAGGGCCACTACTTACACCCCAACCCAGCCGATTTCCGGGGATAATATTACCTCGATAATTGTTCCGCATTTCAATACCTTTGCCGACAAGCGTCTTGAATTGCTTTCGAATATTTGGACCCAGTATTCGGCCGAAAATATTATTCTGGTTTCGGTTGACCATTTCAATTCCGGTAGCACGAATATTACGACGACCGACAAAGATTGGACGACTTCCGAGGGAAAATTGACTGCCAACAAAGATTTAGTACGAAAATTAGCAGATTCGGGTATTGCAACCTCCGATGAATCGGCCTTCGCCAAAGAACATGGCATCTCGAACATTGTCCCCGATATTTTGAAATCAAAAATTGGCGGTTCGGTAACGCCGATCATTATTAAAGATACAACTCCGCGTGCCGATGTTGATAAATTGGCCGATTGGATTTCTGCCAATGCTCATGGCGCCTATTTAATCGCTTCGGTTGATTTTTCTCACTATCAGCCAAATGCCTTGGCTAAAGTCCACGACCAATTTTCAATTCAGGCTTTGGAAAATAATGACCCTGACAAAATTTGGGCAGCGGAATCCGATTCGCCACAGACTTTGTATTTGGCCCAGAAAGTTGCAGCAAAAAATTCGGCCACGAACTTTAATCTCTTCTATAATAGTAACTCCGGAGAGTTGAATAAAAATGATGATGCAGAAACCACCAGTGTAGTTTTGGGCTATTACTCTAACAAGGGGTTGGAGAATCCGCCAGCCGGCGGAGAGCCGTCAACTTCGTTTGTTATAGCCGGCGATGCAATGTTCGACCGCAATGTTTGGCAAACTTTTAAGTCGAGCGGTCTTGAACATATATTTGATAATTTTGGTACGCGGGTTTTCCGCGGCACTGACTTGGCAATGATAAATTTGGAGGGTCCGGTTTCAGAAAAAACTATCCCCGGAATTCAAACTGGGGGGATGAGTTTTAATTTTCAGCCGGAAGTGCCAGGGGTTCTAAAATATCTCAACATTAACTCGGTATCACTGGCCAATAACCATACCAACAATGCCGGCACGAGTGGCTTTGCATCAACAAAAAAAATGCTCGATAAATCATCTATCAAATATTTTGGCCAGCCCAGCGGTTTTTCGGAAGCGTCAGTTCTGCGGGTCGAAGGTGGGATACCAGTATCAATTATTGGGATTATGGCGCTTGATGATTTTGACGAATCAGCGATAGAGACAAAAATAAAATCGGAAAAATCAGCCGGCCGCGCGGTTATTATCTTTCCTCATTGGGGAACCGAGTATGCGCCAAAGCATTCAACATCGCAAAAAAATATGGCAAAAAGTTGGATAGCCGCCGGTGCAGACTTAATAATCGGTTCTCATCCGCATGTAACAGAGGATTTTGAAATAGTTGATGGTAAACCGGTAGTTTATTCGCTCGGCAATTTTGTTTTTGATCAGTTTTTCTCGGAAGAAACCCAACAGGGGCTAATACTTGCCGGCACCGTCACAAAAGAAAAAATTACCTTAACATTTTTGCCAACGAAAGAAATTAAGGTCAAACCGCAACTAATGCGCGGTTCGGAGAAAATTAATAAGATAAAAACAATATTAGATATAAATTCAGAACAAGGTTTCAAAAAGATCTCAAGCGACACAATAGAAATCAGCCGATAAGGCTTTACATTTGAACTCTTTTTTGCTATAATTTTATGCATCTGTTAGTTGTTCACATTCAGGAGGTGTTCGCGCATGCGGACCTTAGTTGCCGTGGCTCTGATTTGTCTGTGTCTTACGCCGGCGTTCTGCCAAGACAAACCGGCGCCGCCGGTCTGTCCCCCGGAGCAGACCGCGACGGCCAGCCAGTACGATGTCAATGTCGGCGTCAGCGACCAGACCTTCCAAGCGATGACCAAGTCGGTCGACGCCATGGCAGGCCTGATCAGCAGGTATGTCTCGGGCCCGCTGGCGGTCTATTACGCCAGTATGGTGAAGCGCCAAGCTGCTCTTGGCTGGACAGGCGTCGGTTTCTGTGGAGTGTCGCTGATCTTTCTCTGCGTCTGCATCGGCCTAATCCGGCTGACTTGCGGCGCTGATGGAAACACGGAGCCCGGCGTATTGGGCGTCTTCTGGATCATCATGGGGGTCGTCAGTCTGATCTGTTTCCTGATCGCTCTCGGCTACCTGCCGGTGTCAATTTCGCGCATTGCTGCGCCGGAGTCCTTCGCCATCCAGGACATCATCAAGTCGTTGGGGGCGATGAAACCGTAGCTGCCCAGCTAGGCTCCATCGCCAGGCTGCATAGCCCGGACCACTATTGGCCCGGGACTTTTTTTGTCCCCAAAAAAGGTTTATGATTAGAATAAATAAATGTCGTCTCCAGTTTAATTGGGGATTTGCAACGCTAATAGTAGATTCCCGACTTCTCGGGAATGACAAAAAGAATTAACAGGAGGGAATTATGGTTGAGGAAGAAAAAGCTGAAGAAAATAAGCCGGCGGAAGAACATATCGTTCTGCCGACCAGGAAGAAAAAGAATTTGACCTGGCTTTGGATTGTAATTACGGCAGTCGTAGTTGGCGGTGGTGTTACCGTTTTTGCTTATCGCGGAGCTATTAAAGACAAAATTTGGCCGAAAAAAACCGACACGGCGTCGTCAACTACTGACAGCGCAACAACTACAGCGCCAACTTCGTCAAGTATTAAAATTGTTGATGAAGGCATAACTTGGATTACGCCACGGGAAAAGCTAGCCGATTTAGGATTGTTCAAAAAAGTAGCTGGCGCAGAGGATATTGGAGCTGGCTATACCGGCACTGACTATTATAAAGTTGCCACGACTTCGGACGGCGGTGAAATAATTTTAGCCATCGCTAAAGTTGAGGGCATGGGTACTTGGGATGATTTTCATCATTTTCTGAAAAAAGCTGGGGTATATTATTGGCTTTCAGAAAACTCCGATCCGGTTGGCGGCGGTGAAGGTGTGACTGCTTATGCGCGAACAAATTCTGACACTAACGGCACTCTAGTAATCAAATCACTGCAGTTGGATAAAACGTTAACAAAAGGTACGACTAAATCGACTCAAGATCCCAGTTCGTCCAGAAGTGATGCTTTTGTCCAAGCTGCTGCTTCGGGCACAAAAATTGAAGAAACAAAATGGGGAGATCTATATATACAAAAAGGTACTGACATTGACAAATCAAACGGCGATGTCAAAGTGGCTCAATATTATATTTTGCGCAACGACGGAATTCGGATGATTTATCACCCCGAGGCGACATTTCGCAATGACGACGGAACGCTAAAGCTTACTTGGAGCAATGCCGTGGGTCAGGCCCAGAAGTTTTCACAAATTAAGACTGCAGGCTGCGGTGGTGCCGGTGGATCGTTCCCACTTATAACCGACACAGAGTCGCTAAAAACCAAAACAGAGGTTGGGGCCAGTGGAGCAGCGAAGGTTTATACGGTTGCAACAACCTCGACTTTGGCCGAATTTGCTTATCAGGTTTATTTGATGGATGAAATGGGTTCTAAAGCTACAAAAGATGTGATGATGAACGACTTGGGGTTGTTGGTTCTGCAAGATGGTTACGGAAACTGGGTTGCCTATACCAATGATAAGTATGCCCCGCAAGTTGAGTGCGGCAAACCGGTAATTTACCTTTATCCAACCAAAAATACAGAAGTTTCTGTTAAAGTTGGCGCCGATATTACAAAATCCGAGCCAACTTACGGTAAGGGTTGGAAAGTTTTGGCCACGCCTGCCGGTGCACTGAAAACAGCAGAAGGAATCAAAAGCTATCTTTACTGGGAAGGAAGGGGTTGGGGAAGCTATCCGGTGATAACAACCGGAACCATTGTTGACAGGCCAGATGTTGCCGCAACTATTTCATCGCAGTTGGCATCTATGAATTTGAGCGCTCAGGAGATTGCTGATTTCAATGAATTCTGGCTACCGAAGATGCCACAAACTCCATACACCCGGCTAACTTGGCTAACGACTGACCAAATGAACACTTTAGCGCCATTGGCGGTCTCACCGAAGCCAGATACAATGATTCGTGTTTTCCTGGATTTTGAGGGTTTACAATCAAAAATTTCTATCACGCCACAAATTTTGCCGAAATATGAACGTAAGGGCTTTACACTGGTTGAGTGGGGAGGACTGCTAACTACACAGAAATAAACACTGAATAAACACAGAAAAATCCATAATATAGAAAATCAGTCCTGGAGCAGTCCGGGGTTGATTTTTTTTGTTGCAAATTATTGTTTTTATGATATTCTAGTAACCAAGAGAGGTGATACCAGTGACAGACGTCAGTCAGATAAAGCGACGCGCACTTGAGCTTGCACGCGAGGGTGTTCACGAGGTGCTTGCTGGTGGCAGGAGGAAAAGCGGTCAGCCAAGCGTCGGTGTCCGGAGGCTGATGGCTCCGTGTGCCGGCTTTGCCCCGAACATCTCACCTTCGGTCTATCGAAGCCGTCCTAAATCCAGTCAGCACAACGGCTGACTCCGAGCCGTACCCGCTGTCACTGGCGGTTTTTTTTGTAAAAAAATGACGGTTCAGGTCGAACCGTCTAAGTGATGTCGACGGAGACAAAGAAATGGAATGTGATCAAACAGTTACCTCCCAGATTGTTACGCTGGCCGATGATCATTTGCATGTGATACCAGCGACCGTTGCTACTGACCTCTGCCAGACCTGAGTGGCGCGACCACTCCTTGCCACACCATTCTGCTCGGTGCTTGGTTTTGGCGCAGGCGACCACATCATGGATGGTTCTTAGCACTTCGTGCCCGTTGGCAGCTTGGAGTTCCTCTTGTGTCCAGCCTATTTCTCGTTGTTTATAGACTGGCCAAAGAACGGATCCTAAGCCCCGGGGGTCTATTCTGTGCTGGATCGCTTCTATGTCTCGGCCGCTAGGTCGGACAATCGCTTCAATGGTGCATGGGGTATCAACAGCACCAAGCAACGACTCGAAGGCTAACCGCCCGATTGGGCTCACGGGGCCGAATCTCTGAGTTGCCTCTTGCTTACGTGACCGCAGGTGTCCGTCTAGCGACTCTATTGGCCGGAACTTCGGCAAGTCAGGCTGCGCTGTTATGCGCGCCCAAATTGCTTTGAGGAAACATCCCGCGCGCTTAAACATCGGCCTGACCCCCTTTGCTTTTGGGTTCGACTTATGTTATCACAATAATAAAATTGGAACAATAAAATAGCAGTAGTGGTCTTAAAAAGGTGTTATTATAAGCCTATGGAAAAACTAGTACTTATTGATGGCAATGCGATAATTCATCGGGCTTATCATGCTTTACCGAAGACGATGACGACAAGAGCTGGTGAGCCGACTAATGCGGTTTATGGTTTTACGACGACACTAATTAAAGTTCTTGAAGATTTAAAGCCGGATTATCTGGCGACGTCTTTTGATTTAGCCGGCCCGACTTTTCGCCACGAGCATTACAAAGAATATAAAGCAACGCGAGTTAAGGCCGACCAGGAACTTTATGATCAAATCCCCAAAGTAAAACAAATTGTCGAAACAATGAATATTCCGATTTACGAGAAGGAAGGTTTCGAAGCCGATGACTGCATTGGTACAGTTGTCGAAAGACTCAAAAACTCTGACGTTGAAATATATATCGTTTCCGGCGACAAAGACATTTTCCAACTCATCAACGGCAAGGTTTTTGTTTATTCTCTGAGAAAAGGCTTATCGCAAATGCAAACGATTGGCCACGATAACATTAAACTTGAATACAATCTTGATCCGGATGATTTTATTGATCTAAAAGCTCTGGCCGGCGATTCATCTGACAACATTCCAGGTGTTCCTGGAATCGGGGCGAAAACAGCCACAGATTTAATCCAAAAATTTGATACTTTGGAAAATCTATACGAAAATCTTGATTCGACCGAAATTAAGCCAAGAATAAAACAACTTCTGGAAACTCATAAGGACCAAGCTTTTATGTCGCAGAAGCTGGCGACGATTCACCGCGATGTCCCCATTAAATTCTCCCTTGAAGACTGCAGATGGGGCGAGTATGATAAGGGCAAGTTGGCGGATTTGTTCGCCGAACTCGGTTTTAAATCGCTTCTGTATCGTTTTGGAATTATGGAAGTGCAGACAGGGAGAAAACCAACTGAGACGCAAGCAAAAAAAGATAAGCAATTAAAATTACTATGAAAGAAATTATTTGGTTAATAAAGTCGAAAGTCCATAAAGTCCATAAAGTTAAATGAAAAATATTTTAGCCAAAGCGGAAAGATTAGGATGCATTATCCCACACAAAAAGTGGAGTGATATTGATCGTCAGCTCAAGCCGGTTTTACGGAAGATGGAAAAAACCGGCATTAAATTAGACGTCGCTAGTTTAGGTAAGCTATCCAAAAGGTTAACAACAAAGGCCAATAAACTAGAATCTGAAATTCAAAAATTGGCTGGCAAAAAGTTTAATGTTTCATCACCATCGCAACTAGCGGATATTTTGTTCAAGAAATTAAAATTACCTGTAGATGATATTAAACGTAATAAATCCGGAATTTCAACCGGAGCTTCGGAACTTTTAAAACTGCGTAAAGAACACAAAATAGTTGATAAAATTCTTGAATACCGCGAACTTTCAAAACTGCTTTCGACCTATCTGGCGCCACTGCCGAAATTGGTTGACAAAAACTCGCGCCTGCACACTCATTTTGGCGAAGATACGCGGACGGGACGGCTTAATTCATCAAACCCTAATCTGCAAAATATTCCGATTCGCGGAGAATTTGGGCCAGAAATTCGCAAAGCTTTTATCGCCGAGAAAGGCAATAAATTGATCTCTGCCGATTATTCTCAAATTGAGCTTCGTGTTGTTGCTTGCCTGGCGCAGGATAAAGTGATGTTGAAAGCCTTTCACGACGGCATTGATATCCATGCCAAAACCGCTTCGGAAATTTTTGACACTCCGGTCGGAAAAATTACTCACGATCAGCGGCGGGTGGCAAAAACAGTCAATTTTGGTGTTTTGTATGGCATTAGCCCCTACGGCCTGTCGCAAACACTCGGAATAAAACAGGAAGAAGCGGCAAAATATATTATGCAGTATTTCAAAATCCACTACGGCATTAAGAAATATTGTGAAGATCAAATTGCGCTAGCAAAAAAACACGGCTATGTTGAAACCTTATTTGGCTTTCGGCGGGAACTGCCAGATATTAAGTCGGAAAACCGTAATATTTATGAAGCAGCCCAGCGGATGGCAATTAATACTCCTGTTCAGGGAACTGCGGCAGAGGTTTTGAAACTGGCGATGATTGAATTACATAAAAAGTTATCAAAGAAATCGGCCAACTTAATTCTGACGGTCCACGATGAATTGGTTGTAGAGGTTCCGGAGAAAGAGGCGATTGCCACAGCTAAACTTATGAGAGATATTATGGAGGGGGAAGTAAAGTTGTCGGTTCCTGTTGAAGTTGAGGTTGGTATCGGCAATAATTGGGACGAAGCAAAACATAATATTGTCAAAAAAAAGTGACCCCCTGGGGGGTCGTCGGTCGTGAGGTTCGTGAGCCGCGAGTGGCGGCTAGAAGTCGTCGAGGTCAGACAATGGCCGGCACAGCCGCTGGATGTCGCGCATCGGGTCGGAACCGTAGCGCTGGCGGGAGATCGCAAGTCCGACAGTCATCACGTCAGCTTCGCTGATCGCCCTGAGGGCGAAGTCGAGGTTCTGTTCGTGGGTCCGGCGATGGTGATCAAGCCACGCCGTCAGCACGCCGATGGACAGGATACCATCAATGACTCGTGGATCGCCGAGAAACTCGTTGGGGACCCGGACAAACAGCAGTGGGTTGTGTGTGATGAGCGGGTGGCTCATCAAGCTCTCTCGGACAGAGGGATCAGGAATCGGTCCGTGGAGCATTGACCGGACAACCTGTTCAGCTGGAACTATCTGTATCATGTGATGCCTCCAGATGTGGTTGATAAATAATTTATCAGATAACCAACAAATATTCAAATGATTAAACTATACTGTGGCGAAGACACCTATTCCTTAAACCACTCCTTGAAAAAACTTGAGGCGGATTTTTCTATTGTCAATTTTGGCGATATGAATATTCAAAAGCTCGACGGCGCGGGTTTGACATACGACAGCCTAATCCGCAGTGCAACCGCTGTGCCGTTTCTAGCCGATAAACGGCTGATTATCATCAGCAATTTCTTGCGTGATGGCGATCAGAATTTGCGCCAATATCTAACCGACAACAGCAATAAAATACCCGATTCATCGGAAATTGTTTTAGTCGAAGAGGGCGAAGTCAATAAAAATCTCGGACTTTACAAAAAACTGCTAAAAATGAAGGCCGTCCAGCATTTTCCGTTGCGCAAAGGCTATGAATTGGAGAAATGGCTGCAGGAATATGTCAAAGAAGAGGGAATCGCCATCAGTTTTCCGGTGATTAAAAAATTAATTGCCACTGCCGGCAACAATACTTGGCGGCTGACAAATGAGCTTGCTAAGCTCGATCAATATCGAAAAGCCCGGGTGAAATCAGAGATCGAAGAAATTGACATTGATGAAATGGTCCAGTCGGAGCATGACCAAAATATCTTTGATTTTATTGACGCTCTCGGTGCCAGAAATGCCGCCTTAGCGCTGAAATATCTTCATAACTTGCTTGCCGGCGGCAAAAATGAAAACTATATTCTGACGATGATTGTTTATCAATTTCGAAATATGCTTCTGATTCAGGATTTAATTGTTCGCGGCGTCAAACGCAATCAAATTCCGGCCGAGTCCGAACTCCATCCATTTGTCGTTGGAAAAACAATTCGTGTCCTCAATAATTACGACTTGCCGCTATTGAAGCGGATCTATTATCGCTTGATGCAAACCGATATTGACATTAAAACCGGCCGGACTGATTCGCGACTAGCGCTGGAGAAGCTTCTCGCCGACCTGACAATATAGTATAATATAAGTAATTTAGAATTTAAAATTTAAAAAATTGTTTTTAAATTGAAAATATTAAATTGAAAATTGTCCGCCTATGGCGGACGGAGGGGAATGCAGCCGAAGAAAGTTAAGACAACACCAATAGTTGATATTTATTGGCGAAAGCTAGTGTTTTTCGCTTTGTTCTTTCTTGTAATTTTTGCAGTTTGGCAATTTATTAGTTCTAGCAAATTTTTCGCCGATCAGCCAGAAGATCAGATGACAGTCAGCTACGTTACAACATCTAACGTTGATTTGGAAGTTAAACCAGACGGCAGCGTTTATAAAGACAACAAGAAGATTAAATCGAAAATTTCACCGCAAAAAGATTTTGATGAACTTCGCCTGGTTGTCTTTGATAAAAACGACTATTCCTTGGACAATCTGACTGTTAATTTAAAACTGCCGGCGGATGTTGCCAGTGACACCAAATCGGAAATTTTGGCGATTCATGGAGTCGAGGCGTCGAATACTTCGGTGGTTAATAGCTCAACAATCGCTTATAATGCGACGTCTGTTGGGGAGCAGGCGACTGTAACAATTGTCGCAAAGCTACCAAAGGGAGTGATCAATTTGCCATTTTATGATCAGCTGGTGTTTTTACTCTCATCTTTCGGCCGGAACATTTGGCTCTCATTCGCAATTATCATTCCGCTTTTGACTTTTATTTATCTCATTCTTCTAATATCCTTGCAAAAACGGGCGCAGAAGGTCATGTTGCCGGATAGGCCAATTTCTGCACCGCCAATGGCTTTGCCGCCGGCAGTTGTCGGGGTTTTAATGAATCAACGGGTCGGACCGAGAGAAATTGCTGCTACTTTGATCGATTTATCGCTTCGCAAGTACATTTATATCATTGACCGCGATCGTGGATTTGCTTTCGGGAAGAGAAGCCTTGCCGGTCAGCTTTTATCTTTTGAAAGAATTTTACTTTCCAAAATTTTCCGTGACAGCATTAAGATTTCCGATGAAGAAATCTCCGAAAGATTTATGAACCACCTTTATAGCCACAAAATGTCATTGTTTACAAATGACATATATGCTTTGGCTACCAGATTGGGCTATTTTAAGGTTAACCCGGTCAGTATGCATCGCCGCTACCAATTTTTTGGCACGATGCTCTTCTTCTTTGCTCTGACTTGCTTCTTTCTGACCTTTAAATATTTTCCATCCTTGCCTTATGCCGTCTTTTTATGGGTTGGAATGATGGTGGCGTCATTAATTGTTGTTGTTGTGGGCAGTAATATGCCGATTCGCACTGCTCTTGGCCGCCAAGCGCTTTCAAATTGGCTGGCTTTCAAAAAGTATCTCTCGGATCCGCAGCCCCTGCCGTATGATCAAGCAAATTATCAAAAATTTGCCGAATATTTGCCGTATGCCGTCATATTTCATGCTGAAGCAATGTGGGCCAGGCGTTTTATTGACCAGGAGTTTGTTGTGCCGGATTGGTTTATTTCAGACAAACAGGGG
Source organism: uncultured Candidatus Saccharibacteria bacterium (assembly GCA_964355425.1). Taxonomy (GTDB): domain Bacteria; phylum Patescibacteriota; class UBA1384; order XYA2-FULL-43-10; family CAINNR01; genus CAYHDN01. The sequence goes on from CAYHDN010000001.1 coordinate 26,704, forward strand.
CTTGGTTTAAATGATTTTTGTTTAGCGCTTTTTCCGATCATCGGCTATGTCGGTCAAAATTTGGCTTCAATCAGAGAGCCAGGGTTTAAATAAATTTTAACAGGAAGAAACAACACAGATAGTTACACAGACATAGCACAGAATCGTTTTTTCTGTGTCCGTTCTGTGTAAAGGTCAGTGTGGTTTCTACAATATTATGGCTTTTAACCGTGAAACTTTTATCGGCAGAGTGGTTTTTGGCGGCGGGTTTGTTTTTGATTTTGCTAAATGGCTGCTAATCATTGGTTTGACTCTAATCCTTCTCCATTACTTTGTTGTCTCAATTTATATTGTTGACGGCGTTTCAATGGATCCATTTTTAAAAACCGGCGAAGTGGCGGTATTGAATAAAATCGTTTATTCAGTCGAAAATCCCAAGCGCGGTGATGTTGTAGTGGTTAAATATCCTGGCGATCCGGAACATAAACGCTATGTAAAACGGGTCATCGGTCTGCCGAATGAAAAGATAACTGTTGCTGATGGAGTGGTAAAAATTAATGGGAAAAGATTAATTGAGAATTATTTACCGCAGGATACGCCAACGACCAAAGATGGCAATCGGCAGCTGGGCGGTGATGAGTATTTTCTGATGGGCGATAACCGGCCAAACTCAAATGATTCCCGCTACTTCGGACCGGCGGAGAAGCGCTTTATTGTCGGCAAAACCGTCTGGATTATATTTCCGCGGTTTGAAAGCATAATCACGCCAACGTATATACAATAAAAATCAAAAATCAAAAGTCAAAAGTCACAACTATTGAAATAAAAAATTGCCCTAAGCGAAGTCGAAGGACAATTTTTTTATAGCTATTTTTTCTTGGCCACGGGTTTTTTTGTAAGGGTCTTTTTGACTGGTTTTGCTGGAGTTTCAGTTTTGGTATTTGATTTTGACAGTTTTTTCGCCAGGCGAGCTTTCAGTCTTGATGCTTTGTTTTTGTGAATAACATTTTTCTTGGCGGCAATGTCGAGTTGGCGAAAAGCGGCGTCAATTTTTGCTTTGACGTCGCTGTCGCCGGCGGCAACAGCCAAACGAGCGGCTTTTAGAGCCGATTTGACTTTGTTGCGGGTTTGGTCGTTGATTTCTTTTCTAGCTCGATCAATCCGCAATGATTTTTTAGCTGACTTTAGTAGGGGCATAATATTGTAGAAACCACACAGATTCTTCACACAGATTCGGCACAGATTGTTTTATCTGTGTTTTATCTGCGAATAAGATCAGTGTATGTACTTCCGTTTAATGATTTTACTATAAGAGTGTAGCAGAAGTTTTTAGATTTGTGAAGTGCTTGTACGGAATCCCGCACCTCCAGCTCTTTTCTGGGAAAGGGCTGGATGGTGCGTGGATAAAGAAAAACCTCCCGGATGGGGAGGAATGATCAGTTGTTTTTGGCGATCAGCCGTGTCTACCGCCGCCGAATTTGTCAATTAGACGTGGATTGCTCGCACGTGCAGCATCCTCGTCCGGGCAACCCAGTGACATGTCAGCCTTCGGACAATCGCTTGGGACTTGGTTTTCCGCTGGCCAGATGAGGGAACCGGCAATCATACCGATGAACATAGCGATGGAAATGGCGTAAAGGTGAAACATCGACGGGACTAGGCTGACCACGAAACCGATTAGCCAAAGAATCCCGTTGCACAGAACATCGGTGAAACTGCTGAAGGTCAAGGGATCTTCGACGGTTTTCCTCTGGCCCAGTAGCCACTTGCCGAGGAAATACGCTCCAAGTCCGAACGACAGCGAACACACATAAAAGACTCGGCCGATGTCGCTGTGGAGAATCAGACCGGTGACCGAACCGATCAGGCCGGCCACCAAAGCGGAAAAAACCAAAACTCGCAGGAATCTCATCGCGCGCCTCGCAACAGAATTCGTTCTGATGCTGATATTTAAGCAAGAAAATGCAAATAAGTCAAGATTGACAAAAATTATTCCATTGGCTATATTGGGTTGTTAACTCAAAAGTCAAAAATCAAAAGTCAAAACTAGGAATTTTTTGGAAGTTGAAATGTTTTAAGTTTTAGTTTTGATCTTTGAATTTTAATCTTTAAGTTTTTTTGATGGAACTTTCACCCAAACAACAAATTGTCGAGGCGATCAAAACATCAGAGAACATTTTGCTTTTAACTCACAAAAATCCCGATGGTGATGCAGTTGGATCTCTGGTCGCTTTTTCGCTGGCGCTATCTAAACTCGGCAAGAATTCGACACTGGTTTGTCCTGACGACATTTCATCGGTTTTCTCCTATTTGCCGACGGAAAAAGTCTCTAAAGAACTCAAAGGCAAGCGTGATTTTGTCATATCACTTGATGTCAATCAAGTTAAAGCCGAGAAATTTCTCTACAAAGTTGAAGATGGCCGGATAAACTTCATTGTCACACCGAAATCGGGCGAATTTTTGCCCGATATGGTCAATTTTCCCGGTGGAAAATATAAGGCTGATTTAATTATCGTTCTCGATTCACCTGATCTAGAGCGGCTGGGGAGACCCTATGAAGAAAATTCCGATCTATTTTATGAAACTCCGATAGTAAATATTGACCACCATGCCGGAAATGATCACTTTGGAAAAATTAATCTGGTTGATCTGACCGCAACCTCAACTTGTGAAATTCTGGTTTCAGTTTTTGAGGCGCTATCGGGTGACACTTCGCTTTTGACCCCCGAAGTGGCAACGGCACTACTGACCGGCATTATCACCGACACAAATTCGTTTCAAAATGCCAACACGACGCCAAAATCGCTGACAGTAGCGGCCCAGCTTGTAGCGGCCAACGCTGATCGAGAGGAGATAATCCGCCGGATTTATAAAACCAGAACTCTGCCAACGCTACGTCTTTGGGGCAAAGTTTTGACTAATATCCATGATGAGTCAAACTATCGTTTTGTTTGGTCGCAAATTAAAAGGGAAGATTTTTTGTCAGTTGGCGCGGCAGTGGAGGACGCCGACGGCGTCATTGATGAACTACTAAAGACTGCAACTGGGGTTGACTTTGTGTTACTCCTGACGGAAAAGAATAACGGTCATCATGGGTCTCTCCGCTCGGTTGCAAAAGGTGTTGATGTCGCAGAAATTGCCAAACTTTTTGCTGGTGGCGGTCACACACTGGCAGCCGGTTTTGTTGTCGATGCTTCCGATCCAGCAATGAACGTGGAGAAAGTTATCGCTAAAATCCGCGACCACCAGACGTCGCTGAATGGCAAAAATCTCTAGAATATTCTAATGTACTTATATTGTGCTTGTATTTTGCGAGTTTTTTTTGTAATATGCGTTTGACGTTCTAATCCGAGGAGGTGTGACTGCCTTGATCGCACTGTCCAGTGGTTATCAGTTTGACTATATGATTCCCAGCGGCGGGCTAGCTTACGATGGCCTTGGATGGCGATGGGAGAGGCCGTTAGTCCGAGTTGGGATCATCGATCCGTCACTCTTTACCGTTGTTATCAAGACGCTGTCATACCGTCCGATAATCGGCAATCAGCGATGGTACAATCCTTTTCGGGCTGTCAGGCCGCTCTTTGACAACCAGTTGTTGCTCAACGGTGTCGCTAATGCGGTCAGCCTGTCCAATCCCGGGTATCTGCGGTGGCGTGAGGAAGTGGCACCAAACGTCGATTTCTCGTGGCAACGACTTGTTGCCTCAGTCTCGCCGGAAGGTTCGACCTGTGAGGAGTTTGCTGAGATGGTTTCGGACTTGGGGCAGCTGGGGTTCGTTGCTGTTGAGATCAACACTTCCTGCCCCAACGTTGCACCCCAGAGAGCCGATGAGGTCATCAGGTGTGTCGGAATTGCCAGAGAGGCGACGAAGAAGCCACTGATACTGAAAGTTTCAGCGGCCCAAGATGTCAGCCGAATCATTCCGGCAGTCGAAGGCAAGATAGACGCTGTCTCGATCAACGCGGTACCATGGGATCTGGTATTTCCGGAGCGCAGAAGTCCGCTTGCGCATTTGGGCGGCGGCGCGGTGTCTGGCAAGCTGGCGCAACAAAGGAATTGGAACCTGCTGCGCTGGATCAAGACAATCTCCGATCTTCCGGTCATTGGGCCGGATGTCTGGGATTTCTCCGACATCGCCAGACTCGGTGAACTAGGGGCTGATGCATGGAGCTTTGGCGCGCTTCAACTCTGCTTTCCCTGGAAACCGACGATGTATGTCAAAAAGGCCCAATCAATCACACGGGGGAATTCGTTGCGTCTGCTTTAGGCGGGCGCATTTCTTATTACGCTTGATTTTTTTTCAGGAGTTTGTTACAATCAGGTAGTAAAAACATTAAATTGTAGAAACCACTCAGACCGTTACACAGAAATGACACAGAAAATGCAATTCTGTGCGGTGTCTGTGTCAATATCTGACCCAAAGGGTCCCCTTCGGGGTGTAGTTTCTTCCAAATAACTTATGGCAGAAAAAATAGCAAAAATTAAACCAGAAAAAGTTCCGACGCCCCGACAAAATGTCGAGGGTACGGAATCTCGGCCTAAAAGCGTCGGGATCGCAAAGAAACTGGCAACTGGGAAAAAAACGCCCGCAGAAAAAGGTGATCTTTTGGCGAAGTATCAAACACATAAAACCGATACTGGTTCAACCGAAGTTCAGATTGTTGTTTTGACCAAAAAAATTGCCGAGCTGACTAAGCACTTGAAAGGTCACAAACACGATTTTGATTCCCGTGCCGGACTTTTGAAGATGGTTGGAAAACGCCGAAGACTCTTGAATTATCTGAAGAAAAGCAACGAAAAAATTTATACTGATTTAATTGTTGATTTAAAACTTAGAAAGTAATTAAGACGCTAGATTGCGGAAAGTAGATGATAGATTTTGAAGATGGAAATTGGGAATTGGGTCAAAACTTCCAGCTTCTATCATCAAAGTTCTATCGTTGATCCTCTGAATCCAGCGTCTAAAAACGAAGGGATTCTTATGGTAGAGAAATTGGGACTTTCGGAAAAGACCTACAAGGTCGATTTTGCTGGCCGTGAACTTACATTAGAAACCGGGAAACTGGCGCTTCTAGCACAGGGTTCGATTAAAGCGACTTGTGGCGGCACAGTTGTTTTGGCAACTGCGGTTGTTGCAGATGAGCTCCGTGAGGGCGTCGATTTTTTTCCGCTTTTGGTTGATTATGAAGAGCGTTTTTATGCTGCTGGAAAAATTTCCGGCTCCCGTTTTATCAAGCGCGAGGGTCGACCTTCTGACGCAGCAGTTTTGGCTTGCCGAATGATCGATCGGCCGCTTCGGCCGCTATTTCCAAAGAATTATCGAAACGATGTTCAAGTCATTATCACCGTACTTTCTTATGATGGTGAAAATGACCCTGATATGATTGGTATGATCGCCGCTTCGGCTGCTTTAATGCAGACCAAGGCGCCGTTTGCCGGCCCGATAGGCGTGGTCAAAATTGGTCTTGTTGACAATGAGCTAGTAGCTAATCCAACAGTTAATCAGATTGAAGAGTCTGATTTAAATCTAACTATCGCTGCGACTCGGGATAAAGTCATGATGATCGAAGCCGAAGCCAGTGAAATTCCCGAAGAAAAGATTGTGAAAGCAATTGAATTGGCCAAAAAATCAATGCTTCCCCTGATTGAAGTTCAGGAAAAGATCAAGCAGGAACATCGGGAAGAGGAATCGCAGGTCGAGTTAATTGATGATCAAACAATCCACGGCGAAGTTTCTAAACTTGTCGGCAGCAAATTGAAGGAAGCTGTTCGCGAATTGGACAAAATGAAGCGCGAGGAGAATATCAAAGGCTTCGAGGAAGAAGTTCTAAAAACTCTTGAGGGAAATTATAAACAAGTCGAGCTGAAAAATGCCTTTACAAAGCTGGTTGAAAAAGAAATTCGAGGGGCAATTTTAGATGATGACATTCGCCCCGATGGTCGAGGCATTGAAGAAATTCGGCCGATTGATGTTGAAGTTGGAGTCTTGCCGCGCGTTCATGGTTCGGGGCTTTTCACTCGTGGTCAAACTCAAGCGCTAACAGTTGCTACACTGGCGTCACCGGGTATGGAGCAATTTATTGACACAATGGAAGCTGATACCACCAAGCGTTTTATGCATCATTACAACTTTCCGCCTTTTTCAACTGGCGAAGTCGCGCCGATGCGCGGCGTCAGCCGGCGAGCAGTCGGCCATGGATATTTAGCGGAAAAGGCTCTTGTCCGGATGATTCCTGATACCGAAGAGTTTCCCTATACTATTAGACTGGTAACGGAAATTTTGGCTTCCAACGGCTCCTCTTCAATGGCGGCAACCTGCGGCGCAACTCTGGCTTTAATGGATGCCGGCGTTCCGATTAAAAAGCCGGTGGCCGGGATTGCTATGGGATTGGTCGCTGATATAAACGATGAGTCGCATTTTAAAGTTTTGACTGATTTGCAGGGGCTGGAAGATTTTGCCGGCGACATGGACTTCAAAATTGCCGGCACGCGCGATGGGATCACAGCGATTCAAATGGATACGAAAATTGCCGGTTTAACTGACACAATCATTATTCAAACATTTAGGCAAGCAAAAACCGGCCGGATGGAGATCCTTGATGCCATGGCGGAAGTGATCTCCGAACCAAATGAGCTTTCGCCGTTGGCGCCGATTATTAAAGCGATCAAAATCAATCCGGAAAAAATCGGTGAAATTATTGGGCCGGGCGGCAAAAATATCCGCAAAATTATTGAAGACTGCGGCGGCAAAGAGGTGACATCAATCGATATTGAAGATGACGGTACAGTGATGATCGGCTCGACTGATTCTGAGATGGGTAAAAAAGCGATTGCTATTGTCGAATCGCTGACCCGCGAGATCGAAATTGGCGAAATTATCGAAGGCAAAGTTTTAGAGATTAAGCGCGATCGAATGACCGGAAAACAGGTTGGCGCCATTGTCGAGATTACTCCGCGCCAAGACGGCATGATTCACATTTCGCAAATTGC
>CAYHDN010000002.1:0-30927 GCA_964355425.1 uncultured Candidatus Saccharibacteria bacterium
GGTTTAAATTCTGAAAGCTGATTAATTTCTTCAGTTAACGATTCTTTGGTAACAATAAAATCCCGTGGTCTTGTCTCGACTGGTTTTGCAGCTTGAAATTCAGCTGCTTGTTCCCCATTATTTTGTCCTGTTTCTAAATTTGTGTCCATTTATAATTTATTAATTTTATTTTTGACTGCTTTAATACGAATGGAGGTTAAGTCTTGCTCAATTTTCTTTTGGTGATTAGTTTGGTCTTGCGAAAGATCAACAAAATCTGAACCAACTGCTGTTAGCTCATCAACTAGCGTGTTGAGAGATTGCTCGTCACTTGGGTTTTTAACATTTATATTCATAGTCTTCTGCAACTAATAATTAAATTATATCACAGTATATCTTTTAATTCAGCCAACTTACTTTGGTTGCCTCGATATTTAAATTTTAGCACTTTCAAACAAAAAGTAAAATTAATTTCAAGATTGCTCTGGACTTCCCCAACCATCGCGGTATCCTTGCTCCTACAAAGGAGTAAGTAATGGAAAACAAGAGTGTTTTACCGGGCAAAAAGAAAATCAATTTCTGCCTTTATGCCAGAAAATCAACTGAAAATGATGAAATTCAAGCGTTGTCGATTGAATCACAACTAAAGGAAATGCTGGCAGTTGCTGACCGTGATGGATTGAATGTGACCGATATTAGAAAAGAGAGCCATTCAGCAAAAAATTCAATGGAACGTCCGGTATTTATGTCAATAATCAAAGACATTCGCGATGATAAAATCCAAGGATTGCTGACATGGGCTCCCGATCGATTGAGTAGAAATGCTGGAGATTTAGGAACTTTAGTGGATTTAATGGATCAAAATTATCTGATTGAAATCAGAACCTACAATCAAATATTTACCAATTCTCCGAATGATAAATTTCTACTTATGATTTTAGGATCTCAAGCCAAACTTGAAAACGATAACAAAGTGATAAATGTTAAACGAGGGCTAAAAGCTAAATGTGAAATGGGCTATAGACCGGGAATGACACCACTGGGATATTTAAATGAAATCGGTGGGAAAAAGGGTTATCGAAAAACATTCTTAGATCCAAAGCGTGCACCAGCAATTCTTGAAATGTTTGAACGAGTATCAAACGGTGAAAGCGGTAGAAAAGTATTAAATTGGTTAAATTCAATCGGTTTTAAAACCAGACAAGGAAAACCGGTAGTTTTAAGTGCAGTTTATGCGATGTTAAAGAATCCGTATTACTACGGTTCATTTGAATATCCGGTTGATGGTGGTATTTGGTACAAGGTAATACATGAATCGATTATCACAAAAGAACTATTCAATAAGGTTCAGGAGCGATTAGCAATAATTCCCAAATCTAGGCCGGGAACAAAGGAATTTGATTTTACTAAGCTAATTTACTGCGGAGTTTGCGGATCGGGGGTCACGGCAGAGGAGAAATTTAAAAGACAAGATAATGGAGTAATTCGCAGGTATGTCTACTATCACTGCACCGGAGGCAAAGACAGAAACTGTAAACAGCCTTATATTCGAGAAGAAGAGGTTACTGAACAAATTTGTAATATTATGGATCAAATAGATCCCAATATGCTAAACACTCAAAAACATTTGCAAGAGGAAATTATCAGATATGAAAGATTTATGTCAAAAATCCTGAAACAAAAAGTCTGCAAAGATTTGAATAACGAAGTTGACCTACGAGATTACTCAAAATTCGTTCTTCGCGAAGGAGCCAGAGAAGAAAAAAGAGAATTACTAAACTGCTTGAAAATTAAAATGAGTTTGAAGGATAAAAAGATCACAGTGATTAAATAACCAAAAAAACGGCTTGAGAAACCGTCGGTGAATTTTTGCTTGACAGGATATATAGAGTTTTGATATGATTTAAGCATCATGAGAGAGAAACGAACTTATGGCTACGTGCCCTAAGCAACGCCTCTCACTTTTTATTCTCTATGCCTGTACTCTAATTTGTTCTTTTCGTACTCAAGAAAAGTTTTATGGCTCTGAAAATCTTTAAGCAACGATGATTGTGCTTTTATGTTTGGGATAATTATTCTCGACAATTTTTTGTTTTCGATTAAATACTCGTATAAACAGCGAAAGTCACCATCGCCGGAAACTACAATAGCCTTATCATAGTTTTTGTATTCTATGGCGGCAGAATGCAAAACTAATTCAGCATCGATATTTCCTTTGGGTTTTCCGAGCCCATCTTTCGTCGTTGGCTTGAATACCAACTCATAGCCAAATGATTTCAGTTGATCATACATTTTCTCGTTGCCTTTGATATAACCGATGAATAAAAAGGCTTTTGAAACTCTGAATTTGTCGGCAAGATAAATCCGAAACTTTTTGAAATCCAAATGCCAACCTTTGTAGATTTTCTTGCCATTTTTATTGAACAAATCCTTGCCAGTTCCCAAATTGAGATTCTGGCTGTCGATAAAGGCGTAAATTGTTTCTCGTTTTGGTTTCATTTCAATCTAAATTATATCACCATTTAGGACAAAATAAAAAACGGGTTTTAAGCCGTTTTTCAATAAAACTCGCACATTCGCCGAACTTACCTGGGAATGGTCTCCAAGAACGGATAATGTTGGTGCTGAGGGCAGGATTCGAACCTGCGAAGGCGTAAGCCGATAGATTTACAGTCTATTGCGTTTGTCCACTTCGCTACCTCAGCATTTCATAAATTTCATTTATTCAATGTAAGCAATGAATTTTTCGAAATCGATTTAGTTTACACCGAACCAACTTCAATTGGTGAGGTGGAGCCGATAGTCCGCCTTGAACCGATAACCTACTGTTTACCCGCCTGCCGATTGCCTGGAGCCATCTATCGGATTTGAACCGATAACCTACTGTTTACAAAACAGTTGCTCTACCATTGAGCTAAGATGGCACTCGGCGACTGGCGGGCAGGCAAAACAGTTGCTCTACCATTGAGCCATATCGGCATATAAAAATGCCCCTTAACAACCATAAATTGTAACAGAACTTAGCCTTTTTTTCAACTTAATTTCGAAGCCCTTGAGTGTTCGCGATGCTTGTCTTCGGCAAAAGATGCTAATTCTTTATAATCCTGACTTGAAATGTCAAGTGATGACGCGCGTTTTAAGGCTTTCGCAGCTTTTCCGTATTGGCGAACCTCTAAGTAAGCTTTTCCCAAAGCCGCTTGATACTCCGGAGTCGTTCGCGAAATATTAACTGCTTTTTGATAACTGGAAATTGCTTTGTTAAAGTGACCTTGAGAAAAATAAATTTGTCCCATGCCATACCATGAAGGCGCGTTGCGGCGATCGAGCTTTAGAGCCATAACAAATGACTCCTGGGCATCAGTAAAATTCTTACCAATTGCCAGATAGATCTCACCTAATTTTTCGTAAGCCCAGACACACTTGCTGTCTTTGCAAATAGCATCAATCAAAAGTTTTTCCGCGGTTGAATATTTGCCGTCAGCAATCTTATCTCTTGCCAATTTCAAAATTCCTCCCAATTCTTTATCATAACGATCAAGTTCGTCAGCTAGAACGTTATCCTCTGGCAATTCTGTCGTCTCTGTATTTGATTTATGTTCATGCCTCAAGTCTAAAATTTTCCTGGCTTCTTCTAGCGTCTGTTTTTCTTTCTGATAATTCTGAATTGGGGCAACAAAATCCTTTGTTTTTGGAAATCTAGCCGCCAAAATCACAAACATCGCAGCCAAACAAACTAATATCGCAATCTCTAACACTCTACCTCCAACTTACTTTTATCTTCAAGTTCAACCAAAACTTTCCCCTGCAATACGTTTTGAGAAATTACCAGTCCTTGGCCTTTCTCCGTTTTAATCGTCTCACCGATTTTTGGCAGTTTTTTTGCTGCTTTTTTATATTCTTCAATCTCAAAAGCCAGACAACACATCAGTTTTCCGCAAGCACCAGTAACTCTGCTCGAACCCATGGTGGCCAACCCTTGAATTTGCGCCATATCAAGTGTAATCGAGTCTAAATCACCTTTCAAAAACCGGCGGCAACAAAGTTTTTGGCCACAACGGCCGTGACCGCCCAAAAACCTGGCTTCATCCCTTGCGCCAACTTGTTGCAACCTGATCAACTTCCTAAATGTTGAGGCTAAATCCGATACTAGTGCCCGAAAATCCACCCTTCCTTCGGCAGCAAAATAAAAGGTTAATTTTTTTTCATCAAAAGACAACTCGGCGTCTAGAAGCTCCATCGATAAACGATGATGATCAATTTTTTTTTGGCACTCGGGAATTAATCCTTCGGCGGCAATTTTAAATTCGTCGTATTGTTTCTGGTCCTTTTCGGTTAATTTTCTAATGATTTCGATCTCTGATTCCTTAAATTCGCCACTTTCGCCAGTCATCTCTTTCAGCCTAGAATCATCAACAACAATCGCTACTTCCTTACACTCGCGGGTTTCAACCAAAAGCCAGTCTCCGACAGCAAAATTAAGACGGCCGGCATCAGCCTCCAGCACCTGACCGGTACTTTTGATTTTAATTACGATCTTAGTCATCAGACATTTTTAATACTAAATTTTCCAGCACTAATTTTTTATTGGTCGTAATACTCAAATTCTTTTTTGCTTCAAAAACAGCTTTAATTTTCATCAAAATTTTTTCCGTCGGCGAATTAGTTAAATCGGTTCTCAATAATTTTAATGCCTTTTCGAGATAATTTTCTACATTGTCGTTTAAACTTAAATTTCCAACGATAGCGAAAGCCCTTTTTAAGCTCACTTGCTCCGCACTCAATAAATCTTTTACGATACCCTCCTCCGTACTTTCTGTTTTATCAGTAAATCGAACAATTTGGCAACGGGAAGTAATGGTAGGGATTAGTTTCAAATCCCTGGAAAGCAAAATTATCAGCGAACTTGCCGGCGGCTCCTCAAGAGTTTTAAGCAGTGTATTGGCAGCGCTAATGCTTAAGCGATCGGCATCTTTGATAATTGCCAATTTGCGCTTGCCTTGGCCCGGAGTTAAATTGATCTGCCGTATTAACTCTCTGACTTGAACAATTTTAATTTCACCTTTGGAATTTTTCTCCTTTGCCTCCGGTTCGATCTCAATGATGTCAAATTCAGAAATCTCTAGATCAACAGCGAAACTTTTAGCTATCTGACATGATAATTGCAAATCTGAACCAAAGAAAATATAGGATGAGGTGGTCTTTTTTTCTGAAATTTGGTTTTTAAGAATTTCTTTAGCTTGCACTTTAATAGACTTTATAGACTTTTGACTTTATGGACCTTATGGACTTTCTATTGCCAACTTAACAGATTTTATTCTGATTGACAATAAATTCGCCAGCTTGTAGCATAGGAAGTAGAAGGAGGTGTTTTTTATGCCGGAAGAAGCAAGTTTGGCCGACAAGGTTTTGGTTTGCAAAGACTGCGGAGACAAGTTCATCTGGACAAAGGGTGAACAGCAGTTTTTTATTGACAAGGGCTTAAAAAATATTCCCAAGCGCTGTAAGGCCTGTGCCGGAGTTTATAAAGAGAAGTTGCATGAGAAACATCCGGTTCAATGGATAAAATGCAAGAAATGCAAGAAAAAAGCCGAAGTCCCCTTTGAACCAAAATCAGACGATATTTTCTGCGAAGATTGCTTCAGAGCAGAAATCGAAAAACGCGATCAGAAAATCGCCGAAGCCGGATTATCACTGCCGGAATAGGTTTTGTATTGTCATTGCGAGGAGTCGAAGACGACGAAGCAATCTAGTTCATTTAATGATTAATGGCTTACAAGCCATTTTTTGTTTTTGTCTTGATTATTTGTTGACAACATGATATAACAATTACAATAATGTGTTGGGGTGAATGCCATGTGCGCTCCACGAAAAGTCAGAAATGGCTATATGGTCGCATTGCTGCTGACAGGGGAAGTCGTTCTCAACGAGCCAGTTGAGGGTAATCAGGCGCAGGTCAGGGCAACCATCGAACAAGCCAAGACAAACGGTTTCACCGCGATGGGTCGAAGATGGCCGGCCGGCCGGATCGTCGACTATGAGATTGGCCAGCAATGTTTGATCTGAAGTGACTGGCCTGGATTCAAACTGACAGCCTGCCCTTCCGGCAGGTTTTTTCTTTAGCACCAACAGTTTTGTTACAGATTCCGAACGATCGTCCATATTCCGTAACAATTGACCTGCAAACTGTCATCAGAAGATGGCGGTATATGTTCCTTTAACTACAAACGACAAGACTCGGATCACCGGTTCCATAAAACGGACCAGTATTGATGTCCCAGCGTAGAAACTGGAAAGTATAAGTAAAAATAATAAAATCGGGCCGATGCGCTCAAAGGTTTGGCGGGCATTAAAATTGATAAATGGAAAGATGATTTTTGAGCCATCGAGCGGCGGAATCGGGATAATGTTAAAAGCAATTAAAACCAAATTCATTTCGACAATCAATTCTAAAGCTTGAAGCCAGAGGTTTGAGTCGATGGTAACATGCATCGCCGTCGCAATGCGCAGCGGAATTCCCAAAATCAGAGCCAATAAGAAGTTCGCTGTTACACCGGAAAATGCGACTTTGACTTCGTCGCTGTCGGACTTTAAATTGCTCGGACTGTAAGGCACTGGGCGGCCCCAGCCAAAGCCGGCGATCAACAAAAACAGCGTTCCCATCGGGTCGAGATGTTTAAATGGGTTTAATGTTAGCCGTCCCATTGTTTTCGCCGTCGGGTCGCCAAGACGGTTGGCCATCCAGGCGTGGGCAAATTCATGGATAGTGATAGCAATCAAAAGACCGATAATGACTACGACGGCATAAAAAGGCTGTGATAGTAAATTTAATAAAAACATCTTGAATTTTCTAAATTATTTTGTTATTATACGAAAGTATTGTAGCAAAATCTGACTAGAAAGCCAATTTAAAATTTAAAATAAATTTAAAATTTCTTAATGTTTTAAACATTCGAAAATTGAGGCATTGAAAATTCATTTTAAATTGAAAATTGAAAATTTTAAATTAACTTCTATGGCTATTTGTTCAATATGTAACAAGAAAAAAACTATCGGCTCAAATGTCTCGAAATCCCAGCGCCATACAAAAAGACTTTTCAAGCCGAATTTGCAAAAAAACAACGGGCAACTTCTCTGCACCCGCTGTTTGCGTACTTCGGCAAAAAATAATTAAAAAGTATTTACGGGACTTACGCAATGGAGTTTAAGTTTTCACGTCTCGCCTAAGGTGAAGCCTAGACGTCAGCTTGTTATCTAACACGCTGAAGCGTGGTCTCCGATGTTTTGCGCAAGTCTTGTATTTATTGAAAAATTATAGGATAGGCATTGTCCAGCCTTTTTTTAGTTATTTTTGCTAAAATAACTCTGCGGGGATTGGCTCAGTTGGTAGAGCGCCGGGCTGGGGGTCCGGAGGCCGCCCGTTCGAATCGGGTATCCCCGACCACCACACATTAATTAAAATCATTATGAAAAAACAAGGGCTGAAAAAAATTGAAAGCTATATCGGTCTGGGAAAAGTTGATACTCACATGCACTCAAATTACTCTGATGGCAAACCGACGATCGAAGAAATCCTCGATTATGTTGAAAACAAAACCGATTTGGATCTGATTGCGATTACTGATCATGACACAATTGAAGGCGCAGTTCTGGCGGAGAAAATCGTAGCAGAAAAAAAATATCGCTTTGAAGTTATCGTCGGTGAAGAAATCTCAACGACTGATGGCCATATTATCGGACTATTTTTGACTGAAAAAATTCCTGGCGGCAAATCTTGTGAAGAAACAGTCAACCTGATAAAAAAACAGGAAGGGCTGGCAATTGCCTCGCACCCATTCCAGCACACGAAATTTTCCGATGAATATATGATCACCATGGACGGTATTGGGACAAAAAATCTCTTTGATCTTCGCTTTTCACTCGACGGAGTGGAAATAGTCAACGCAACTCCGACTCTGGCTGATGAAAATATCGCCGCTACCGCTTTTAACAGAATGGTCTTAAGAATTGCCGAAACCGGTGGGTCGGACGCCCATATTCTCGAAGCAATTAGCATGGGTTACACGGTTTTTGAGGGCAAAAACGCGGAAGATTTTAAACAAGCAATAAAAAACCACCAAACACAGGCAATTTACGGCCGCTGGTCAATTTTAGTGCTTTTTAAATATCTCTTCTTCTTCATCCCACTCGGCTTACGACTTCTTTGGAACTCCGCGTTTGGCCGAAAAAAATAGTAGTTAAGGGGACGGTTCTCTTATGCGCTCGCTTTTGGGCTTTTTCCTTTTTCTACTAATTTTTTGCTGTTCGTTATATCTTTGATTATTACTTCCCCAAATTTTTTTCGTATATGATTCCTCGACAATCGAATCCACGATTAGATCGGCGTAATTTTTTTCTCTACTTCTTAAATCCATACCCAAGTCGTTATAAAAAATATCAGCAGTTATCAAATCATCCTGCACATTTAAAGCATAATGCCGATAGCTGGAATGGAGCCATTTTCCCGGATTGTCAACAAGCTTTTTTCTAACTGGATTCAGTTCAATATATTTGCCACACTGAATAAAATAGTCATCTTTACCCACAGTTTGGCTTTTATATCTATCCTGCCAAAAATGGCCAACCCAACCGTAATATTTCCGATAATGATGAAAATATGCTAGATTCAGCTTTTTCATAAAAATGGCAAAATCCAACGCATTCTTTGTTTGAATAAGAAAATGCGTGTGGTTGGGCAACAAGCAATAATGATATAGATCAAACGGATATTCCAATTTATATCTATAAATCAATTTGAGATAATACCGGAAATCGGAGTCAGTTTTAAAAACCACATTTTTATTATTTCCACGAGTCATAATGTGGTAGTAACTTTGGGATAGAAGATAGCGAGGCGGTCGTGGCATAGATTAATTATATCAGATAATCCACGAAAAGCCAAAAAGTGTTCTTAAAAGAGAACCGTCCCCTTTCTTGACTTTCTTGACGGATTTGCCTTGCTTGACTTTTGGAAAATCTGCCAATAAATGAATTTGGTGATAAAATAATAAATAGATATTATTGTTAAATATTGAGGAGGAAATTATGGAATCCGGGGAAGAAACAATTGAGCCAAAGAAATCAAACGTCTGGGTGATTGTATCGATAATTATTCTAGCTGTTGCGATTCTTGGCGCGGTTGGTTGGTGGTGGAGTAAAAATAAAAATAGCCGGACAAACATTTCTTCAACTTCAACTACAGAAAACACGACTACAATAAAAGATAATTGGACGAGAAGCCCCGATATCATAATGAAAAATACCACTTCAACTTCAACACTAAAGCTGGATGACGGAACTCTGCGGATGTATTTGATGAAAGACGGAAAAATTGTTTATGCCGAATCAAAAGATGGAAGGAGTTTTGATATCGACACATCAACGGGAGTAACCGAAGATTCCGGCAAAATAATCTCAAATCCGGCGGTCTTAAAAATCACTAATGGCAATTGGATCATGATCTTTGAACAAGCACCGATGAAAGCACCGGGCGAAAAAGAGGGAATTCCTGGTAGCAAAAATCAGCGAAATTTATATTTAGCGACTTCGACTGACGGAAAAAGGTTTAGCAAAATCGGAGTCGCGATCGACAGCGCCAAAGATGACAATTATTTCGCGTCAGTGCCTGATTTAATATTATTGCCGGACGGGAAAATTCGAATGTATTACGTTTGCGGCGGCGAGGCTACCTGCTCAGCAATTTCAGCCGATGGCAAAAGTTGGACAAAAGAAGCCGATATCCGCCTCGGCGAGAGAGCTGTTGATCCAGATGTGCTGCTCAACAGCAAAAATGGTCAGACAAAATATATTATGTATTTTTCGGTTCTAACCGGCGCTGACAATAAACTTTACAAGGCGACATCTGATGATGGTTTGGTTTGGAAAAAAGGAGATGCGGTAATTTCACCAACCAGTAATATTCACACCGTTGTTGACCCGGATGTAGTAAAAATTTCTGACAATAAATACTATATGTATTTTGGCGAAGCTAAAGAGGGCGGACTTGGCGGCACTCCCGGAGAATTTAATGTTTATTTGGCAGAAATGTCCAGTGATATTTTCTAATAACATAACGAAAAACTCGGCAACGACTATTTCGCACTTCCTTGCTTGACTTCTAAAAAATCTGCTAAAATAGAAATAATAATATGTCAGCCAAAGCCCTTGTAGCACGAATCGGGCAAGTTGCCACTTCTGGTAAACACAAGGATAGGTTCTTGTATGTTGGCACAATAGAACCAAAGGATTCTTTGGAGAAGTTTTTTTATCTAATCGAAATTGACTCACCTTGGGTTAACGGCGAAAAAATTAAGAATGCTATTATTAATACTCTCGGAGAAAATTATCAGCCAGTAAGCAGTAAAGACAAAGTCGATGCTTTAGAGGAAATTATTAAAAAGATTAATCTCGATCTCGGAAATTTAGGCCAATCAGGAGAACATGAATGGATCGGAAAGATTAATGCAATCGTCGGACTGGCCAGCGGAAAAGAATTGGTATTTTCTCAAACCGGATCAATTTCCGGCTATCTTTTTCGCGGTAACAAAATCAGTCATATAACTGAAAAACCGCTAGAGTCCGACGATGTGCACCCCCTAAAAACTTTCCTTAGCATCATCAACGGCAACGTCGCTAATAAAGATAGGGTCATCATCGGCAATCGTCAGCTTTACACCCACTTATCACTTGATCGATTGCGGCAAATTTTATCCACTTTCCAATATAAAGACGCGATAACAGAAATTGTTCGGATCCTGCGCAAAACCAAAACAAAAGATGCTAATTTAATAATCTTTGACTTCTTGAACGAAGATGAGGCAAGCGCCGAAATTGATGAAAAGCCGGAGATTATTCTTTTGGATGATGTTCCCGATTCGCGTTTTATTCACTACAGCAAAGTTTTTTTCCGTGGTGTAGGCAGTGGAGCAAAAGCCGCTGGCAGTGGCTTACAGAAAACCGGTCAATTTTGGATAAAAAACATTCAGCCAAAGATTTCACAGAGAGCCAAATCTGTTGGTAACAGAGCTAGAGGTCTCGGCACTGAAGCATTTAAGCCGGTTTCAGAGAAATTTGATGGAGCACCAAGAGTCAACTACTTCAAAAGTAATGATAATTCCAAAAATAA
Source organism: uncultured Candidatus Saccharibacteria bacterium (assembly GCA_964355425.1). Taxonomy (GTDB): domain Bacteria; phylum Patescibacteriota; class UBA1384; order XYA2-FULL-43-10; family CAINNR01; genus CAYHDN01. The sequence continues at coordinate 11,141 of CAYHDN010000002.1, forward strand.
GGCTTCTTCTGCCATAAAAAGATTTCTGCAAAATTTACTTTTTTGGTCAAAACAACTGTTGCGGCCGGAAAATCGGAAATATCTATATATTATTTTAGCTGTAATTCTCCTGTCCATTGGGTTCGTCAAAATTGCCATTAATAATCAGAAAAATTCCGGTCTGGGAAATCAGAGCGCTTCACTCGCCAGTCTAGAATCAGCCAGAGACCTTTATACCAAAGCTCTTGACGATATCGGACTTAAAAAGTCTGGCGGTAAGGATAAATTGATTGAAGCAAAGGGTTTGGCGACTAAAGCCCTTGAGTCACCATCAATTCACGACGAAGCAAAGAATTTATTGAATCAAATTCAAGCAAAACTGGACGAGTTAAACACCGCCATCCGCGTTGATGCCAACAAAGAGGCAAGTTTTAGTTTGTCCGGAAATAAGATCAAAATTTTTGCTGTTGGAGCGGATATTTATTCCTATGACGCCGACGGGAATATTGGTAAATATGATACGAGAAAGAAAAATTTTTCTCATGTTACTTCGGTTAATAAAGACAAGGGTATAATCAAAAATTTAAGTTTTTCCGACAGCCAAAATTCTTTCTTCATTCTGACCGATAAATCAAAACTGGAGAAGCTTGATTTAGCCGATAATACTGTCTCTGAAGTCTTGGTCGTGGACGCCAACGGTAATTGGGAAGATGCGGTAGCAATTGCGACATTTTCCACTAACATCTATTTACTGGACGCCAATGCCGGTGAGATTTGGAAACATAGTAAAAATGACACCGGTTATTCAAAGGGTTCATCTTACCTAGTTAAGCCGACGATTTCAATCAAAGAGGCGGTTAATTTGGCAATTGATGGCGATATATACGTCTTAAAAGCCGATGGTGCGGTGGTGAAAGTCAAAAAAGCCGTTGAAGACGCATCGTTTAATATTGCCACTCCACCAACGCCAGATGATAAGATTTCATCGCCTGCAAAAATTTTTTCTAGCCCAGATTCCGCCTCAATCTATATTTTAGACAAGGCAGCAAATCGAATCGTTGAGTTTTCTAAAACCGGTGCCTACAAAAAACAATACGTCGCCGACAAAGAACTACCTCTGACTGACTTCGCTGTTAACACCAAAATGAAAAAGCTCTGGCTTCTCTCTGAAAGCAAAGTTTTCGAACTCGATATATAAAAACTACATCTTCTCCGGCGCAGAGATCCCCATTAGAGTTAAACAGATCTTTAGAACATTTCTTGTTGCCAAAAGCAAAAGCAGGCGGGCTTGAGTCAGCTTTTTTTCTTCGGATAATATCTGGCATGAAGAATAAAAATCATGAAAAGACTTCGCAACCCCAGTAGTAAAATGGGGGAGTGTTTGAATTTGAAAATCACCTGTAGTTTTTTGAAGCACCAGCGGTAATTGCAACAAAGTCTTAATTAACTTGAGTTCTTTTTTATCGGTCAAAACTTTCAACTCCTCTTCTTTGACACTCACCTCTCCCCTGGCAATTTTTTCGACCTCGTCCAGAGTCTCGGTCTGAACTTTCCGCAAAACACTACAAATTCTAGCATAGGCGTACTGCAAGTAGTAGACTGGATTTTTTTCCGACTGCAGAAGGGCCAGATCAAGGTCAAATTCGATTATTGATGACATATTTTGAGAGATGACCATATATTTAAAAACATCGGCTGGAACTTTCATTTTTCCAACTAAATCTGCAATATTAACAAAATTTCCCAAGCGTTTACCCATCTGCTTAGCCTTTCCATCAGATTTCAATTTTACGTTTTGGTAAAGCAAAATTTCAAGTTTTTCCGGATTATAACCAAGCGCCTGTAATGCAGCTTTCAGCCTGGCAATATGGCCATGATGATTCGGCCCCCAAATGTCAATTAGCAGTTGATTTCCTCGATCAAATTTATCTTTGTGATATGCGATATCAGTCGAAAAGTAGGTCGGCGTTTTCTCGGCGTCGCTTCGGACCAAAACGCATTCGCGATCAGAAAGATCGGAATTCTCTGGTGAAGAAAACCAAATTGCACCCTCTTTTTCCGATGTTTTACCATTCTCCTGTAACTTCTCAACAACTTTCTGACTCGCTCCGGAGCTTAGAAAGTCGCTTTCGTAAATGTAACGGTCAAAGTGAGCGCCTAAAGTTTCGACATCATTTTTGATTCTGCGAATTGTTAAGTCCAGTCCATAACGGATAAAAAACTCTGTAAGCTCATTATCTTTCAATGCTTCTATTTCGGTTTTATGTTCCCTCTGAATTTCTTCCGAAATTTTCTTCAAGAACTCTCCCGGATATCCGTCTTCAGGAAAATGAAAATCAGGGTCTTTCTTAACGATAAAATAGTAAGCCAGAGTCCGGCCAAACTTATCAATTTGGCTACCGGAATCGTTGATATAGAACTCCCTCTCAACCTCATATCCAAGCCAAGAAAGAACATTTGATAGTGCTTCTCCAATTGGGCCTCCACGGGCATTGCCGATATGAAGCGGACCAGTCGGATTCGCCGATATATATTCAACCAAGACTTTCTTGCCCCTTCCTTCGTTGCTTTTTCCAAAATCAGATCCGACTTTTAGAATAGAAATCAAAACCTGATGAAAGAAGCCGTCATTTAATTTGATGTTAATAAAGCCGGGACCGGCAATCTCCGCTTTTTCCAAATCTAAAAAATCAATATTTTTTATAATTTTGTCAGCAATTCCTTTCGGGTCTCCCCCATTTTTACCGGCAACAGTCATTGCAACGTTGGTTGAAAAATCGCCCATTTCATCATTTGGTGGGGCTTCCAACTCAAAACCGGCCGGCGCGTCATAACCGGCTTTTTTTACCGCAGAAATTATACTGTCTTTTAGGTCGGCTATCATTTAATCTTGGCAAACCTTCTTTTTCCAACTTTAATTATCATGCCCGGATGGGCGGCAATGGTAGATTTAACATCAGTAATTTTGGCACCATCAATCTCGACCGCTCCGGCCTCAATTAATCTTCTGGCTTCAGATCCTGAAGTCACCAACCGTGCGTCAGCCAACAGTTGCGGCAGAGGAATATTTCCCGAAAGTTCAATTTCAGTCATATCTTGCGGCGACTCTTTTTTCTGAAAAACATTATCAAACTCTTTCGCCGTTTTCTCAGCCACATCGCGACCATAATAAATAGTCACAATTTCTTTGGCCAGAATAATCTTAATTTCCTTAGGATTTTTTCCCTCTTCAATTTCTTTTTTATAGCGCCCAATATCTTCCATCGGCACCCTGGTCGTCAAAGTAAAATAATCGATAATCAAATCATCAGAAATTGACATTACTTTTCCAAATTGCTGTTCCGCTGACTCACCAATTCCAATATAATTTCCAAGACTCTGACTCATTTTCTTCTTGCCGTCTGTCCCAACCAGTAGCGGTACAGAAATTATACTCTGCGGTTTTTGATCACTTAGTTCTTGCAATTTTCGACCTTGCAGTTCATTAAATAGTTGGTCGGTTCCGCAAATGGTCAAATCCGCCTCTAAAATTACTGAATCATAACCCTGTAAAAGCGGGTAAACTAATTCGTGGAGACCAATTCGCTCCTCTTTTTTAATTCTTTCCTGAAACATATCTCGTTCTATCAACTCTGCGTGAGAAGCTTTAGACATCAGACGCAGTAAATCTTCAGCCGACATTTTGTCGTACCATTCGCCATTGTGCCGAACTTCAGTCTTCTTAATATCGATAATTTTCCCAACCTGATCTATATAATTTTTTGCTAGTTTTTCTACCTCCTCTTTCGGCCTCATATTACGAGACTTTATCTTATCGGTCGGGTCGCCGAAACGAGCGGTAAAATCACCAATCAAAAAAATAATTTTGTGGCCTAGATCCTGGAATTCTTTCAATTTCAGATAAACAACTGAATAACCAAGGTGCAAGTCTTGTGTCGTAGGATCGACTCCATGCTTGACACGCAGTATTTTTCCACTTTGGAGTTCAGTTTTAATTTTCTCTTCGCCGATAATCTTTTCAACTCCGCGAATAAGAATTTCCTTTTCCATATCACCTCTTGATCCATTCGACAAGCCCAGGATCAGCCTGAGCAAAGTCGAAGGCTTGACATAAACTGACTATTAAACTATCCTAATATAATTTGCGTACTATAATATTTGGTCATTTACATCATACTTAGAAAGTCCTACAATGTAAATAGAAGGAAAAACATGTCATTTAAATTCAAGTTTTCCAACCCGCTTAATTTGAAGCATATCATCGCTCATAAGAAGTGGGACAAGAAAAAAATCCTCCGGGTTATCGCTTATTCGTTTTTGGCGGTTCTTTTAATGGTTTCAGTCACTTTTGCTTGGTTCGCAAAAGACCTGCCGACTCCGGCTAAAATTTCCAAAATGCGACCGAGCCAATCAACCAAAATTTATGACCGCAACGGGGTTTTGCTTTACGAAACCGGCGAACTGAAGCGAACAGTTGTTACTTCTGATCAAGTATCAAAGTATGTAAAAGATGCAACAGTTGCTACTGAAGATCAACAGTTCTATCAAAACCATGGAATTAACTTCCGTGGCGTATTTAGGGCGACAATAAATAATATTTTTCACACTTCCGGCGGCGTTCAGGGCGGATCGACAATTACCCAACAATATGTTAAAAATGCACTGCTTTATTCACAGCGGACTTTCAGCAGAAAAGTTAAAGAAGTGATTTTAGCTATTGAGCTTGAATTTATGTATTCGAAGGATCAAATTCTGACGATGTATCTGAATGAGATTCCTTACGGCGGGCAGACTGCTGGTGTTGAAGCGGCCGCTAGAATGTATTATGGCATTCCGGCCAAAGACTTAAGTCTGGCCCAAGCGGCGACTTTAGCAGCAATTCCCAAAGCCCCGACTTACTACTCTCCTTATGGCATTCATACAGACAGATTGATAGTCCGTCGAAATTATGTACTGGACCAAATGATCAGGACGGGTTCTATTACCAAAGAACAAGCCGATGAAGCAAAAAAACAGGATACCACAACCGTCGGTTCCAGCGTACAGCCGAGAAAAATGTCAATTCTGGCTCCGCATTTCTCTCTTTATGTTTTGGAGCAAGCCTCGGAAGAATACGGCGATCAACGAATCGAAAAAGAGGGAATGACAATTTATACAACTCTGGATTACGAAAAACAGAAAGTGGCCGAGGAAACAGTAAACGCCGGCATTCCTAAGGTCCAAAAATATGGCGGCTCAAATGCCGGACTTGTTTCGATTGATCCGAAAACCGGTGAAGTAATCACTATGGTCGGCTCAAAAGATTTCTTTGACATTTCGATTGATGGCAATGTTAATATCGCCACTTCCAATCGCCAGCCCGGATCATCATTTAAACCCTACGTTTACGCCACCGCTTTTAAGAAAAAAGAGTACTCGCCCTCAAAAATCCTTTTTGACTTAACAACAGATTTCGGCGGCGGCTATATCCCACACAACTACGACAATGCCACTCACGGTCCGGTAACAATGCGCCAAGCCCTGGCTAATTCCCTAAACATTCCGGCAGTAAAAACTTTTGCTCTCGCCAGCATGGATGATGTTATCAACACCGCATCGGATTTAGGAATCTCTACTTTGACTCAAAAATCACGCTACGGACTTTCACTTGGTCTTGGCGTCGGAGAAGTGAAACTTCTAGAACATACCGCTGGTTTTTCCGTCTTCGCTAATGGCGGGAATAAACATGATGCCAGAGTGATGAGAAAAGTTGTCGATAATAAAGGTAAAGTGCTCTATGAATACAAGTCGGAGGAGGACAAAGGTAAACAAGTCCTGGACCCGCAAATCGCCTATGAGATGCAAAGTATAATGAGCGACAATCAGGCCAGATCAATGGTGTTTGGCAGTCGCTCTCCGCTTTATTTTCCCGACAGACCGGTTGGAGCCAAAACTGGGACAACTTCTGATTTCCGTGATGCTTGGGCACTCGGCTACACTCCATCGCTGGTTGTCGGCGTCTGGACCGGAAACAATGATAACCGCCCGATGTCGCGAGGCGCGGATGGTTCGATTATTGCCGCACCGATCTTTCATGATTTTATGGCGAAAATGATGGCTGGACAGCCGGTCGAGCAATTTAATCAGCCGGCAGGAATTCAGGAAACAACAGTAGAAAAGTGGTCTAACCTTTTACCTGGAGATAATTCCAAAGAATTTACTAAGGATATCTTTGCTTCCTGGCAGGTGCCGACAGATAAAGATAATGTTAATACTGCTGTTCGAGTTTGTAAAGCCAATGGACTTCCGGCCCCCGACAATGCTCCGGACAGCATCACCGAAACAAAGATATTCTCCAATGTCCATTCTGAAAAACCAAATAACCAAAATTGGGAAGGGCCGGTTCGCGCTTGGGCAATAGCCGCCGGACTCTATAATCCGACTCCGGCCGAGAAGTGTGACGTAAATAATGTTTCGCCGCCAATTTCAATTTCCATCACTTCGCCGCACAATGATGAAACGGTTGGCGGAACAAGGGACATCGTCGCAACAGCAGGAAACCCCGGGGAGGTCGCCAAAGTCGAATTTTTTATTGATAATGTCAGCATCGGCTCTGACACTTCTTCTCCGTTTAGTATCAGCTACAATTACAATAATTTGGCAACCGGCAGACATACGCTGGCTGTCATTGCTACTGACAGAAGCGGCGGAACAGTCAAAGATGAGATTGCCTTCGCTTCCGTCAAAGATGATTTCACTGTTTCGGCTGTCGGTGCGTCTGGAATCACCAGTACGGGAGCAACGATTAATTGGACAACTTCCATCGCCAGCACCTCACAGGTATTTTATGACACAATATCACATTCAAATTACAACGAATATCTAAAATCCAATTCAAAGAACAGCTCTTTGGTTTCTAGCCATTCGATGGGAATATCTGATCTTTTCCCCAATACCACCTATCACTTTCGAGTCGTTTCAATAAATTCCGGCGGTGATATTATTAGTTCTAGTGATTATTCTTTCAAAACTTCGTTATAATTATTACCCGAGTAAGACGATAATTACTTCGTTATTATTTCGATGCGTTCTCTTTTGGTAAAGTCAACTTTTTCCCCGACCACAAAAAAAGCTCCCTGGTTGGTTTTTGGCCATCACAAATTACAAGGATTAGCAGAGTTACCGCGGAAATGTAGGATAGGTAGATGATGTTCTAATATTTTCATCAACCCTGATGTATATCTCCGGTCGATTGTGTTTCCCGTCGTCTGGAATTACTGCATAAATATCTGGAATTTCTGTTTTGTAATAATAACCCGGGTAATCCAATACGTTTAACCTGCCAATATATTTTCCAATTCCAATTTCTTCAATAACTTTTACAGCAGTGTCCCTGTCATTAAATACAGTGATAATTTGATGGTTGGCCATCTCCCTAATTTGCCTTACTATTTCAGTTATTTTTTCTGTTCCTGATAATTCTTCAATACGCCGAGACCGAACACGAGTTGCCAGGTCATCGTGACTTTGTTCAAAGTCCTTTTCCGAATCGAACGAATGACCGAGATATCTTTTCCGTAATTTATCACGAGTCTGCAACGATTCATTCACAATGTCATGTGCCAAATTAACATCTCTTTCTCTTGTCGTATCACCTAGATTAGTATCAATCAGAATAGTTCCTTTGTCATGTTCAACTTTTTGTTCTGGTAACAATTCTTCATATGTTCGCGGTGTTGTTCGTTCATCAGGAATCGGAGACGGTCGATCAATTCCCATAATAATCTCCTAGTCTATATTAATTTCAAAAACTTGTTTCTATTTTATCTTACATAGTAGTAGTAGTAGTCAAGTGCTACGGTCTTCCGAAGTCTACTGAAAGTGACCCTGTGGGTAATTTTTTTATCAAAACAACTAATAATTTCCACTTTCCCAACTTTCACGATACAAAAAACCCAAATTCAACACTTGCCTGATATCGATTATGAAACGATCATTTCATTTGTGATATCATTATAGAAAGGAGAAAAAATGAAAATCAACATCGATAAAGTAAAGAAAATTAGTTTGGAAATTTTAAAAGAAATTTCAAAATTTTCCGATGAAATGGTCGAACTGATAACATTCGACGATATAAAACACAATTTGTATTACATGGAAGGCGACCCGCGAAGAATTTCCGTTAATATCAGAAGTTTGGAGCAACGTGGATTTATTCAGATCGATCGCAATTCAAATAGTGTTGAACTAACAAACAAGGGCAAAATTAAACTTCTCGAAGACTCAAACAACAAGTCAATCGATGGAAAGTGGCGGATGATTTCTTTTGATATTCCGGAAAATTACAAAAATAAACGCAACCAATTGCGCCGGTCAATCAAACGTATTGGCTACAAACAAGTCCAGAAAAGTTTGTGGGCTTGCCCTTTTGTTCGGGCAGATGAAGTAAATCTTATAATTAAAGAGTTGCAAATTGATAAATATGTTGCATACCTACGAGTTGATAAAACAGATATCAAAACACATCTGAAAAAGTTATTTAAAAACGACTTATGAAGATAAATACTTTGATATTGTTTTTGAAACGATCGTTACACAATCAATATCAAAGTTAAAATCGCGGTATTGACGAGAAATAAAAAATTAGTATAAATTTTTCTCAATCGCTTGCCCGATGTTTTTGTAGTTCGATCCAACTTTGTAACCAAGTTTTTCGGCTTCTTTTTTGCGTTTGTCGGCGCCACTGACTTTACGCAGTTCACCGGTTAGCCCAACTTCAGCAAAGTAACAGTAGCCATCCAGTAATGACTTGTTTTTATATGAGGAAGCGATCGCCAAACATATGGCAAGATCAGCCGCTGGTTCTCTAGTTGAAATTCCGCCAACAACATTGATGTAGACATCCTGACTGCCTAAATTCATTCCAGCACGTTTTGTCATCACGCCAACCAAAATGTTTAAGCGGTTCAAGTCAAAACCTGAGGTCGTCCTCCGTGGATAGCCGAAGACTGTCGGTGTCACCAGCGCCTGAATTTCGACTAATATCGGCCTTGACCCCTCGACTAAAACCGTTATTGCGCTCCCGGGAGAATTTTGACGGTCAGCCAAGAAAAAAGCGCCAGGATTTGCAATTTCAATCAACCCCGCACTTTCCATTTTCATCACAGCAATTTCATCGGTATTGCCAAAACGATTCTTTACGCAGCGAATAATTCTTGCCTCTTGGCTCCGGTCACCTTCAATATAAACCACTACATCAACCAAATGCTCCAATGTTCGCGGGCCGGCTACCACTCCCTCCTTGGTTACATGGCCGACAATAACAATTGGCAATGAATGTTTTTTCGCCAGTTGTTGTAAAACCAGCCCGGTTTCTTTGACCTGTGACAAGCTGCCAGCCGAACCGGAAATTCTCGAATCATAGACAGTTTGGATTGAATCAATCACAACCAATTTCGGAGAGGATTCGATAATCTCCTCTTCCAGACCAGAGATATCAGGAGTCGAAGAAACCGAGATATTTCCAATTTTTACTTTCAAGCGATCTGCGCGAAGCTTTATCTGCTCGGCTGATTCTTCGCCCGAAACATAAAGAGTCGGCCCAAACTTTCCGATGATTTGCAAAAGTAGTGTCGATTTTCCGATCCCAGGCTCGCCGCCAAGAAGTATTACTGATCCATTGACAATTCCACCGCCGAAAACTCGGTCGACCTCTTTGTACCCGCTAGATATACGAGGAGGATTTGTCTTTTTTAAGCCGGAAAGTTTTTGCGGAGCAATCTTTTGGCCAATCCCAGAGCTGGCAGCAACCTTTTCCGCTGAAACTTCTTTTAGGCTATTCCACTCGCCGCAAGCAAGACACCGGCCGCTCCAAGTTGAATACTCGTTGCCGCAATTGGAGCAGAAAAACGTTGATTTTGAGTCTTTATTTGCCACTTTGGTCTCCAATTTTTAGATCAATCAACCGAAGGTCAATAAAATTTTTCCCATTCCAATAATTTATACCGGGATTATATACGATATCATATTTTGAGCCGGTTTTTAAATTCGAGCTTACAATTTCGGAATTAAATGATATGGCTTTAAAATCATTAATACCATTGGTGAAAACCAGCTGCAGGTGATTATTCTCTTTTCCAACTAGACGATGAGATTTAAGGCGGAGGGATTTGGTTATAAATATTGGTTTAGGATTTCCCATTCCAAACGGTTCGAAGTTCTCAATTTCTTGAAAAAGTCTGATACTAATTTTGTTTTTTTCTAGTTTTAAATCAATATCTATTTTTGGCAGTAAGTATTCGTCGGGAATCTCCTCGGTTGCGATCTGGGTAATTGAAAAAGAAAATTTTTGAAAATTTTCTTTTTTCACTTGAACACCAGCCGCGGCAGAGTGGCCGCCAAAACTGATGAGATGTTTTTTGACTTTCAAAAGACCATCAACAATATTGAAGTCTTTAATACTTCTTGCACTGCCAACTAGTATTTTTTCTTCTTCCCGAAAAAGAATTACCGGCCGAAAATATTTTTCTAAAAGTCTGCTGGCCACCGGACCAATTACGCCTTTTGGCCAATCTGGGTCTGATAAAATGATAATCTTGTTTTTTGTTAAATTCTCTTTTTCAATTCGCCTGGATACCGCAGCAAATATTTTCTCCATTGAATTTTGTCTTTTTTGATTCTGGTCCTCAAGATGTTTTGCCAGTTCGAAGACTTCGTTTACCTCATCAGAAATCAAGATTTTAAATGATCCGGTTGCCAAATCGATCCGCCCGGGCGCATTAATTCTCGGGCCGATTTGAAAACCGATTGAATAAGCGTTGATTTTATTTTGATTTATTCCTGCTAGTTTACAGATTGCGTCAATGCCAATGTTTTTCGCTTTTGATAGCACCAGAAGTCCATATTTTGCAATAAGTCTATTTTCATCAACTAGAGGCACGACGTCGGAAACAGTAGAAATTGCAATTAAATCCAAATTCCATTTAAGAAAACTTTCAGTTATCATTTCCGGATATATTTTTTTAAGCCCCTGAACCAATTTGTAAACTACGCCTCCGCCAGATAGCTCCTTAAATGGATATTCAGAGCCGTTAATTTTTGGGTTTATTACTGCCAGTGCCTCCGGCAATTCATCTCCAGGCAAGTGATGGTCGGTAATAATCAAATCAACTTTTTTTGATTTTATATATTTGGCAAATTTGGTCTCCTTTATTCCAAGATCAACACTTATTATTAATCTGCAGCCCTTTTTGATTAAACGATCAATCCCCGACTGATTAAAACCATACCCTGATTGGCGGGTCGGAATATAAACCTCCGGCTTAATACCGAACAATCCAAAGGTTTTATATAAAAATGCCGCTCCTGGTATTCCATCGGCGTCATAATCAGCAAAAATGCCGATTTTTTCCTTACTATCAATCGCCTTTTTGATTCTTGACAACGCCGGTTTTATATCAGGCAAGAGTTTCGGGTCGTGAAAATCTCGGTCAAAATCTGGCTGTAAAAAATTATCGATGGCATTTTTATCAATGCTATCTTTAATAATTCCACGATTATATAAAATCTGGACAATTGGGTCATCAAACTTCTTCTCTTTTACTTGCCAAATTCTTTCCATGGCATTATCATACCATTTTGATATACTAATATCATAAGATCATTAATTTAGGAGGCAAGATGCAGGTTAAAGAATTGCTCAAAAGTGCCATAGAGGGCACTGGAGACGTGGCCAAGGATGTAATGAGTACGGCAACCGACCTGGTCAAAGAAGGCACAGCCGACATTGGTGAACTTTTCGGCGCTGTTGTCGAGCTTGGCGCAGAGGGAGTCGGAGACGTTACATCAGGAGTCAGAGATGTCTTCATTGGCTCGGTAAAGGCATTGGAGCAGTCCGGGAAGACTACCGAAGAGGCAGTCGAAGTTGTGACAACAAAAGCGACTTCAGCGGTTTCTAACATTGGCAAAGAAGGCATGGAAGACGCTTCGGGTGCGGCCCAAAAAGGCATCGAGGAAGCAAAAGAGATCGTCAAAAAACCGATCGAATAGTACCAGACAAAAAATACCCAGCGATCACATCAAAGGGTATTTTTGATTGAGAATTAAAAAAGGTCACCAAAATTGCTGGTGACCGTTATGTTATTGCTGTGTGGTCTGCGATCGGATAGAGATCATAATGTTTCAATAGCTTGGAAACATTTTTTATATTCAAATCTATCCGCCACAAACAAAAAAATCAATCTAAATACAATGTGAAGAGATATAAAAAAGTGCGATTGATGTGCACGTGCGACAAAATCACCCATATTTTAATATTATTATTTGTAGATAACCGCTTTCATTATCAGAAGAGCCCAGTCGGTAAAAACAAGGGTTTTTACACTTTCCCACACACACTTTCCCACACCTACGAGGTGTGGGAAAGTGTTAAATAAAATTACAAAGTCACTTATAGTATGCCCAGCCGTTGATGCGCATATCGACATACTCCCTAATCCCATCACGGTAAGAAATCATGATGTTTTTCAAGTCCAATAGTTGCTTCTCCGCTGACCTGGTAGTATCGAATTTAACGTAGAAACCGGCTTCAGTATAAACATACAAATCGAAAGTTGTTTCCGGCACCTGGAAACCGGAAATTTTGATGTTGGTATTGTCAAAGAATTTATCGTTAATCTCTCTGGTAAATTTTACGAAACTAGGAGAAACAACCAGCTCTCCAACCGATAAATTCAAGTTCTTTTGATCGATAATATGGATTAAATCAGCAGATTCTGCTGCCCCAATTTCCTTATCGGCAATACCAGCGTCGTCAATCAGAAAGTACTTTCCTTGAGTCTGCCAAACAATCGTTGGCTTTCTCTCCAGAACAACAATTTTTATTGCGTTTGGAATACCGCGATATATTGCAACATCTTCAATAATTGGATTTGACTTAATAATTTTTAATCTTGTTGATGCAATATTGAAGCGAAAAATATTGTCATCGACCGGAATGGATTTGATAATCTCCTCGCGAGGAACAAGATTCGAACCCTCAACAATTATCTCTTTAATCCGAAAGTATGGAGAATACATCGCAAGCCAAAAAAACAGAGCGATAATAATAAGAATGAATATATTACCCCAAAATTTCGTTGGCAGGTTAATTATCGGATTACAAGCAAATTTCATCTTCGGAGCAACAAAAATCCGGCCGGAACCTTGTGGTTTTTGCTCTTTATCGCGATATTTGGAATAAGAGTAACGATCCCTCGCTTGCATCAATAAATGTTAAAAATAATAACTGCGCTACCATTTACCGATATATTCAATCTCCTCTTCTAGATTTGTCCGAAATTCTGCTCGCACAGCATCCTTCATCTGACTTGCCAGCCGGCGAATATTTTCAGCCGTTGCTTTTCCTTGATTTAGAATAAAGTTGGCATGTTTTTTGGCCACGACTGCATCGCCAATTTGCATTCTTTTAGCTCCGGACTGATCCAGAAGATACCCAGCCGATTGTTCTTTTTGCAGCCCTGGATTTTTAAAAAAGCAGCCAGCACTTTTTGCATCCAACGGTTGGGAATTACGTTTAAGCTTCATATTCTCCTGCATTTTACGTAAGATTACCTCTTTTTTGCTTTGACAAAGTTGTAATCTAACCGATAGTATAACTGGCTTATTTTCTGTTGGATGGATTCTGGAAAATTCTTTTAATCGCGAAGTGCGATTTCTAAAGTTAAACCATTTTGGAGTATGGCGGACAATTTTTGTCCCGACGACTGCGTGTCGGGATCCCGCACTCTCGACATCCTGTCGAGGCGTCGGGATTTCTCTGGAATTTTTTCCCGGTATTAGAATCGTTGCGGATTTAATGAAGTCACCAATTGCATGACCAAAAGCACCGGCATTACCATAAACCGAGCCACCAATTGTTCCCGGAATACCAAAAAGAAATTCCAGTCCCCCTAGATCCCTGGAAGCGGCGTCCATTAGAAGTCGCCCTATTTCAACACCAGAGCCAACAATTACTTCAGCGCTGTCGCCGGAAAAAACGATATCGCGAAGTTCATTTTTTATTACTACACCAGGAAAGCCAATATCTGAAACAACAATATTATATCCTCCACCAAGTACGAAATAAGGAATCTCACGTCTGGAAAGATAAGATATGACGCCCACGAGTTCGTCTACTCTTTCAGCTCGATAAAAATAATCGGCAACGCCACCAACTCCTATGCTGGTAAAATCCTTTAAAAGTATATTTTCCTCCAGTTTTGCCCCAAATTGTTCCTTGAATTCATCATCAAACATTTTTTCTTCCTAAATATTTATCGGCAATTTTATAAACCGGTGGAATACCAACGGTGACTAAAATGTCGCCACTGTTCAAATTTTTATTTAGCCAATCTACGATTTCATCATCGTCGTCAATAAACCTTGCCTTGTCTTTTTCGATTTTGTTTATTAAGTTCACTATGTCTCGGCCACTAACATTCAATTTTATGTCTCGTCCAGGAACAAAGAAGATCTCCTTTATTATCACTCTGTCGGCAAGTTTTAAGGCAGCGGGAAATTTGTCCAAAAAGACTTTTGTTCGTTTGTATTGATGCGGCCAAAAAACCGCGACGATTTTTTTTTCGGGAAACTTTTCCTTAACACCAGAAAGAAATGCGGCAATTTCTGTCGGGTGATGACCATAATCATCAATTACTGTTACACCATTTTTTTCGCCTTTTATTTCAAACCTTCGATGCGCACCCCTAAATTTTGAAATCACCAATTTGACAATGTTGTTTTCAATTCCTAAAACTTTCGCTACCGCAATTGTTGCCAAGGCGTTACGACGATTATGGTCTCCGGGTAATAATAATTCAAATGGTAAATCGGAAATTTCATTGTTTTTATCTAGACCGTATTTAATAATATCGATTTTGTCGTTTTTAATCAGATTAGCGGTATCAACCGTATTTTGATCATCGCCGCAAACTACAACCGAGCCGCCAGCAATTGTTTGTGAAGCAAATTTAGCAAAAGTCGTCTCGAGGTCAGGCAAACCACCAGGGTAGTGGTCAAGATGTTCCTCCTCAACATTGGTGATAACAGCGATATCGGGCTTAATATAGAGAAAATTTCGGTCATATTCACAAACTTCAATCACCGCCCACTGCCCACTACCGCTGTAAACAACTCCGCCAAATTCTTGTACTTCTTCACCAACAATAATCAATGGATCAAATCCAGCTTTTATTAGCGTCAATCCTATCATTGCGCAAGTTGTAGTTTTTCCGTGTGTGCCGGATATGGCAATAATTTTTTTATCTTTAATAATTTCCGCTAGCATCTTGCCACGTTTAATAAGCGGAATTTTTAATTTTTTCGCTGCTTCGATTTCCACCCAACCGGCAGAATTAGGAGTTACCGCTGAAGTATATATCACGGCATCTATATTTTTGTCGATATTCTCTGCGCTGTGTCCGGACAATTTCAAATCCGAGCCAGTAACTTTGTGTCCTTGACTCTTCAGTATTTGGGCAATTGCCCGCATTGAAATTCCGGAAATTCCGACTAAATGGTACCACATGTTTCAAACTTAAAACTTAAAAGTTAAAACTATAGAAACTGTTTTAGATATTTAACTACCGTTTCTCTGCCATCAAGTTTCAGAGATTTTTTCAGATTTTCCGCTAAAAGCTTTCGCCTGTTTTCATTGGCCAGTAATTTCGATATTGCGCTATACAAAACAGCTGATGATAAATTTCTATCTTCAATTACTTCCGCCGCCGACTTCCTGGAAAAATACTTGGCATTTTTTACTTGATGGTCGGCGGTAGCGTGAGGATATGGTATCAGAATTGTTGTCTTTTTGAAAGCGGCAATTTCAAATATTCCAGAGCCAGCACGGGAAACAACCAGATCGGAGATGCGCAAAGCCGAAAACAATTCCTGCTCAATAAAATCGGAGACGAAATATCGGGGCTGGAGTCCTTTTGATAATAATTCTTTAGCTTTTTTCGCTGGCTCTAAATCACCCTTTCCTGTCTGATGAATTATCTGGCATGTTGGCAAGGTTTTTTCCAAAATTTCGAAAATATTTTTGTTGATAGTTTTTGCGCCAAGACTGCCACCAAGTATTAAAACCGTCGGTAATTTCGGATCAAACGAAAAAACTTGATAATCTTTCAGGGTTCTTGCCGAAGGATCGTGAAATTCCGGCCGTAAGATCGGTCCAGAATACTGCGAATTTTTAATTTTTCGTTCATAAACATCTTCCGGATAGGACAGAAAAACTTTTTTTGCAAAGCCAGAGATAACTTTGTTGCTTCGTCCAAGAACCGCATCCGATTCATGAATTACTACCGGCCAGCCAAGAACTCTGGCGGCAAAGGCCATCGGTAGCGTGGCATAATTGCCCTTTAAAAAAATTACACTTGGGCGGTGTTTCAAAATTAGATATTTTGATTGGACCAATCCAACACCGGATTTAAAAGCGGCGGAAATTTTTGACCATGACCCAAATTGAGATTTACCAGCTTTGATTTTTAGATATTTTGAATTTCTTAATTTAGAATAAAATTTTTTTTCGATTTCTGAGCCAACACCAATGACAAAAACTTTTAGCTTAGGATCCTTCTCTAGCTCCTGCGCCAAGGCAAAAACCGGTACGACATGGCCGCCCGTATCCGCCCCCATAAGAAATATGGTTTTCTTTTTCATTTCCATATTAGTCCACCGTTTGTTTGGAAATATTAAGAAGTATGCCAACGGCGGCCAAAAAGGCCACCAGTGAAGTGCCGCCGTATGAAATAAATGGCAGTGGGACACCGGTCAGCGGCAGAAGCGCCAGCATCGCCGCTAGATTAACAAAAGTTTGCCAAATAATCCAGGTTGTGATGCCAACCGCAACCAATCGTGAGAATGTGTCCGGTGCGCGTCTGGCGATCGAATAACCGCGATAAGCTATTATCGCATAAATAAAAATGACTGTAGACGAGCGCAAAAAACCCAGTTCTTCAGCAATAATCGGAAATATCGAGTCGGTATGTGCTTCAGGCAAATAAAGATATTTCTGCTTGGACTGGCCGAATCCCAGCCCCCACAAACCGCCCGAGCCGATGGCAATCAAGGCGTTACGAATATGATAACTGGTAGATAGAGTATCGGAACCGGGATTAAAGAAAGCAGTCAGTCTTTGCATCCGATACGGCTCAATTTTAATCGCCAGCCAAATAAGAAAAACTCCCAGCGATCCGCCGATAGTAAGATGGGACAGCTTGACGCCGGCGGCGAAAAAAATTACTGCTGCAGTAACCAAAATCACGCTGAGTGTTCCTAAATCTTTCTGCAGGAGCATCAAAACTGATACCGCACCAACAAATACAATGAAAGGTGCGAATGATTTATTAACATCATCTTGATGTTTTTTGCTTGAAAGCCAGCCAGAAAGATAAAGAATCATCGTTAATTTAGCAATTTCTGATGGCTGGAAACCAAAACCAAATAAATTTATCCAGCGGTTGGCTCCAGCGTCACTACCACGGAAAATAAAAACCGAGCAAAGTGCAATCAGGGTAATTACCAACATCGTGCTCGTATGTTTTTGCCAAAATCGGTAATCTATTGATTGAAAAATTATCCAGACTAAAGCACCGATACCAAGTGAAACGAGCTGGCGGACGAGAAAATATTTATCAGTTTCCTGGTGGGTAATTTGCAGGGATAAATACTTCGATACCGAATAGATCATTACCAAACCAAATGCGATTAAGGCAAAAACCAGAATCATTAACAAATAGTCCGCCCCTTTTCTGTTTTTATATGAATGATTCATAACTTCGCTACTTCTGCTTTGAATTTTTCTCCCCTGTCTTTGTAATTTTTGAACATGTCAAAACTAGCGCAAGCCGGAGAAAATAAAACAATACTGCCCTTTGTCGCTAAATTTAATGCTTGATCAATTATCAATTTAATATCCCTTTCGCCTTCAATAATTTTTGCATCGATATTAGCCTCCTCTAGCGATTTCCTGATTCTTGGGCTCTCTACACCAATGAGGATAATATTGTTAACGGTTGATTTTTGAATTTCTTTCGCCAGTTTATGAAATTGCGCCCCTTTTTTGCTACCACCAAGAATTATTGTGATCGGTTCGGAAAATGATCTTATTGCTGCAATCGTCGGCGTCGGATTTGTCGAGAATGAATCGTTGTAAAATTTGACATCGCTGACCTCTCTTACAAATTCTAAACGATGCTCTAGCCCGCCAAAATTGATTACCGCTTGATGGATATCATTTATTGGAACTTCAAGAATTTCACCTACAATTGTGGCAGCGGCAATGTTTTCTAAATTATGACGACCAATAAGTTTAATTTCATTTTGACCACAAATCTTTTTTTCACCGTTTATGGTCAATATCACGTCTCCGGACAAATTAACGTATGCACCATTAGTTTTTTCATGAGACGAAAAGAAGTATTTTTTTGCCTTACCATACTCCTTCAGCTTGTAGCACTCGGGATAATCTTGGTTTAGAATTGCATAATCATTCTCATTCTGATATTTGAGAACAGTTTGTTTGGTTGCTCGATATTCCTCTAAGGTCTGATGATAATCCAAGTGGTCATCAGTTAGGTTAGTAACGACTGTGATATGTGGTGAGCGGCTAAGATCTTGAATCTGAAAACTGGAAAGTTCAAAAACCACTAAATCATTTGGTTTAACTTCTTCGATAATATCAAACGAGGCAATGCCAATATTCCCGATTAGATAAACGTTGCCATAGCTTTGAACTTTAAGCTTTCCGCCTTGGCTTCGCCCCGGCGAGACGGGTGAGCTTTGAGCTTTCTTTAATATTGAAAATATTAAAGAGGCGGTTGTTCCCTTCCCCTTTGTTCCAGTGATACCGATGATTTTGGCCGGACACCAATCAAGGAACAACTTTGTTGATGAGGTAATTTCTGATCCAGACAACTTTGCCTGCCCGCCAGTACCAGGCTTCGGCAGGCGGGCCGCTTGGATTTCCGGCGTTAAGCAGGGAATCCCCGGCGAACGGATAATAAAATTATAATCGGCAAGATTTGATAAATAGTCATCGCCGGTCCTTATCTTTAGATTTTGTGCTTTGATTAATTCCTGGCCATCGTCAGTTAATTCTTCAACCGGCGCTTTGTCTAATATCTCAAAGTCAATTTTATGCTTCAGCAAAAATTTGGCGACTGAAATATTTTCGACGCCAAACCCAAGAAGCGCGATTTTTTTTCCCATAAATCGTCCTAAATCCATACACTCATCTTAGCAAAAAATGCCAGTTTGATAAAGAAAAAAGCCAGCGATACTTCACTGGCAACGGACAAGATCCCATGTGACACCAGGACATCAGGCTGGAACCGGCTGCGCTTGCAGTTCGAAGTCAGCCGCCGGGAAACGGCGCAGCCCACTGTCACGATGTTCCTTGAACTGAAGCCACCACTTCCCATCAGTCCACCACACTCGCTGGACTTCGACCTCAACACCTGGATCGACGAAATTGTTGCCGTCATCCCTCCAATAGCGCGAGGATCTGCAAACGCAGTAAACCTTGTCGCCTAGGCGGAATGGCGGTTTCTGATCGTCTAGCCTGCTCTTGACCACGCCTATGAAGTAGCGAGCTTCCTCGGCGTGAACGCTAGCCATGACATCAATCACATATCCGGAACCAGAAACACCGGACTTGCCGCAAGCCCTAGCTAGTTCATCGACTAGCTTGTCATTCGACATCTCGTACGCCCACATCTGTATGACCTCCCTGCATCCTAGATTCGCATTTGAAATAGAACACTTGTAAGATAAATAGGAATAAATTTTTA
>CAYHDN010000003.1:0-7959 GCA_964355425.1 uncultured Candidatus Saccharibacteria bacterium
GATTTGGTTGGGCTTGAAATAAACGAAAAGTCAAAAGTCAAAAGTCAAAACTATAACTCAAAACTCAAAACTTACTCAAGACAAGAATTGGAGAAGAAATCTCTAAAACAGCTTCAAAAAATTTTCTACAAACTACCAACTACAAACTACCAACTAGATAAAAATAATCCTTACCGTCTTATTCGCGCTATTGAGCGGGCGCAGGGTGGTGAGACTGTCAGCAAGAATAAGCCGGATTTTGAGGCGCTACAAATTGCCGTTGATCTGCCGCGCGAGGAATTGTATCACAGAATCGATCAGCGCGTTGATCAAAGATTTGAACAGGGAATGCTTGAGGAAGTTAAATATTTAATAGCATCTGGAGTGGATAAAGATTGGCTTTTGGGTTTGGGGCTAGAGTACAGAATTATCGGCGGTTTTGTTCTTGGCAAATCAAATCAGAGTTTTTCTGATATGAAACAACAACTTAAATATGCAATCCATGCGTTCGCTCGGAGACAATTAACTTGGTTCCGACGCTTTCCAGAAATCATTTGGTGCAAAGATCTGAAATCAGCGGAAAAAGAGATTGGAAAATTCCTGCTATAATAAAATTGGTCAAATTGGACAAATTAGCCTAATTGGTCTAATTCCTGATGAAAAAGATTGCCAAGGTAAAAAGTTGTGCGGTTTTTGGGCTGGATGCGTTTCCAGTCGAAGTTGAAGTCGATATTGGACGGGGTCTCCCGTCTTTTTCAATTGTCGGTCTGCCTGATAAAGCGATTGATGAATCAAAAGACCGGGTCCGGAGCGCAATTAAAAATTCCGTTTTGGAGTTTCCCAATAAACGCTTGACGGTCAATTTAGCGCCGGCTGACATTAAAAAAGAGGGGCCAACTTATGACTTGCCGATTGCCGTTTCGATTTTGCTGGCCGGTGAGCAAATCTCAAAAAACGCCATTGATAAAAACGACGTTTTTATCGGCGAACTCTCGCTTTCCGGCGAACTTCGAGCGGTTTCGGGAATTTTACCAATGATTATGGCGGCGAAAGAGTGGGGAGCAAAAAGAGTCTTTATTCCGGCCGGAAATTCGAAGGAAGCCGAACTGATAAAAGGGATGAAAATTTATCCGATAGAATCGCTGGAACAGCTAGTTTCCCTTTTGCGCCGGGAGATAAAAGTCAAATGTATCGAAGGTCGAGGTGTTGGTAATTTAGAGATAATTTCATCTGAATATGACTTTGCTTATGTTGCCGGCCAAGAGAACGCCAAACGGGCGCTGGAAATCGCCGCCGCCGGCGCCCACAATGTTTTGCTTTCCGGTCCGCCAGGCTCGGGAAAAACATTGCTGGCGCGATCATTGCCGATAATTTTGCCGCCGATGGACGAAGACGAGGTTTTACAGGCGTCAAAAATTTATTCTGTCGCCGGATTGCTTCATCGCGGCGACTCCGGACTGGTTTCCAGCCGGCCGTTTCGGGCGCCGCACCATACGACTTCATCGGTGGCGATGGTCGGTGGCGGTAGCTGGCCGCGGCCGGGTGAAATTTCACTCTCGCATCGTGGAGTTTTATTTTTGGATGAGTTTCCGGAGTTCCCGCGTTCGGTGTTAGAAGCATTGCGCCAACCATTGGAAGATGGAATGATCACTGTTTCTAGAGCACAGGGCTCAATCAGTTTTCCGGCCCAATTTGTTCTGGTAGCGGCGCAAAACCCCTGTCCCTGTGGCTATTTGGGCTCGGGCTACAAAGAGTGTATCTGCACGCCGACACAGATTATGAAATATCAAAAACGAATTTCCGGGCCGCTTCTTGACCGGATTGACCTTTGCATTGAAGTGCCGCGGGTAAAAATCGAAAAACTTTCAAGCGAAAAAGTCGCCGAGGCAAGCAAGGAAGTCCGCAAGCGGGTGATATTGGCCAAAGATCACCAGAGAAAAAGATTTGCCGGCACGAAAATCAAAGCCAATGCCGAGATGAAAGCCAACGATATTAAAAAATATTGCCAGATAGACGAGCAAACAAAAAAACTGCTGAATTTAGCAGTTGAGCGCCTCGGGCTGTCGGCCCGAGCCTACCATCGGATTTTGCGCTTGGCACGAACGATCGCCGACCTCTCGGAATCACGCCATATCACTGCCGAACACGTCGCCGAAGCCTTGCAATATAGACCTAAGGAGAAGAGGGAATACTAAGAAAAATCCAAAGTTCAAAATCCAAATGTCAAATCAAATCCAAATGATTAAATTTCAAATGTTGAAAATTGGAACCTTGAGCTTCATTTGACATTTGAGCTTGAGGTTTTGGATTTGCTTCCTATTACGTCGTCTGTATATTAGCGATTTTATAGAGCCAGTCACCAAAACTATCAATATAGCCGGTTTTAAGCTGAAGAATTTTAACGGTGGTTAAAATTATTGCCAGCCCCAAAAGAGTAAAGAGTATCATTTTGACGTCTTTGGCGATAAATTTTCTTGTTGAGGCATCAATAATGCTATCGTCCTCTTCAATTTCCTTCGGCGCTTTTTCGCTACGTAGTTCTTTGCCAACATGTGCCTCCTCTGCGTCATCAGCCGTTTCAATTGGTGCTTCAGCAACAGGAGCAAAGTGGCTAATCTTTTTTTGCGCTTTCAATTTTTTTTTCTTGTGTCGATTTCTTCTGCTCATAATAATTAGTAGTTAGAATATAGAATTGGAGCGGGAAACGGGACTTGAACCCGCGACCTCATCCTTGGCAAGGACGCGCTCTACCACTGAGCTACTCCCGCATCTCGAATAAAATACTATCAAAATAGGCATGGATTGTAAAGATAAAAAAAACCACGGCCTTAGCCGCGGCGAAGCTCGTGAGGGAACACGATGACCATTTCTCGTCGAATTTGGTCCTCCTTGCCATGCTTCCGCCTTTTCCACCAGGGAATCGGCTCGAGTGTCGGAACCAGCATAGTCTTGCACCCGTATCGTCCTGCCGCCATGTCCGTTCCCAGTTGATCACCGACTATCATGATTCTTGATCGGTCGAAGCCTACTGGGGCGATTAATGTCGCTGCCGTATCGAATGCCAACTGAGATGGCTTCATTGGGTACGGTAGGTGGCAAGACAAATAGGGTAATCCACACCTATTGGCCAAATTCGCGACCCGGTGTGACATAAATGAGAAAGCGGCGTTGGAGATGATACAAGCCGCTTGTATCAAGCCGTTGACCAGCGCGGACTGAATGTTTTCAACGGCATCCTGGCGGATGTCATATCGTAGCGCCGCCGCCAAGACGCCATCTAGATCAAACATCCAGTACTCTGCCTCTTTCCCCATGATCTTGAAGTCAATCGAGGCGACGGAATCTGCGGTGTACATTGGCCGCTGGTAACCCATTCGATCTAATGACATAAAAGTCGTCACCTCTTCCTTACGATCGAGTAGGAATATTGTACCAGAAAAAAATCGAAATTGTAAGATCCAGAAGGGGTTAAGTCATTTACAAAAATAACTAATTGAGCTACTATATTCAGTAGACCGGCCTCGTGGCGGAGTGGTTATCCCGCCGAGGAAAGCGAGACAGGCTCCGCGGTCTGCCTGCCCGACATGCCTGGCCTGATGGTGGAGTGGCTACACAGCGGTCTGCAAAACCGCTCACGTGGGTTCGAATCCCACTCAGGCCTCCACAAGTCATGACAGGCGGGCAAAACTGCTAGTCCCCTGCCTGCCGGCAGGCAGGAATTCCGGCCGAGGCCTCCATTGTCTTATTGAACCATTGGTAGTATTATAAATTTATGACTACCGACAGTTCAAAAAAGGAAACCGCTCTTAACCTCCGCTTAGCGGGTCAGAGTTACAGTGAAATCACTAAGCAGTTGTCTGTACCAAAAAGTACTCTTGCTTACTGGTTGAAAGGTTTGACTGTCTCGAGGCGGATAAAGTCGGACAATATTAGGAAAGCAAGATTCGTTTGGTCAAAGAATATTTCAGAATATAATAAAACTCGGGCAAAATTGTACGTTAAAAATCGAGAGGAAGATTTGCAGAAATATTCAAGAGAAGTTTCAAAATTGTCTGATCGAGAACTTTGGTGGCTAGGGATGGGATTATACTTAGGTGAAGGTGAAAAACACGAGAAACATAAAATTCGTTTTGTTAATTCTGATCCGGCGATAATTACAATTATAATGTTATTTTTCGAAAAATGTTGTGGAATCAAGCCAGATCAATTTCAAGCCAGAATTCAATGTTACGATAATCAGGATTACAGAGTTATATTAGAGTATTGGTCGCAACTTACGAACATTGATTCTGAAAGGTTCTGGAAACCTCAAATTGTAGAGGCAAAAAATAAGTCACATAAATTGAAAAACGGAACTTTGCATCTAACAATTTCAGATTCTAAATTAAATCTGAAAATTCATGGTTGGATGCAAGGAGTTAGGTTTCAATTTGTGCCGATGTAGCTCAGCGGTAGAGCGAAGGACTGGAATTTCGGTCCCTCACTTAGTAATAAGTGAGTGCAAATCGGGTGAATTCGGGGAAATCTTGAGATAAATCGAAGGACAATCCCGAGCCAAGACTGCAAGGGCATTGGTTTGCAGTAAGGTGTAGAGACTAGTGAGTGAGCCTCAACAATAACCTCACATTTAGCGCCCGACACCCTAGCCCATATTGGGCGGGTGATGAGATAGTCCAATACAATGGAAAATCCTTGCGTCGACAGTTCGACTCTGTCCATCGGCACCACGCTTAGCGTGGTGTAAGCGACGCCAAGCGTCGCACCATAAAAAATTTAAAATTTAAAAATCAAAATTTATGTTTGCAAAAGCACTTGAAATTGCACAATTGGTCCTGGCAGTCCTTGTGATTATCTCAATTCTTCTTCAACAGCAGGGTAGCGGCCTTGGCTCGGCTTTCGGTGGCGAAGGAAATTTCTACCGTTCGAAACGCGGGCTGGAGAAACTCTTATTTTATTGTACGATAGTGTTTATTGTTCTCTTTATCGCCTCCGTGGCTATCCCCCTATTTCTAGTTTAGAGAAGGATTACCAATGTCTAATTTTTCTGATTTTTGGGGGGCTACAAATAAGAAGCTTAAAGCTAACGGCTTAAAGCTTAAAGCTAAAGAATGGGGATCTTTAATATCTACAAAATCCAAGCCGGTATTTTCTGCCACTGGTGGTTTTTTCTGCAGATTGCTGCGTCTAGCCAAAATTTTAAACCGGACCGACAAAATTGCTCTTTTAATTCTTTTAATGATTTTACTTGGTCTTCTGGGCTATAAATTTAATCGTGATTGGTTGTCAAAAACAAAAAAGATTCCAGCCGTTGGCGGAACATATCAGGAAATTCTAATCGGTGAAGCGCGTTATCTCAATCCAATTTTAGCTAAAAGTGACACCGACAAAACCATCAACAGGCTAATATATTCCGGACTTTGTAAGATAGACAAAAATGGCCAGCTTGCCCCGGATTTGGCAAAAAATTGGGAGATTACTCCAGACGGGAGAACTTACACATTTCATCTTCGGAGTGAGATTTTTTGGCATGACGGGCAAAAATTTAGTTCGGCAGATGTGGCGGCCACAGTCGAAGCAATCAAGGACCAAAACATCAAAAGTCCGTATTTTGAGGCTTGGAAAGATGTAGCTGTTGAAGCGCCAAATGAAGAGACAGTTGTTTTCAAGCTTAAAGATTCCTACGGCCCGTTTATTTTTAATACGCTGGTTGGCATTATTCCGGCGCACTTAGATCCGGCGGCAATTTCGTCTTCTCCTGTTGGCACCGGTCCGTACAGATTTTCAAAAGTCGTGTCAGGAAAAAATAGCAAAATTAAAGAGGTAATTTTGGCCCGTAGCGATAGTTATTTTGATCCAAAACCATATATCAAAGAAGTCGATTTCCAGATCGTGGATGATGAAAATCAAGCAAAAAGTAATTTTGGTTCTTGGTCAGTTCAGACAGTCGCCGGAGTCAGGATTGAAAAAGAGGGTGTTAATAATTATTCATTTCCAACTTCCAGATATTTTGGTTTAATCTTCAATTTGCGGGATGAAAAATTGAAAGATGAAACTTTGCGAAAGAAAATCTCAGTCTCGGCTAAGGCGAGCCTAGACGGAAAAGCTGGTGAAAAATTCGATCCAGCGCTCGAGCTTAAGATGTTGGTGTTGGATAAGCCGCTATCAGTTTCCGAAGCGCAATCGATCAAAGAGAAATTCAGCCAACAGGGGATCAATGTTGTGATAGACAAAAAGAATGCAATCGATTATCAGAATCTGTTAGAGAAACGCAATTTTGTCTCCGTTCTTTACGGTTTTGATTCCGGTTATGACCGCGATCCTTACACTTTTTGGCACTCAAGCCAAGTGGCGAGCGGTTCAAATGTCTCTGGTTTTTCCGATAAACCGGCCGATATACTTTTGGAAGATGCCAGAATGACAGTAGACACGACCATTAGAAATCAGAAATATGATCAGTTTTTGGCGATTCTTGATTCTAAAGCAGCGGTGATTTTCTTTCCGAACCAAACTTTTGTCATTTCTGTCAAGAGTGATGTGCTGGGTATTGAAACTATAAAAGGCAGTGAACCACGGGATCACCTGAACTCGTTTGTTGATTGGTACATTAAAACAAAAAGGGTAAAACCCTAAGCCGAAGTGGCGGAATCCCAGCATCAGTCCAGCCCTTTTCAAAAAAGAGCTGGACGGTGCGGGGCAGGTTGGTAGATTTACCCCGTAGTTGGTGGGCATGTGGTGAAATTGGTATACACGCAGCGTTCAGAACGCTGTAATCGAAAGGTTGTGAGAGTTCGACTCTCTCCATGCCCACCATACTGTAGGGTAGGTCCGCCTCTTGCAGATACTGGCAATAGTGTGGAGGTTTTCCGACGCTCCGACTGAAACGTCGGAGGTACGGAATCCCGACATCCCGCAAAGCGGGATCGTCGGGGCGAATCCCGCCTTCGGCACCAATATTAACAAGCTTTGACTTGTTTTTTTGATCGAATTATGGTAGTTTGATTTTACCAATCTGACACGGAGGAAACGGAAATGCCAAACGGTTATAATTATGATGAAGAGCGGCATGGACCACATGATTACGGGGAATTCACAACCGGTCTTCATGACTGCAAGTACGGTTGTGGATGTCACATGGCGTCGTCAACATCTGGCGGGCCGGCTGGACTTGACCCGTTCGGCGAATGTCCGGGCAACCCGATAGCGGGTAGAAGTCTTGGCAATCTCGCGGCTAACACGGATTTCGTCATCACACGGCGGGTTCGAGGCATCGAAGCCCGGATGAACAAGGCCGAGGACATCGTTAAGCGAATGCGGTCACCCAAGAAGCAGTTGGCCGCTGATAACGAGGCGCTGAAAAGCGAGATACGCGATCGGGACAACAAGTTGTTGCAGATCCAGCGAATTCTAGACGGTATTCACTAACCGACTGATGATCGGTACATTTCAGCCCGGAGATTTTCTCCGGGTATTTACTTTTCAAAAACCATTTGCTACAATCGAAATAGAAAAATCATTAATCTAGCTTGAATATTTTTGTAGTAAAAATTCTCGGGCTGGTTCCGAGATTTTTTTAAGGAGGATGCCGAGGTGGCGAAATTGGTATACGCGCAAGATTGAGGTTCTTGTGGCCGCAAGGCTGTGGAGGTTCAACTCCTCTCCTCGGCACCACGCTTTGCCTGGTATAAGCGACGCTAAGCGTCGCACCAAAATAAAAACGCACCCGTGGCTCAGTTGGTTAGAGCGACTCGTTTACATCGAGTAGGTCGTCCGTTCGAATCGGACCGGGTGCACCATATTTATCAAATCGGACAAATTGGGCTTATTAGACTAATTAATATGCAACTTCCAGAAAATTTCTTTACAACCGAGTACCTGTTTTCAGCCCAAGCACCGACGAATCGGGTAAATTTTCTTGTGCTATTGGGAGTGTTTGTTCTTTTCATTATTGTTGCTGTAGTCCTAATCTATAGCAAAAAGATT
>CAYHDN010000003.1:7969-11627 GCA_964355425.1 uncultured Candidatus Saccharibacteria bacterium
AAAGATTCATCGGCCGCTGCGAGCAAAATTCTTTAATTTCTTCTTAACAATCGGCATTTTGGGAGTTCTTATTTCCTTTTTCCGTTACCAAAGTATCCCTTACATTGGAACAAGATTTATCATGCTGTTGCTGTTTGGTGCGGCGTTCATCTGGTACTGCTTGATTGTATTTTATAGTATTTTTAAAATGCCGGGAGAAATTAAGCTGATTAAAGCCCATGAAAGATACGCACAGTATTTACCGAAGGCCAAGTCTAAAAGGAAGTAACCACACAGATTTTTTACACAGATAAGGCACAGATTAAAATCATTAAGAAAGGAATACATGGAAGAAAAAGAAAAAGCGGAGAGCTCTGACGCTCCAGAGAAGAAGTTGGAGGTCGGAGTCCCGACCGAAAGCGTCGGGAAGAAAAAAATCACAAAACCAAAAGCCGAGTCGATGGCCAGCTTAATTGAAGAGGCCGGCGATACATTGCTACCTTACAAAGAAGGCGAGATAGTTGAGGCCAAGGTGCTTTCGGCCAGCCGCAATAAAATTTGGGCAGATGTTTCCGGTTTGTCCCTTGGCTATGTACCAGAGAAAGAAATTACTCTGAACTCCGATGTCAAAGTCGGCGACACCATTTTGGCCTATGTAATTTTACTTGAGGATGAGGATGGGAATGTCGTTTTGTCGCTGAAACGCGCTGATCGTGAGCGCTACTGGAAGGACATGGAGGAGCGCTATAAAACTGGCCAGCCGGTGGAAATTACCATTAACGAGGCGAATAAGGGTGGTCTAATTTCAGAAATTGGCGGTATCCCAGGATTTTTGCCGGTATCACAGCTTTCGCCAGAGCATTATCCGCGAGTATCTGGTGGCGATCGTGAAGAAATTCTCTCCAGATTGTCGAAATTGATCGGCGAAAAGATATTTGTCAAAGTAATTAACTGCGACAAGAATGGCAATAAGCTGATCTTTTCAGAAAAAGCGGTTGATGCTGAAAAACTAGCCTCAAAAATAGAAAAGTATAAAGTTGGCGATATCGTCGAAGGAAAAATTTCCGGCATTGTTGATTTTGGCATGTTTGTGAAAATTGATCCTTTAGTCGAAGGGCTGGTTCACATTTCCGAGGTATCGTGGTCAAGAGTCGCAGATCTTAACAAACTATATAAAGTTGGCGACAGCGTGAAGGTAATGGTTATTGCGGTTGATGAAGGCAGATTATCTCTTTCGTTGAAGAAATTGGCTTCTGATCCCTGGACAAAGGCGGCAGAGCATTACAAAGTTGGCGACAGCGTGAAAGGCGAGGTAACAAAAATTACTCCATTTGGCGCATTTGTATCATTGGATGAAGAGATCGACGGTTTGGTTCATGTTTCTGAGCTTTCTGATCGACATATCGTTGATCCAGGCCAGGTGGTTGATCTTGGCAAGGAATATAGCTTCAAAATTATCTCCATTGAGCCAGATACCCACCGATTGGGATTGAGTCTTAAGGCAGTCGGGAAGGAAGCCCAAAAAGAAGAATCACCAGAAGAGGTTGAAGATGATAAAAAAGATAAAGAAGATAAAAAAAAGCCGAAGAAATCTAAAAAAATCGGCATGGTTAAGGAGGAAAAATGATCGTTACTTGCACCGGTGGCGGCAAATTTAAAATAAAAACCCGCGAAGCCAACGTTACACTTTCGGCCGAAGGTGTGGACATTGACGGTTTTGTCGTTAATGGCCCCGGGGAATATGAAAGAAAAAATGTTTTTGTTGAGGTGCCTTTCGATCTTCCGGTTTACAAAATTATGGCCGACGACTTAACAGTTCTTTATCCAGGAAAAACAAAA
This sequence comes from uncultured Candidatus Saccharibacteria bacterium, assembly GCA_964355425.1. Lineage (GTDB taxonomy): Bacteria > Patescibacteriota > UBA1384 > XYA2-FULL-43-10 > CAINNR01 > CAYHDN01. The sequence goes on from CAYHDN010000003.1 coordinate 9,788, forward strand.
AAAATCTCCGATAAGCAAATTGAAGGGTTGGACGGCATCGATCTTTTGTTTCTGCCTTGTGGCGAAGAAGATTCAATGGAGCTAAAAAACGCTCTTGAACTTTCTGCTACTCTCGACCCAAGCGTGATAATTCCGATGCTTTACAGCGATATTTCAATGTTAAAAAAAGAGGGGCTAGAAGGCGAGACCAGCAAATCGGCGAAGATTCAGAAATCACTGTTGCCGGAAGAAGGCAACCAAGTAATTTTCTTGGAGAAAAGTACTTGAGCAAAAAGTCTGTAAAGTTCATAAAGTCCTTAAAGCACAGAGAATATCAATTCCATGAACTTTCCTCCTCGGATCGACTTCCAAGTCGAGACGGGTCGACTTTACGGACCTTCGACTTTACGGACTTAAATTATGGCTTCATACAGTAAATTTATTGTTCACATTGAGGATAAAGATAATCAGAAGTTTCTTTTAATTGCTCACGACCGACCTGATGGCGATACGATCGCTTCAGCTTTGGCCATGAGACAACTTTTGGAGTCTCAAGGTAAGAAGGTAACAGTTGTCTGTTTGCAAGAAGTACCAGAGGTTTTTAAATTCTTGCTCGGTTGGCAAAAAGTAAAGACTGATTTTTTGCTTGGGGATTTCGAAACAATAATTTTGCTTGATACCGGAGATTTACGCCGCACTGGCTATTATGACCGTTTACTTCAAGCCAAATCGCAGGGTGTTCCGATAGTGAATATTGACCATCATCCGAAGAATGATATCTGGAAGCTGGCGAAAATAAACATCGTCGATGAAAAGGTTTCCTCAACTTGTGAAATAATTTACGACATTTATCAAAAATTGGGAGAGAAAATTGACTCTGCTACTGCCACAATACTTTTAACCGGAATTTATACTGATACTGGGGGTTTTCAGCATTCAAATACAGCACCAAGGACTTTAGAAGTCGCCTCGAAACTTTTAAGCTCTGGCGCGCAATTAAAACAAATTTCCCAAAAAATCAGCAATTATCGGAGCCTGGCGATGTTGAAACTTTGGGGGATAGTGCTTGATCGCATCGAGCATCGAAGTGAGCTGGGATTGGTTTACTCAATAATTACCCAAAGCGATATAAAAAAGATTGGCGCTAAAGAGGATGATCTTGCCGGTGTTGTAAATCTCATCAGCACAATACCCGGAGAGCAAGCGGCACTCTTGCTTTACGAGCTCCCAGATGGTAAAGTTAAGGGTAGTTTGCGGACTGAATCGGACAAAATTGATGTGGCCAAAATTGCCGGACTTTTTGGCGGCGGCGGCCACAAAAAAGCATCAGGATTTGTGATCGATGGCAAGTTGAAGAAGACAGATGTTGGATGGAAGGTAGTTTAGCTGAATTGATAATATTTGTGCCGGGATGGTGGAATCGCTAGACACAAGGGACTTACCCCAAAATCACGTAGGGTTTGGGGTACCCAGCACCCAAAGTGGTGCAGGGTAAAATCCCGAAAGGGTAATCATGCATTGCGTTTATGTTTTGAAAAGCACGAAGAATGATCAGTTATATGTCGGTCGTACATCTGATTTGAAAAAAAGGATCAGTGAACATCAAGCCGGTAAAGTGCGAACGACAAATCGTTTGAATCCGATGAAATTGATATTCTTCGAGGGTTTTATTGCCAAGGCCGACGTGATCAGGAGAGAAAGATACTTCAAAACATCAAAAGGCAAAAGTTCATTAAGGCAAATAATCAGAGATTCTGCATCAATACAATTATGCCGGGATGGTGGAACTGCTAGACACAAGGGACTTAAAATCCCTCGATGGTAAAACATCATGCGGGTTGGACTCCCGCTCCCGGCACCA
>CAYHDN010000003.1:11727-30629 GCA_964355425.1 uncultured Candidatus Saccharibacteria bacterium
TAAAATCCCTCGATGGTAAAACATCATGCGGGTTGGACTCCCGCTCCCGGCACCAGGAAACTATATGGAAAATGAAAATAAAATTGCTATTTTCCGTGGAAAAGAAATTCGTCGAGAAATTTATAAAGGCGAATGGTGGTTTTCTGTTGTTGATGTAATTGAAGTGTTGACCGATAGTGTGAACCCTCGCGATTATTGGTTCAGAATGAAAGTCAGAGTGAAAAGTGATGATGGCATTCAGTTGTCGACAATTTGTCGACAACTGAGGTTGGAATCCGCAGATGGCAAGAAGTATTTAACTGACTGTGCAAATACGGAAGGCTTATTTCGTATCATCCAGTCGGTCCCGTCTCCTAAGGTGGAACCGTTAAAACGTTGGCTGGCAAGAGTCGGCTACGAAAGTCTTTTTCCCGTCATTGCGAGGCTTTGCGAAGCAATCTGCTTGTCGTTGCGAGGAGCAGCACTCAGCGACGCGGCAATCATGTAAATGAAACCAAAACAATGTTATATTTATTTGATGGTGAATCCTGCTGACACAGTTATTTATACTGGTATTACGAACAATTTGATCCGCCGGATGTTCGAGCATAAGTGCAAATTTATTGACGGGTTTACAAAAAAATACAATGTCAACAAGTTAGTTTATTGGGAATGTTTTGATGATCCGGAATCAGCTATCAACAGAGAAAAACAAATAAAAGCTGGTTCAAGACAAAAGAAGATTAATTTGATCGTGAAAGACAATCCGAATTTCAAAGATTTATATCAAGATATTATTTAAGATTGCTTTGTCGTGTCTCCTCGCAATGACAAACCAAGGATGGCGGCGAAGTTGCTGGTTCGGCGCGAAAAGATATTGAAAAAAGATCCGGCAAGAAAGTTTCAACCCGGAAAAATTATTTACCAAAACCAGCAGAGCATATTGAATAAGGATGAAAAAATAATTAAAATAAACAATACTCATTATGGAAAAAGAAAACAATAAAAAAACAATTTGGGAATCAGTATTTCTGATTCTACTCGTTATCGGGATTATATATTTCATGTATAACTATTTATTTAAGAAGGAAATTTGGACAGCTTACTATGAGAGAATTAACGATAATCGTATTTATACCAGCCAGGAATTTTCTACAGCCCAAGAATGTGCTAATTGGATGAATAAACAAAGAGCGTTGGAGGCAAAAACACCAACAGGTAAATATAACTTCGAGTGTGGATTAAATTGTAATCCACCAACAGCTATCAACGGACCATTCGTGTGCAATAAAACTTTTGATAATTAGTTTATAAAGATAAGGTGCTATTATGAAACTCTTGATTGGGGAAAGCGGGGATAAGCCAATTTTCCATGATTTTGAAAAAAATCCTATTTTGTTTATCTCAGGAGACACCGGTTCTGGCAAATCCAACCTTGAACATTACTTAATTCAGCAGGTGATAAAGGACGAGAAGTTCGACCGTATAAAATTATTATTGGTGGATTGTAAAAGAATTGAATTTGGATATTATGTGAAATTAGGCAATTTAGTCGGGGAAAGAATTTTTTTGGGCACAGATGCTTTTGATCCATATAGCGAGGCCGATTGGACGACCCTGTGTAATAAATTAAATTCAGATAGGGAGGCAGAAGGCATTTTCGCTGTGATCGATGAGTACTCTGATATTATTTGCGCTATACCCGACACAATCGAGACATTTTTTGAAAAGGTGAGAGATAAGGGATATCCATTCCCATTTTATTTAGTCGTCTCAACCTCATCTCCAAGGACCGATGTCTTGACTGAAAAAATTAGCAAATTATGCGATGCAAGAATTTGTTTCAATTCCAATGACGGGAGTGTTTCAAGGGCTGTGTTAGGTGATAAAAAATTTGCGACTAATCTTGAAGTTGGTAATGGCTATTATGGTGAATTTACCAAGATGAATTATACAAGAATAAGTGTCCCTTACGTTGAGATTTAACTATAGATTAATATTCTTCGGTGTCCCGTTTTAACCAATAGTGAATAAAGAACAGATTAATTTCTGTTTTTTTAATTTATGTTATGTTACAATTATTTTAGATGGCAGATACAAGATCACGAACGAAAAAAATTATCTTAACACTTACCATTATCGCAGTTCTCTTGGCGGGGTATTTTTATCTGCCGATGATTTTAGGTGACGCGGTTTTCCCATTGCAGTATCAAGATACGATAAAAAAATGGAGCCGAGAGTATAATGAAGACCCGTTTTTGGTCGCGGCGATAATTATGCAAGAGTCGGGATATAATCCAAAAGCAAATTCGCCGGTTGGCGCCATGGGATTAATGCAAATTATGCCGGGCACCGGCAAGGGAATAGCCTCGGGTGTTGGTTATCCCAATTACTCTTCTGATAAACTTTACGATCCTGATGTTTCGATTCAGTTTGGCACTTGGTATATTCATGTGATGAAAGAAAAGTATGGCGGCAACGTTACCGCGGCGCTGGCCGCCTATAATGCCGGAAGCGGCAATGCCGACAAATGGGTCAGAATGGGGCTTTTAAATTCGCCAAACGATAATAGATACGCAAAAAATGTCCAAGAGTATATGGAAGTCTACCACAAACTCTACCAAAGAGAGCTTGAGCTTGGTGGCCAACCCCTGCCAGCAGATCCAATTGCCCTGAAAAAACAGGAAGAACCGTCTCGAAATGTTGTTTGGGGCCGGATGTTAAAAGATTTGGTCAAGGTTTTTTATGACGTAGACCAGCAGTAGTTGCATTGAATTATGAATAATGAATGATGAGTTTTGGTAACCCATAATTCACAATTCCAAATTCATGATTCAAAAAACCTTCTGTTACTTTCTAACTAAAATTATTCAAATGACGTCTTCAGAACTGAGAAATAAATTCATATCATTTTTCCAGGAGCGGGGTCACAAGGTGATCCCTTCTGCTTCTTTAGTGCCGGTAAATGACCCGTCGGTACTTTTCACCACTGCCGGAATGCATCCGTTGGTGCCGTATCTAACTGGTACCAAGCATCCAAGTGGACAGAGACTGGTTAATGTTCAAAGGTGTATGCGTACAGGAGACGTTGATGATGTTGGCGATACTTTTCATCATACTTTTTTCGAAATGCTTGGTAATTGGTCTGTGGGTGACGCAAATTTCGCCAACGGAATTGGTGAAAACGGATACTGGAAAGAAGAGGCAATCAAATGGAGTTTCGAATTTTTGACGTCTGATAAATGGTTGGGAATTCCTGTTAGCAAATTAGCGATTACTGTTTTTGAGGGAGACAATGATGCTCCTTTTGACGAAGAATCTTACAAATTTTGGCGTGAGTTGGGAATTATTGAAAAAAGAATTATAAAGCTACCAAAAAAGAATAACTGGTGGGGCCAGGTTCTTGGGCCGTGTGGTCCAAATACCGAAATGTTTTACTGGTCTGGGGACAATAGTGTACCAGAAAGTTTTGACTACAGGGATACGACATGGGTGGAAATTTGGAACGATGTGTTCATGGAATATGATCGCAAAGTCAAGGAATACGATGACGACGGTCGCCCGATAGATTTTTATTTTGACCATTTGAAACAAAAAAATGTTGATACTGGCATGGGCCTAGAAAGAACACTAGCTCTGATGAATGGGATCGATGATAATTATAGAACTAAGCTATTCTGGCCAATAATTGAAAAAATCGAAGAAATTTCAGGAAAAAAATATTCTGAAAATAAAAAAGAGATGAGAATTATTGCTGATCATATTAAAGCGGCTGTCATGGCCATTTCTGACGGGGCAGTTCCATCCAACAAAGATGCAGGATATGTTATCAGGAGACTGATCAGGCGCTCGGTTGTAAAAGCAAATCGATTGGGAATTACTGAAAATTTCACTGCAAATTTAGCGAATTCAATATTTTTGATTTATCAAAATGTTTATCAGATAAATAAAGACCATGTTTTAGAGGAGTTAAACAAAGAAGAAACTAAGTTTAGAAAAACGCTCAATATCGGATTAAAAATTTTGGACGACATTCGGGAAGTCGACGGGCAAGTCCTTTTTCATTTATTTCAAACTTATGGGTTGCCAGTTGAGGTTTCGCTTGAAGAAGCTAAGCAAAGATCGCTTCGAATCGTTGAGAATTCAGACCACATCTTTGAGAGTTTGTATAAGAAGCACCAGGATCTTTCCCGCACCGCTTCTGCCGGGATGTTTAAGGGTGGTTTGGCGGATAATAAAGTTGAGACTACACGATTGCACACCGCAGCTCATTTATTGTTGGCGGCGTTGCGGCAGGTTTTATCGCCAGAAGTTTCGCAAAAAGGTTCGAACATCACCGAGGAACGATTACGATTTGATTTTAACTGGCCGGAAAAATTAACTTCTGATCAGATCGCGCAAGTGGAAAAAATCGTCAACGAAAAAATCAGAGAAAATCTGCCGGTTGAAATGGAGGAGATGTCGTTGGCCGAGGCCAAATCCTCCGGTGCCGGCGGCGTTTTTGATGATCGCTATGGAGAAAAAGTCAAAGTTTATACTATGGGGTTATTTTCTCGCGAGATCTGCGGCGGACCTCATGTTAAAGCAACCGGTGAGCTTGGAACTTTCAAAATCACAAAAGAAGAGTCCTCAAGCGCCGGAATTCGAAGAATTAAAGCAATTTTGGAGTAATTTTCTGCGAGTTTAATTTTTTGTCAACTATAAATGATATTTTGTCTAATTTGTTATCGATCGTCAACAATCTGGACAAAATTCGAATCAAATAGATCTAATAAAAAAAGCCCGACCTTTGCGGTCGGGGGAGGAAATTGATGCGCGCTTCAGCGCTTGAGCGCCTCCAGCAGCAACTTTCTTCGCGGCCGGGGCAAGCACATTGATGCCTTTCGAACATCACCTCTCTTGACTGGATCAGCCGCTGCATAGCCTTTGTTATAGCGCCGATTCGCTCCGGCTAGAATCGCAGCTATCTCTTCGCCGCTAACTTTTGTCATCGGAAATCACCTCACAAAATAAATTTTATCACGCTTTGCATTTCTATTCAATAAGTTATACAATATAGTGAGAATTAATGATTTTAGTGAGGGGCTTATATGGCTCTATTTGGGATTGGAAAAAAGAAGAATTATGCATTGGCACTCGACGTCGGGACCGAGTTTGTTAAGGCGCTGATTTTTCGCATTGATGACGATCAAGCTTCAGTTATCGGTGTCGGTCGTCAGCGACAGAAACTTTCTGATATGCAAGGCGGACGAGTTACTGATATTGCTGGTGTCATCGCCAATTGCGAAAAAGCCCTCGATCAGGCGGCAGAGGAGGCCGGCACAGCGCCGACTCAATGTGTCGTCGGTATTGCCGGTGAATTGGTCAAGGGCGCGACGACAACTGTTCATTATCAGCGGCCGGCGCCGAAGTCAAAAGTCACCGTGTCGGAGTTGAAAACCATCATTACTGAAGTCCAGCAAAAGGCTTTTGAAAAAACTCGGGCTAATTTAGCCTGGGAGACCGGCTACTCCGAGATCGATGTTCGGTTAGTCAATTCGGCGGTAGTTGACGTCAAAATTGATGGCTATAAAGTCACTAATCCGGTTGGTTTTCAGGGCCGTGATATTTCTGTTGGGATTTTCAATGCCTTTGCGCCAATTGTTCACTTGGGTGCTCTGCAAACCATCACTGAAGGCCTTGGGTTGGATCTTTTGGGCGTTGTCGCCGAACCCTACGCCGTAGCGCGAAGCATGGGTATGGAGGAGTCGGTGGAGTTTTCAGCAATATTTATTGATATTGGCGGCGGCACAACTGATATTGCTGTTGTCAGAAACGGCGGTGTTGAAGGAACAAAAATGTTTGCCATTGGAGGCCGGGTTTTTACCAAGCGGCTGGCAAATGAATTTAACTTAAACTTTTCCGAAGCGGAAAAATTAAAAATACTTTATTCAGACGGCGAATTAGAAAAAGCCCGGGAAGAAAAAGTCAGGAAGTCGCTCGAGGGTGATACCCAAGTTTGGCTTTCAGGGGTCCAACTGGCGCTGGAGGAGTTTTCCGGAGTTGACCTACTCCCCTCGAAAATTCTTCTCTGCGGCGGCGGCAGTATGCTTCCCGACATTAAAAAAGCCCTTGAAGATTCCGATTGGGCAGATGATCTACCGTTTGCTAGAAAACCAAAAGCCAGTTTTATCAAGCCGCGAGACGTCGCTGGTGTTCTGGACGAGACTGAAAGTCTCTCTGATCCGCAGGATATTACCCCAATGGCATTGGCAAATATGGCGATTGATCTGGCTGGCCAACCATCCGTGATTACTGGTACAATGGATAAAGTGGTTGATTCACTTAAAGAGTAGCTTAAATGGAAGTTCTAACACTGACTCAACTACACTGGCTCAACACTGACCAAAGAAACTATTGACAAAATAAATCCAGTTGCGCTATAATTAAAACATAACTTAGCTAAACACCCCCCGGCTCTGTCAAAGGATCCGGGGGTTTCATATTTTCTGGCGGCTAGAGTATAATAGAACTATGAAAAAAGATCTCGTCATTTTTGATGGTAGCAATTTTTATCATGGGGCAAAACGATTATCTCCACGTACCCATTTGACTGATTTTAATTACCGGAAGTTTGCCGAAGAAGTCGCAAAAAATAAAAATATTGAAATTGAATACTGCGTTGGTGAGATCAAACAAAATCAGCGTCATCAAAAATCGTATAAACTTTATGCTAACCAACAAGCACTTTTTTATAATTTGCAGAAACAAAATATTGAGATAAAAAAAGGTTTCATCCTCTATTCGAGCCTTAGTTATCACGAAAAGGGAGTTGATGTTCAAATTGCTCTTGACATCGCAATTGGTGCACTCAAGAATAAATACCGAAAATGTTATATAATATCATCAGATACTGACATTTTGCCAGCGATTTTAGTAGCTAAAGACGAGGACAAAGAAATTATTTATTGCGGGTTTGATAAAGCGATTAGTCGAATGATGAAAGCCAGATGTTCAGCGACAATTTGTATCAAAAAAGAAATGATAAAAAAATTTAGCAAATAAAAGGAGGGAAATGTCTAATTTCTGGAAAATATTTATCACAATCATTATCACAGCCGCAATTATCGGTGGTGGCGGATATTGGTATATGAACAAAAAAGCTAATGACGACAAAGCTAAGCTCCAAAGCCAAATAGATGACTTGAATAAACAAGTTGCAGAGTTAAAAGCTACCAGCTCAACATCGGCAACCACTGATGAAACAGCAAATTGGAAGACTTACACAAATTCAACTTATGGATTTAGTTTCAAATATCCAGCAAACTTTACGGTTGCCGATGAACTTAACAAAACCGGTAACTGGACGGTTGCCAAGAAGCTAAAGGTTAGTGATTCAACTGATGGTTTAGAGCTTTGGGTCAACCCTGATGGTTTTGGGCCATTCTTTCCAGAATATACTTACAAAATAACTCCTACTGCAACGGGATTGACTATCAACTCGAAGGATAAAGAGTCCGCCGAAGATGGCCAAAGTGACGATGTGACTTTTGCAAAAACACAATTTACTTATGGCAAAAACACATATCTATTGCATTACAAAATTAAAGGATCAGATTCTAAGCCATTGACTCAGTTTGATACCTTCCTTTCCACCTTCCAATTCACTAAATAATTTTGAGTTTTGACTTTTAAGTTTTGAGTTATAGAAAATGTCCAAGTTAATTTACCTCGAAACAGATGAAGAGATAACCGACGTCATCGACAAGATTTCTAAAGTCGATGAGAAATCGGTCTCTTTAGTCGTGCCGCGCGGTTCAACTTTGGCCAACAGCGTCGTCAACCTAAAACTCTTAGAGAAGCGCGGCAAAAAAATGGGTAAAAAGATTGCTTTGGTTACCAACGATAAAATCGCCAAGAACTTAGCTTCGCAGATTGGGTTGGCGGTTTTTGGTAGTATCGGCGACGCAAAAGCTGGAATTGAAGAACCAGAAGAAGCCCCGACGATCCAGCCTGAGGCGGATGTCGGGACCCCGGCCGAAAGCGTCGAAGAGGTTAATGGTGTAAAAGTACATCAATATGACCGCGATGCGGAGGAAATTGCGGGAGCAGCGGAGCCGGAGATTCTTGCGGAGGAAGCCCCAGAGTCAGAGCTGGAGGTGATCGAGGCGGTTAAAGATATCGAGGCAGAAAATCCGGAGGTAAAAGAAGTTAAAGGAGATATAGAAGATAAAGATAAATCTGATGATTATAAATTAATTAAGAAACCTTTCAATCACAACAATCAGTCAGGATTTTCCGGCCATCACAGGGCAAGTGACCCGGTTTTTGAGAAAATACGTTTTGTCAAAAAACGCAAGAAACTAATTGTTGGCGCAATAATAGCAGGCGCTGTCGTTGCCCTTGGTGCGGTGGCTTTGCTGATTTTGCCGGAAGCAACTGCGAAAATTTCTATTGTATCAGAACCATTTTCGACTACGGCTGATATAAATGTCAACAAAGAGGCAATCGCAATCGACCAAAACACGTTGACTATTCCCGGTAAGTACAAAAGCCTTGAGGAGGAACTAGAGAAGCCATTTGCCGCCACTGGTTCAAAAAATATTGGTGAAAAAGCCAAAGGAAAAATTACCGTTTATAATAATTGGGATCAACAACCTGTCAGCTTGCCAGCTGGAACAAAGTTTTCTGGTGGCGGCGCGGAATTTAGCTCAACAGCAGCCGCGACTATTCCCGGTGCTCAAGTTGGATTGCAAGGCGGTCAATTTGTGATTATTGCTTCCGGTACTGCTGACGTCAATGTTGAGGCGACTGCAGTCGGCGAGCAAGCAAACATTGGGCCAAACGATTTCACCATCACCACGATTCCCAAAGTCCAACAGTCAAAAATTTTTGGCAAAAGTACAGCAGCAATGAGCGGCGGGACAAATAAAGTTGTAAAGGTCGTGGCTGATAAAGATATTGCTTCAGCAAAGGAATCGACAGAAAAAGAACTCAAAGATAATTTGGTCAATAAGATCAAGATTGAGCTTGTAGATAAGGAGAAACTTCTCGATTCCGCTGTCAGTTCCAGTGTTTCTTCAGAAAGTGCTTCAAATAAGGCTGGCGACCAAGTCGATAACTTCAACTACAAAGTTAAAATGAAGGTTGAAGTTGTTACCTTCTCGGAGGATGATTTTAAAAATGTGCTTTTGGAAAGCGCCAAGAGTAAACTGGCAGAGAATAAAGACATCGTCGCTAACAAAGAAGAAAGCACAAAGTATGACGTTATCAGTAGTGATATTGCCAAGGGCACCATTGCTCTAAAGGGAACGTTTGATGGTTATGTTGCGGACAAGTACGACGTTGGCGCCATTAAAAGCGATATTAAGGGGAAAACAATCAAAACTGCAACCAATAAAATTACCGCCAGGACTGGAGTCCTTTCGGTTGATATATCCATAAATCCAAATTTTATGCGCACACTGCCATTGATATCAAGGAGAATAAACGTTGAATTTAATTATGGTTCGACTCCGCTCACCACAGGCGGGTCAGGAGGGCAGCAGTAATGTATTTAGGAGTTGATTGGGGGACGAAAAAAATTGGTCTGGCAGTCGGTTCGAAAATTCCTTACGAGCTGGCGACACTAAATAATGACCGGGAGATTTTTGCCAAGATCACTAAACTTTGTGAGCAAGAAAAAATTGAAAGGATAGTAATCGGCATGCCAATACTAGGTAGCGGTGACGAGGGAGAAAATGCTGAAAAGATTGAGGAGTTTGGTAGAAAACTAAAAGAAAAAATCGGCCGGCCGATCTATTTTGAGCCGGAGAATCTGACGACCCAAACCGCTCTGGAATTGTTAAAGGAGGAGGGGGCGTCTCCCGAGGAAGTTGAAGAAAAAGTTGATCAGGTGTCTGCTCGCTTAATTTTGGAACAATACATTGCCAATAAGGAGGAGACATCGCAAGAGGCACTATAGCTAAAGTTCTGACCATATTCCTCTTGGTCTTTGTTCTTGCTATCGCTGGCTTCCTTTTTTATTTCAAGTGGCAGATTGAAAAGTCAATGCCCGGTTCTGGGAAAAAAGTTGAAGTAACAATTGAAAAAGGCGAAAGCACAAAAATGATCGGTGCAAAGCTGGGCGAGAAAAATTTGATCGGTTCTGATCTGTTTTTTTATCTTTATATGAAATTTAAAGAGAAGACGATCAAACCTGGCGATTATCTGCTTCCTAATAATCTTTCAATCGTAAAAATTGCTGGAATTTTGGAAAACGGTGAGCATCAGGTGAAGAAAATCATTATTCCCGAAGGTTGGCGCCGGGAACAAATTGCCGCCTATCTTGCTGATCAGGCAAAAATTAACCCCGATGAATTTATGTCAAAAACTAAAGATTTAGAGGGTAAACTTTTCCCCGATACCTATGATTTGACTGACGAGCCAACTGCCGATGAAGTAATTAAAAAAATGACCGATGATTATGCCAGCCGCATATCAGGGCTATCTGTTTCCAATGACATGTTAATCATTGCTTCGATTGTTGAACGCGAAGCGGCAAATGACGCCGAACGCGCCGATATCGCTGGAGTATTTACCAACCGGCTGGCTAAGGGGATGAAATTGGAGGCTGATCCGACGGTTCAGTATCAGAAAGACAACGACAATTATCCAAAAGTTGGAATTCTAAATTTTAAGTTCTGGCAAAAACTAACAAATGGTGACATAAAAAACATAAAAGGGCCTTTTTCTACCTATCAGAACGCTGGTCTACCGCCGGCGCCAATCTGCAATCCGGGGCTTGCAAGTATTAAAGCGGCGTTAACTCCTTCAAAACATAATTATCTATATTTTCTTCACGGTACTGACGGCAAGATCTATTTCGCCGCTACCGAAGCCGATCACAACGCCAACAAAGCAAAATATTTAAAGTAGAATGCCGGTAATTGAGGTAAAAAATTTAAAAAAACACTTTGGACAGGTTAAAGCTGTCGACGGAATTGATATTTCCGTCGAGAAGGGAGAGATTTTTGGCTTTTTAGGGCCTAACGGCGCCGGAAAAACTACGGCAATCCGGACAATGATGGATTTTATCCGCCCGACCAGCGGTGAAATCAAAATTTTAAATCGTGACGCGCAAACCGATTCGACTGAACTAAAAAAAGACATCGGATATCTGCCGGGCAATGTTCGCCTTTATGATTCTTGGACCGGTCGGGAGCACATTGATTTTTTCCGCTCTTTTGGTGGCAAGCGAGCGGCCGCTGACGAACTGTCGAAAAAGCTAGATTTTGAAACAAAGATTAAATTTAAAAATCTCTCCTCTGGCAATAAGCAAAAGCTTGGCGTAATTTTGGCTTTAATGAAAGAGCCAAAAATTTTAATTTTGGATGAGCCTACGGTGTCGCTTGATCCGTTACTACAGAATTCGGTCCACGAGCTCCTAAGAGAATATCAGAAAAAGGGGACGACGATTTTTATCTCATCACACAACCTTTCTGAAGTTGACCGGATCTGCAATCGGGTCGGAATAATAAAATCCGGTAAAATGATCGCCATTGAAGACATCAGAGAACTTAAAGAGAAACGGATGCATACAATTGAGGTCTATTTTACCGACGGAGCAAAAAACTCTGATTTTAAAATACCACAAGTTCAAAGTATTAGGGAAGTTGGTGGCGGCCTTGTAATTGACGCCAAGGGCGATATTAATCCAATATTAAAGAAATTATCAGAATGCAAAATTAAGGACATTGAGATTTCCCACGCAACATTGGAAGAAATATTTCTTGAGTTTTATCAGAAGTGATTAATAAGGAGATTCTAACGCGGATCCATTACACGGATGGGCACGGATTGGGAAATATTATCCGTGAATATCCGCGTGATAAATCCGTGTACGAATTACAATATTATGCTAGCTATCATAACAAAGACAATTAAAGATCGGAGACTGGTAACGGCGATTTATATCATCGTCGCCCTAGCTTTTCTTTTGATGTATATTGCGATGTTTCCATCGTTTGCCAGCCAGCAAGAACAATGGGATCAAATGCTGAAATTAATGCCGCCCGAGATGATGAAGGCGTTTAACTTGCAAGACTATAGTTTTGCCCATCTGGAAAACTTCCTGTCGGCTGAACTTTACTCGATTACTTGGCCACTGTTTTTAATAATTCTGGCAATTTCTTCCGCCGGCGCCGCGCTTGCCAACGAGGTTGAAAAAGGGTCTATTGAGTTTTTGCTTTCGACGCCTATTTCCAGAAGGAAGCTGTTCTTATCCCGCTACCTTGCTGGTGCCTTGGTAATTTTGGCTTTCGTTGCGGCGACGATTTACGCTGCCGTTCCATTTGCAAAAATCTTTAATATCGATGTCCAGCCGGCGAATTATTCAACATTGGTCTTGATGACATTTCTTTTTGGTTTGGCGACATTCTCGGTCTCAATGTTCTTATCAGCGATTTTTTCCGATCGGGGCAAAGTTTACTTTCTTTCCGCTGGGGTAGTTGTTTTAATGTATGTTGCCAATATCGTCGCGACGTTGAAAGAAAAATATGCTGATCTGAAATATATCTCTTTTTTCCATTATTTTGATGCGGTAAAAATTTTAATTCACAACGAACTGGACAAAGTCGGAATTTTAGTTTTTCTAGCGGTGATTATTGTTTTCTCAATTACCGGCCTTATCGCTTTCGACCGACGCGACATTGCGACTTAATTTGATTTTTTCGTTACTATAATCTAGACTAAATTAGCACCAGGGGAGGGATAACTCTGGCTTTTTTATAGCTTTGGAAATATAATGTTTTAAACAATGAAAAATCCGCTTTCATTTATCTTTGACCGGTTTTCCCACGACGTTGGCGTTGATCTCGGCACCGCTAATTCTTTGGTATATGTCAAAGGCAAAGGGATAGTGATTTCTGAACCTTCGGTTGTTGCGATAAATAAAAAAACCAAAGAAATTCTAGCCATTGGCGAGGAGGCAAAGCGAATGGTTGGCCGGACGCCGGCCCACATTGTTGCCATTCGGCCATTGGTTGACGGTGTGATTTCTGATTTTGAGGTTACTGAACAGATGCTGAAGTATTTTTTCGATAAAGTTCACCGGGAAAAATTTTCTCTTTTTCCGCATCCGCGGGTTGTCATCGGTATTCCTTACGGCGTGACTGAAGTTGAGCGTCGGGCGGTTGAGGAGGGGGCAACGGCAGCTGGCGCCAGGGAAATCTTTTTGATTGAAGAGCCGATCGCAGCCGCGATCGGCGCCAGACTACCGGTTCAAGATCCGTCAGGCAATATGATTGTTGATATTGGTGGCGGCACAACTGAAGTAGCAATTATTTCTCTTGGGGGCATTGTTTCTTCGAGATCATTACGAATCGCCGGCGACGAAATGAATACCGATATCATCCAATATGCCAGAGAGGAGTTTAATCTGCTTTTGGGCGAGAGGACTGCCGAGGAAATTAAAATCAAAGTTGGAGCCGCATTGCCGCTTAAAGACAAGCTTGAGGCGCCGATGCGCGGCCGCGACTTAGTTACCGGCCTGCCCAAGGAAATTGTGGTAAATAATGAGCAAATTATGGGAGCGATTTCAAAATCAATCGGTGCGGTAGTTGATGCAATAAAAGTAACAATGGAGGAGTCGCCGCCGGAACTTTTAGCCGATATAATGGACAAAGGGATTGTTCTTGCCGGCGGAGGCGCGCTGCTCCGGGGACTTGATAAACTAATATCCATTGAAACCAAAACAATAGTCCACATTGCCGACGATCCTCTGACTTGTGTCGTTCGAGGAACCGGCATTGTGCTTGAAGACATTGATCTACTTTCGGACGTTTTGGTTCCGAATAGGTTTAAACGTTAAACCCAAAATCCCAAGCTCAAATGCCAAATGAAGCTCAAAATCTAAATTATTTAAACATTTGTCATTTGCCTGCCTGCCGGTAGGCAGGGATTTCATTTGATATTTGAATTTGTATGAAAAAACGGAATTTACTAATTAGCTTTTTAGTTGTAGCGGCTTTTGTCGCAATTTTTCTCATTCCCTCGCCTGTTAGTCGCAAAAGCAGTGATTTGGTTCTTACTTTCAGTCAACCGCTTTCAAAATCAGCAGTGGCAATAGGCAGAAAAATTGCCGATGCTTTTTCGGTATTAACGGAAATTGGGACATTGCGGAGGGAAAATCAGCGACTAGAAGAAGAACTGGTTAAATCTAGGGTTGATAGTGCAAAACTTTCCGAACTGGAGGCCAAAAATCAGAATTTAGAAAAACAGCTAGAGTATAAAAATTTTCATCCAGAGATGAAGCTGATTCTTGCCAATGTCATCGGTCTTGATCCGACAAATTTTTACGACACGATTGTTGTTGATAAAGGCTTAAATGATGGAGTTTCTGCCGGCATGGCGGTGATACTATTCGGATCCTTGGTCGGGAAGATTGATCAAGTATCGGTTGGCACTTCGAGAGTGGTTTTAATCTCTAGTAAGGATTCAATAGTTCAAGTAATGCTTCAAAGCTCCAGAACAACCGGAATCTTGCGTGGCGGGATTTCTGGAATGACTCTGGAGAATATTCCGCTTGATACACCGATCGCCCTAGATGAAAATGTTATCACTTCCGGCCTTGGGGGCAAACTGCCAAAAGGAATTTTTGTCGGAAATACTGGAAAAGAAATTTCAGCCAAGTCGGATATTTTTAAAACTGTTGAGATAAAATCAGCAATTAATTTTTCTAAACTCGAGACGTTATTTATTGTCGCCGGAGGTTAAAGTGTTTGTTTTTCTAATCATTCTCTCGTTCATAGTCGCAATTTTGGATGCCTCACTTTTCCCAACCTTAAAAATTGCCGGCGGCATAATCGAGCTTACGACTATTTCAATGCTGATATTGGTATTTTTCGGCTCATTCCGGAGCGCCTGTATTTTTTTGATATTTTCAGCAATTTTTCTCTCTCTTTTGACAAAAATTCCAGCGATATATTTTTTGATTCCAAATTTTGTAATTCTGGCTGTTTTTGTTTTTCTTACCACCAGGCGAATCGTCACTAAACCCGGAACCCTTCTGTCTTTTCCAATTTTCTTTTTTGCCGTCTTGGTTGTCGACCTGATAAAACTGACAATTCTTGCAAAATTTTCATTTTTTAATTTGTCCATCACAGTAGTTGACAGCCTTTATTCCGCGGTCTTCGCAACAATAATTTATTGGAGTATTAATAAAATTTATCATTTCTTCAATCCTCAGATTAGCGGAGAAAAAATTAAATTTGCAAAGTAGATGTTCCTTTAGGCTATTAGTTATTAGTTAATTATCATGGACATTTTTGGCAATTTCTCACATCTTTCTGGTGATCGCAAGAATCGTCGAATTGCGAAAAATGACGAGAGTGATTTTCGCTATCAAGACGCCACTATCGAAGGCCAGTCCAAAATTGAGGAGCCGGAGGAGAAAAAATCCTTTTCATATCTTCGAATTATTATTATTTTGGTTTTTATATTATTATCGGTCAAAGTCTTTTATCTCCAGGTTATTGGCGGCGGGGAGAGTAAGAGTTTAGCCGAGGGCAACCGCGTGCGGCCAAGAAGCATACTATCCAGCCGCGGTATAATTTCCGACTCTCATGGTGTCTGGTTGGCACGAAACAAACCAAGTTTTGCTCTGGGAGTTTATCCCTCCGATCTGCCGCGAAAATCCAAAGAACGAGACGATTTTTATCAGAAATTTTCGCAACTCTTGAGAATTAGTTCTGACGAAATCAAAGCGAAAGTAGAACGAAGCGGACTCTCGTCGATTGAATTAGTAATTATAAAACCGGACTTGCCGCGCGAAGAAGCCTTGTTATTGGAAGAAGAAACTGCCGGGATGCCGGGCGTGGTGATTGATAAACGGGCGATCCGTGAATACAAAAGTGATGCCGGTCTGGCTCATATTTTGGGCTATACTGGTATCGTTTCGCCCGAAGAGTTAAAAAACAATCCGCAATATTTGATGAGTGAGGAATATGGCAAGACTGGTATCGAACGGACCTATCAATCTTTGTTTCGCGGCACTCCCGGTATCGAACAAGTTGAGGTCGATTCTCACGGCAAAATTATCAGAGTTTTAACTGATACGAGCAACCGCCAGCCGGAGGAGGGTTACAATTTGACCCTCTCTATAGATTTAGAACTACAAAGAAAAATGGTCGGGTTTCTTTCTGACGGCATAACCAAAGTTGGTGGCGACGTTCACTCTGGTGCCGCTGTCGCCATCAATCCTCAAACAGGCGCTGTTCTTGGGCTGGTTTCAGTCCCGTATTTTGACAATAATATTTTTGAGGGCAAAGTGGACGATGAGCAGTATCAAAAGCTACTTGCCGATCCGTCATTGCCACTTTTGAATCGGGCGACCATGGGAACTTATCCGCCGGGGTCAATTATAAAAATTGTCATGGCAGCGGCGGGTTTGCAAGAGGGAGTGATTTCAAAATATACTTCGATTGAAACGCCGCCGGAGATCGCAATAGGCGAATGGAAGTTTCCTGACTGGAAGTGGCATACTGGCATCACCGACATCACTCGCGCCATCGCCGAATCAAATAACATTTTTTTCTACGCTCTTTCTGGCGGCTGGGATAAAATTAAGGGTTTGGGCATTGACCGGATAGACAAATATCTAACTATGTTCGGTTTTGGCAACAAATCAGGCATCGACCTACCAACCGAAGCCGCCGGATTGGTGCCGAGCCCGGCCTGGAAGGAAAAATATAAAAAGGAAAACTGGTACATTGGCGATACTTATCATGTTGGAATTGGCCAGGGAGATTTACTAGTCACTCCGATGCAGATGGCCAAAGCTGTTTCAGCCGTTGCCAATGGCGGCCGATTGCTTACGCCGAAAATTGCAAAAGAAGCAACCGATACATCCGGCAAAGTCGTTCAGATGTTTCCAGCGAAGGTTGAGGCTGAAAACTTTATTTCGGTCGATAATATTGCTACAGTTCAAGAAGGGATGCGGCAGGCAGTATTGTCAGGTTCGGCCAAAACGCTGGCCGATCTTCCGGTTTCCAGCGCGGCAAAAACTGGCACCGCCCAGTTTTTGGATAATCAAAAGACTCATGCTTGGTTTGAAGCCTACGCGCCATACGAAAATCCAGAGATTGCCGTCGTAGTTTTGGTTGAAGGCGGCGGCGGTGGCTACGAAGTCGCCGGACCAATTGCACATGATATTTTGAAATACTATTTTAGCCGCTGAAGTATTGACCCTAAACCACGTCGGGTTCAGGCTGGGCTTGACATCTTTTTTGGAATATAATACTATTATGTGGTATAAAATATAATTTTTTGGATTATTTCCCGACGGGGGATTTTTTAAAACCATCACTATTATGGGAGAAGAAATTATTTTGACAACAGAGGGTAGAGTTAAGCTCGAGGCAGAACTTAAGAAACTCAAAAATGAGGATCTTAAGGATATCGCCGAGCAGATTAAATCTGCTCGTGAACTTGGCGATCTGTCGGAAAATGCCGATTATCATCAAGCGCGGGAAAAGCAGGCTTTTGTCGCCGGCAGAGTTGCCGAAATCGAATACAAACTTTCTCATGCCAGGATGGCCGATAAGAATGGCAGCGCTGGAATTGTTGGAATTGGCTCGCGAGTGATTTTAAAGTCTGCCGATGGTGATGAAGAATATAATATTGTTGGTGCGACAGAGGCCGATCCACTTTCTGGCAAGATTTCTGTTTCCTCGCCAATTGCCAAAGCAATTATCGGCCATAAAGTCGGAGATATTGTCGAAGTTGAAACTCCGGCAGGGGAAATGGAGTTTACGATAGTGAAGATATCATAGTCGAAAGTCTATCCGTCTAGGCTTAATCTAGCCGAGACTGATAAAGTCCCGCCGGGCAGAGCCCTCTGGGCGGAGCCATAAAGTCGAAAGTGCTAGGGGGAAAATCCACTTTGATCCAAGAGGCGGGTTTTTTTAGTTGACTAATTTGTAAGGTGCTCAATTTATGTAAGATATTCAATGATCATTGATAATCGCACATATTTTTTGTTTAGTATAAAGAAAAGGGATTGGCGCGGTGCCGAATCCCTGGTTGGCGGAAGATCATCGCCTCTTTTTCCTCGGCTGTCTCGGCAGCCGGGTCATCGCCGACCGTTGAGTACAGAGTTGTTCGACTGTGCGTTTCGACATCTTGAGCGCACCGGATGGCACACGGGTTGACAGGTCAACTGCCTTGTTGTCTGTTGGACGGATCATTTCCGACCGAAGCCCGCATGTGCGTCGCAAGGCGTCATCGGACAGCCTGAAAGCTCCAGATGGCTTGCGTTTGCCCAGCTTGATGACGACTTTATCGCTCAACATCATCGTCACCTCCTCAATATAGAATTTAGCAAACAATAGATAATTTGCCAAGTGTTCGGGTTTTGTTCTATACTGGGAGAAAGCGGAAGATAAACTCTCACAGATTTTGTTTCACAGATAAACACTGATAAATCGAATCTGTGCAAATCTGTGATGTAATATCTGTGGTAGTTTTTACTTCATTATTTTTTCTACAATGAACATCACCCAAAAACCCAAAGACTTTCAAACCCTCTTCCTCTAAATGAATTCGTTTTTTGCGTCGGTTGAACAGCAGGTTCAGCCAACTTTGCGCGGGGTACCTGTTGGTGTTGCGCCATATGTCGGCGGTAGTGGTTGTATCATCGCCGCCTCGCGCGAGGCGAAGAATCTCGGCATCAAGACCGGTTGCCTAGTCAAAGAGGCGAGAAGGATATATCGCGATATAAAAATTATCGAATCGCGGCCGGCACTTTATATGATCTATCACAAAGAAATAAAAAAAGTCATCGAAAGTTTTACGCCGCATTATCAGGTGCTTTCAGTTGATGAGTTTCTGATCAACTTGACATCACACGAGCAAAATTATGCCGCTGCAGAAAAATTAGGGCAGGCGATAAAGGACAAAATCCGTTC
>CAYHDN010000004.1:0-28359 GCA_964355425.1 uncultured Candidatus Saccharibacteria bacterium
ACCTCGTAGGTGGAAGTTGAGGTTGCCATTTGCTTCATGCACACAAGCGCACGAAGCAAGATCACTCCGTTTATAGCACAAATTGATTTTTTTGTCAATTTTTTTTTGACATTTTTGGGATATTATGATACAATACAGACATACTAAATCGGAGCGTGATCAGCATGAAGGCGTTGAGTCTGCTGTTGGTCGTTGCTTTATGTATCACCTGTATTGACGTTCCCGTTGCCGAATAGACGTATCGGGCCGAGGAGTTCACGATCAACTATCCGGACAACTTCTGCCCTCGGCCGCAGCAGTTCGGTGTCATCTTCATCGGACCCAACAACCGCGAAGTGGAGTTCTACTGCTACTCTGCGTGGATGGGCCTCGAAGATGAGAGCCAATACCCCTGGAAGCCAGATGTCAATGAGACTCTGGTCAAGAAGACCTGCGCCAATGGGCGTGAGTATGGGCTGATCCGCGACCCGAATGGGGAATGGTGGACGCGGTACGTGGAGGTCAGGGATGCTATGACACCCTGGAGGGTGTTCAGCATCACCTACAAGTGTGACGATGTATACCGGAAGTACAAGTCCGCCTACAACAAGTTCGTCAACAGTTTCCGGTCGATTGGGGGCGTCGACCTTTGATCGGCGGGGCATTGGAATGCACTCGCGAGCGATCGGCAGCCGATCGCCCGCTTTTTTTATTCTGCTTTGTTTTTGAGGGTTGGGGACGCTCCCTAAACAAAGCAATATTTGCAATAAGAGCTGTTTTGTCATAATATTTAATTATGCCAAGTCTCATTCATCTCTCTCTTTATTTTTCTCAAAAGCTTCTACTCCACCAAAAAAATCTACCGGCTTCCTGTGCTGTAAACCATGAATCTTAAAAGCCAAATTTATTTCTGGTATAAATATATCTAGATACTGTCTGCCTCAAACAATTTGACATCCGGTATATAATATGATATAAACTAAATATCAAGCAATCCTCGCCTTAAGGAGGCGGTTGACGTGCGGACTATAATCTTGGCTATGCTGTTCGTTGTGTTCTTCACCGTGATCGGCGTAGCGTCATCATCGGCGCAGTGCAACGACCCGGGCGTCATCTACCACAAGTGGGTGGCGTTGCAGAGCGATCTGTCCACCATGCATAAGGCCTTCGTCGCCCAGTCTCCGGACATGGCGGCAACTGCCAGTCGCTTGCTGGACCGCTGGAAGCCGATTGCCAAGCAGTTCCCGACCTGCGATGCTGCCGAGGACCTTTCCGAGATCTTCGGCGGTGTGGTCCATGATGCGATCGACTGCTTCCAGCTGATCGCTGACGGCCAGATTGGATCAGTCGGAGAAAAGGCAAAGCGGCTGGGCATGATTCAGCGGGCCTTCTATGAAAAGGCCTGGCCTGGGTCGTCGGACAGGTTGCTCCCGGCACCACATCGTCGGAACTGGTTCAGCTCCGATCCAACCGACGACCAGCCACAGCCCAAGCCATGGCGGCGTCTAAAGCTCGAGTCGTACCGTGGTGGCTGCCAGATCGACCTCAACGACCCACTCGATGACGCCGAGTGCTCACGCGGTCTGCTCCAGATGATAGGAAGACATTTGGCGGAGGATCGTAGCGAGGTCGAGGCACAGATGAAGAAGAGGGCGGTGATCAACTGGCCTCACTATTTCTTTCACCTCTATCTAGATTGGGCAACTGCGGTAGAGAGTACCGGCTACAACGAGGAGCTTCGGCAGTTTGCGATGCGAACCGTTCTGGCTCAATTCGACGCTTGGGCCAGGCAATCCCAAACCGGAGAGACCAAGACCCCGGAGTCCGAGGCCGCCGACCAGCTCTATATCGGGTTCAAGGCCATGCTGCTGCTGACGTACGACCTGTGACATAACCTGACGGATGACTGTTTGTAGCCATCCGTTTTTTCATTGAAAAATCGCTCTTTTTGCGCTAAGTTTATAATAGTAAATTCCAGTTATCACAAAAACACGCTTCCGCCTCGGCTTTGCCGTAGGCGAGACGGGAAAGCGTGGTCTGCGGGGAGTATATATGTCCGGACACTCAAAATGGGCGACGACAAAACATAAAAAAGCCATAGTTGATGCCAAACGCTCGGCCTCTTTTACTAAGCTGGCGAATGTTGTCACAATCGCCGCACGCAACGGAGAAGATCCAGCGATGAACTTTCAGTTGCGACTAGCCATCGATCGGGCAAAGGCAGCATCGATGCCGAAGGAAAACATCGATCGGGCCCTTCGACGAGCTCCGGGTAAACTCGGCGATAATATCGAAGAGGTTGTCTATGAAGGATATGGCCCGGGCGGCGTGGCGATTCTGATTCAATGTTTAACTGATAACCGCCTGCGAACCGTCTCAAATATCAGATCATATTTTAACAAATTTGGTGGTGCCCTGGCCGAAGCCGGAAGCGTGGCATATTTATTTGAAAAAAAGGGTCAAATCATTATTCAAAAATCCAAAACTCAAAATCCAAATGACGAAATTAAAACCCAAGAAGAAATCGAAGAATTAATTATTAATTCTAGCGCTGAAGATTTTGAGGTAGAAGAAGACATTACTATAGTATATACGGAAGTCTCCAAATTGCAACCAGTTTCAAAATATCTCGAAGACGCCAGAATCAAAATTGATTCATCGGGGATTATTTATAAGGCAAAATCCACTGTTTCGTTGTCTGATGAAAAAAAAATGTCGCTGGATAAACTTTTGGACGTGTTGGACTCTGATGATGATGTGGCTGATGTTTATACAAATATCAGCTAGTCCATAAAGTCGAAAGTCCGTAAAGTCCGTAAAGTAAAAACAATAATTTTCCATGTATTTTAAAGACTTCATAAACTTTGGACTAAAGTATGAAAATTCTTGGCATTGACCCTGGAACGGCAACTGTCGGCTGGGGAGTAATCGAAGCCGACGGTCGAAAAATTGGGACGGAAATTATCCCCAAAGTTTTGGGTGCCGGCATTATTTCAACCAAATCACACCTCTCTGACGCCGAGCGGTTAGAGATTATTTATGACGCCATAAGTGCTATAATTAAAAAAGAGAGGCCTGATTTTGTTGCTGTCGAACAGTTGTTCTTTTTTAAGAATCAAAAAACAGTCATGACAGTTTCTCAAAGTCGCGGAGCGATACTTTTGGCGGTGAAAAAATCAAAAATACCGCTCTTTGAATTTACACCCCTACAAGTCAAGCAAGCGGTTTGCGGTTACGGCCGGGCGGATAAAAATCAAATTCAGGAGATGGTAAAAAAATTACTGCATTTAAAAGAAGTTCCAAAGCCTAATGACGTGGCAGACGCACTGGCGATAGCGTTGTGTTGCGCACAAAGCCAGTCAAAAGTCGAAAGTCCATAAAGTCCGTAAAGTACAAAGAGTTTTATTTCCGAAAACTTTATAGACTTTAAAAACTTTATAGACCTTAAGGACTGGGAAATGTCTTTAATCGACATCAACAAGCGAATGCAAAAGGAGGGTGGATTTATTCCGCCGATTTTGCGTCAAAATATCATTACCGGTGATTGGATCGTAATTGCCCCTGGCCGCGCCCGGCGCCCTGATGATTTTATTCATCCAAAGGCCATCGTTTCTAAAAAAAAGAAGGAGTGCCCGTTTTGTGTCGGCTCGCTAAGCTACAAAGCCAATGAAAAAGTTAGCCGTGGAAGCGAAAATATCTATATAATTGAAAATAAATTTCCGGCTTTTTACGACCACGCAAAATCAGCCCGCAGTTATTACCCCGAAGATGGATTTTATCGCGAGCGGCCATCGGTTGGCGACCACGAAGTTGTAGTCATCAAAGACCACAATCAAAAGCTGACAACATTCCCAAAGTCCTTGGCTTCCGAGATGTTTTGGACTATTCTTGAGCGGTATCAGGAAATAAAGAAGGATGACCAGGTTTCCCAAATTACCCCGATTTATAATCACAGGCCGGAGGCTGGCGCTTCAGTCGAGCATCCACATGCACAGATATTCGCTTCGGGAATAGTTGCTAACACAGTAAGCCGCGAGCTTGATGGAGCCGAGCGATATTTCGGTGTCAATGGCGTTTGTGTCTACTGTGATATTGTGAAACACGAACGCAAGGAGAAGTCGAGAATAATTTATGAAAACGATTACTTTCTGGCTTTCGCCCCATTCGCCTCGCGCTACCCCTTCGAGTCTTGGGTAATTCCCAAAAAACATCAAAGCCAGTATGAAACGTCTTCAAAAACAGAAATTAATGAATTTGCCGACGCGACAATGGAGGTCTTGAGCAAACTTGAAAAAACGATTCCCGGATTGCCGCTAAATATGTACATCCGAACCCTGCCGACAACAATGGATGAGTGCGATTATTATCACTGGTATTTGGAGATCGCTCCGCGCTTAACTTTATTTGGCGGATTCGAAATGGGTTCCGGCGTCATCATCAACGTCATTCCGCCGGAAAAAGCCGCAGAGTACTTAAAGAATTGATTTGTTTCTTCGTCTGATAATTTTTCTAAACAATTGAAAATAATTGTCTAACATTGTGCTAATCTGATATTTGGCTTGTGCAGTCTCAAAGGCTCTCTGTGCCATTTTTTCTCTTTTTGCCGGATGACTCAAAAGCCATTTGACTCTTTCTTCCATTTGATCAATATTTTTTACAATATAACCATTGTAGCCGTTTTTGATTGCCTCGGGAACAACACCAACTGCGTAGGCAACCGGCGCCATTTTACTTGCCATCGCCTCAATTAAACTTAAGCTAAATCCTTCATATCTAGAGGTCATGATAAAGATATCACCTTTACTTGTGAGATGAGGTAGATGATTATATGGCCAGTTTGGGCAAAACTCGATTCCTCTTTTGGTAAAAATTTTTGAATAAAGCTCAACATATTCTGCTTTTTCTTTCGGCACAATTGCGATTGCTACTTTCTGGACTTTTTTTCCATCTAAGCGGTCAAAAAGTTCTAGGACTCGGTCGATTCCCTTCGTTTTGAAAGAATTATGTTCGCGTCCCATTCTGCCAACCCACATTACGATCGGCTTTTTGTTCCAGTTTTTACTAATTTTTTCACAATGCCGGCAACTTACATATTTTTCATCAGTAAACCAGGATTCTTCGATGCCATTAGAAACAACTTCAACTTTTTTAGTTTTTGGCGATAAAAAATCCTCTATCTCTCTTTTTACATTTTCCGAAACTGCGACCAAATAATGTGATTTTTGAATCATAAAATCTTCAATCAGCGCCCAGGTCTCTAGCGACCCCCGCCTAATATCATCAGGAACCAAAGATATTCGCTCCAGTTCTTTGTAGTATTTCTGATAAAGTGAATACTCCGCCATTTTATGATAATCCCCGGTCAGCTGTTCAAATAATGTTCTGGTAGTGGAGTGAAAAACTGAAATCATTGGAACTTTTACCTCTTTATCCAAGAGTCCTAAGGAAATTCCATTAGTGCTGTAAAGCAAATCACATTTATTGGCTTCGTCGATGTGTTCTCTCATTGAAGCCATGGTCAATACAGACCCTATCTTTTCAATTTTCCGTAGCTCTTTATTGGTCGGGTAGAAAACTTTGACTTTCGCTCCCCTCTTCTTTAGTCCGGATGCGAATGTTTCTTCAAAAACTCCCTGCCCGCTTTCTTTTCCTGGAAATAAATATGGCAATCCAATTTTCATAATTTTTACGATTAAGATTGATAAAATACCCAGTAATTCTACCCTAAGAACCCTTCTATTGTCAATGACTTTATGCTATATTTTGAATATATTTTTAACTTGAGCAATATGAGCGCTAGAAGAAAAATTGGAATGATTTTGACTCCGGAGAAATTTATGACCGGAGCCCTGTTGATGAACCGTGATATTTATCAATTTTTGAAAAATAAAATAGATATTCATCCAATTATTCCCAAAAATGAGGAGTATCTAAATATTCGAAATATCGGTACAATTTTATACTATTTTTCGGCTGTCGACCAAGCCGAAGACTGTGATTTTATCTGGGGGACAAGCATCGCAACTTTGGGATTTTTCAACCAAAACAAAGTGATTCAGCATTTTCATGGGGTTGATTCAATTGGTCGCCAAGTCGTTCTTGATAATTATAAAAGTCAGTCAGAAAGCGAAAATAAAGTAACTCAAAAATGGCAGAAAATCTTATTGAACAACAATGATTCAAATTTGGAGGAAGTTAAAAGAGATATTGCAATTTCAGGGGAAATAGAAAAAATTTGTTGTCAGAAGGCAATTGTGATTATCGCAGTTTCACCCTTGGTTAAGAAACAATTGATAGGAGATTTTGGGGTCAGTTCAGAAAAAATCAAGGTAATATTGAATGGCATATCAGACTATTGGTTTGAAAATCATGACAGTAAATTTGTTGATGATGCAAAAGTGATTTTTGTTACTAGAGTAAGTAATTCGTTTTATAACTTGTTGGAAAAAGGCCAAGATAGGGCCTACGAGATCCTGTCCCAACTGGATAATCAGAAAAAAATTTATTCCCATTTATCAACTTCAAATCCAAGGGAGATAAATGAGTACAAAAAGGTTGTTGAAAATAATACCGGAGCTCAAATAATTATCGGCAAAAATCGAGAGCAATTGGCGCGGGAATATCGTGCGGGTGACATATATTTGGGGACCTCGAGAACAGAGGCCTGCCAGTTAACGTTAATAGAAGCCATGGCTTGCAGAATGTGCCCGGTAACTTATTCAGTTGGAATTGTTTCAGATTATATCAAAAACGGTATTAATGGCTTTGTGGTAAAATCAATTAAAGAAGCTGTGCACGTAATTGAAAAGTTGAGCAAGGATAAAAAACTTCGTGAGACAATTGGTAATAATGCATATTTTACCGCCAAAGAGAATTTTACATATGACCGAATGCTAGACGAATATAGTGAATTTATCTCTAATGTAATCAAAGGATAATAATGGCAAAAATTAGTTGTGTTATGCCTTGCCGGAATCGTGGCGATATGGTTGATGGCGCAATTCAATCAATTATTGATCAAACTATGACCGATTGGGAATTGATTATTATTGACGACCACTCTGATCCGGGAGACAAAACTGAAGAAGTGGTAAAAGGTTTCGCTGATTCTCGAATAAAATATTTCAAACTTGATGATAAATACGGCAAGGCAATATCTTCCGCTAGGAACTTCGGCAATATGTTGGCGACTTCGGAATATATTGCGGTTATGGACTCCGATGATCTTTGCTACAACTACAGATTTGACGAGACCCTAAAGGCACTTAAAGAGCCGGGTGCTGATGTTGTTTATGGTGATATTGACTATTGGTATCCCGAAACGGGAAAAGTGGAAAAACGGACCGATGAGTACAGAGCGAGAAAGTTTGATCTTAAGGAATATAAAGAGACTAATTTTATTGCCAACGGCACTTGTGCTTACAGGCGTGAATTGGCAGTTGATTTTCCTTACAACACATTTTTCCGGGTAGCAGAGGATTATGATTTTTTTTCTCGACTAGCAAAATATGGCTATAAATTTCATTTTATTGATAAACCATTAATGAAATACCGAGTTCATGAAAAATCAATCACCAAAGAATCACGCTTTGGGTTTAGTTATGGACGTTTAGTAAAATATAACCGCGGTTGGATTTCCGAACCGCCTGACATGTACAGGGATGGCCAGTTTTTAGAGTAATATTTTATTGACACTGACATGGTAATTGTAAAGACGCTACCAAAATTTAATAATTGGGGTGATTTGGCCAACGATTTTTTTATTGAGATGATTTCTGGAAAAAGACCAGAACTAATAAATTATCAAGATGAGAGTTATAAAAAAACTAGAAAGATATATTATTTGTTAATTGGAAGCCTTTTGGCACTTGCTGATGAAAATGCAATTATTTGGGGAGCTGGTTTTATGAAGTATGGAGAAAAAACCAAAGGAGTGCCAAAAAAGGTTTTGGCAGTCAGGGGGCCGCTTTCCAGAGAAGCACTTTTGGCGCAGAAAATTGATTGCCCGGCGATTTTTGGGGATCCGATTTTGCTTTATCCGCGATTTTATCAACCAGAGGTTGAAAAAAAATATTCGTTAGGAATAATCCCACATTATTCCGATGTTAAAAATCCCTGGCTGGAGAAAATTAAAGATAAAGAGATTAAAATAATTAATGTTAAACAATCCGGAAATAATTTTATTGATGAAATTTGCCAGTGCCAACAAGTCGCTTCAAGCTCTCTCCATGGAATAGTTGCTGCCGATGCTTACGGCATACCGTCGACATGGATTAGATTTTCCGATGCCGACTGGGGCAGCGGATTTAAATTTCGAGATTATTTCTTGTCGGTCGGAAGAAAGGATTCGGATCCTCTAGGGATTAAGAAACAAACGATCATAAGTGATATCTTAAATAATTTTTATGATTACAAAATTGATATTGACTTAGATAAGTTATGGGATGCCCGCCCAGATTTTATCAATAAGATTAAGAATAATGCAGGCTGAAATAATAAATTCGATAGTTTATAAAATTGGGATTTCTCTTGATAAAGATCCTGTCGATTTTTATAAACAGCGAACGAAATTACTTTTTACTTCTCCAGCAAGAGACAAACGCGGCGAGAGAGTAGTCTTTAGTATCGGCTTGTCGGAAGCGTATATAAAAAATATTTCTCGAGAGATTGGAATCTACCAAAGAGCGAAAGAATTACACCTAAATTTTTTCCCAGAGCTTTTACGTTTTGGAGAAACTAAAGATGCGAAATGGTTGATTTATAAATTTATTGTAGGCAATCCGCTGGGGAATACTTATTTTTTTGATCCCAAAACTAATTTTTTTAACATCATTGCTTTTTTAGAAAGCATGCAAAAATTAGGAAATATGCTGCCCAAAAGGATTTTCCGCCATTCATCAAAAGAATCGTATCAAAAATTCATTGAAATAATTGTTAAAAAAGATCAGAATTTAGCTGATAAATTGGAAAACAAAATAAAAAAGATTGCCAATGCTATCGGCGACTGGCAGTATGATCAGTTTGTTCATGGAGATTTTCATCCTCAAAATATTTTATTAACTAACGACAAAATAAAAGTTATCGATTGGGAGTTTGCACATTATAATCTTGAACCATTTGATTATTCTTTCGTCTGGATTCGATGTTATGATCAAAGAATCCGGAGAGAAATTATGTCGATTATTCAAGGGAAAAAAGTAGATGAAAATCAGATAAATTTTGTTTTTGCTATTAACATTCTCCGGGATTATTTTGAATTGAACCAAATTATCGCCGGCAGAAATGAGTTTTTGAATAAACAAGACATTAATTCAGCGGAAATTGAAGCTAAAATACTTGATTTAGAGCAAAATCTGAATTTTTTTGTCGAAAAACTATAACGAAAGTAATTGGAGGAATATGGAAGAATCCGAAAAACTATTAACCCAAAAAGAATTAGCCGAGATCTATCAACTGCAAAAAGCTGGTGATTATTCGTTATTACAAAAAAACCAACAAAATCTACGCAGGCTTTTAATCAAGGCTTATGAAAAAAATTGGGAAAATTTCAGTACTGAAAATCCTGAAATCAGCATAGTGTTTGACATGGAAAATCCGGCGGCACAAGAAATTATTGTCACAAAAGAATTAGCCGAGAGATATAATCTTCTGAGTCATTTGAAAGAATTTGACCACAGATCAGAAAACTCTACGGCAGGCATTAGAGCTTTCTATGATATTCTGCATAGTGAAAATCCATCAATGATGTACAATGATTTATTTCTGGCTCTAATTATTGATGCTGAAGCTGAATTTTTAATTGAAATTCAAAACGAAATTGGTGAAAAAATATTAGATATAGAAAAGCTAGATCCAGGGTTCTCTAATTTAATTACCGATCTTAATAAATATTGGGGTAATGATAACTTAAGAATTATCGAAGAAATTTATCAGATGGAAATTGAAGAAATTCTCGAGTTTTTAAAAACTCACGTGATTAAGCTTGTTGGAGGCGAAGTTAGAGCTCATACTAATAAGTTTGTAGAGCTGGAGGCCAGAATTTTTGCTGAGAGAAATATTACCGTTATTACAATGAAAGATTATAGCGACTCAATTCCGATCTTCATGCACTCATTTATGACTTTTCTTTTTGGGGCCACTGGAGCGACAAATTATACTCCGAGCCATAGCCCAAATTATCTTTTCGGTCGCAAAGTCATTGCATTTGGTGGTGGTCAGCTTTTGCCCGATAAATACGAAAATTATCGCAAAATTTTGCGTAGAAATATTGAGGAGACAATTATCAAAAATGGGCAATACTCAATTAAAATATCGGCTGCCAACAACATAAATATTAAACAAACTTTAACTTATGAGAGAATAGTTAAACTCTACAAGTCGATATTAAATGTTACAGACGATGATGTCGAAAAAATTAATAAAGCCACAAAAGCGGGACATAAGATTAAGTTAAATTGTTTGAATGGTTCAATGTGGGAGACTTTCTCTCCGCTTTTGGATGAATTAAAAATTGATAAAAATGTTTTTGATTTAGTTTTTGAGACAGAAGATCCTTTTTTTGAAACCGGTTATGTTGTTACGGAACAAAAAAATGAAAATGGAAAAATTACTTACAGTGTAGATCATCTTGGAACTGACGTCAGTATGTCTCGAGTAGCTACAACAATCCCATATTCCTCTTTTTTACAAGGTGAACCAGTCGGAAGAAAAATTTACGAATGTGACGCTGACTCGGACCGATTTTGTGTTAAACAGGTAGTTGAAAATAGCGAGGAAAATCATAGTTTAATAAATAGTTTTACACTCGACAGTTATAAGCTTGATGAAGAGAGAATTCTGGTAGCGCTAAGTCCAAATAAATCTTTCTTACTTTTAGATATTGCTGATTACGAAAGAATAAAAGCCGCAGGAAGCTGGGACAATTATTGGTCATTATATGTGATTACTTATGTTTCGACTAAAGCTTGGCCAGAATTTGCAGCACAAATTCCAGGTATGATCAAACTTATGACGCGAGTTGGTTTTAAAAACTTGACAGAGGTCCAGCAAACAGTCGAGAACTGGTATTACAACCAAGTCAACAAAGACAAATTTAGTTTTGAAGATCAGCTAGGCAATGCAGTAGAGATTAATCGTAACCGGAAGTTAAGAATCCATTGCAAAGAAGAAGAAAGCGGTGGCAGAGTCGCAGGGACCAGCCGTGATTGTCGAAGTATTTTGGGAGATATAACTTTAGCAATGCCGGAAAAAAGCGATCCAGACTCAGTTTTATCAGAATTAGTTTTATCATCGACATTATTTTTAGAGAATGAAAATACAATGGCTGGTAAATATCGTTATTTAGAAATGTTAAGATCGGTTTTTGAAAAATACCGATTAGTTTCCAGAGTTGATGTGCGGCTAGACATAATGCACGGTGATCAAGGCGCAATTGCAATGATGCCATATCAGCAACAACAACAGTCGTTAAAAGAATCATCAGATGTAAAAACTAATTTCAATAATTTCTTTTTCTCAATCGGCAAGGCTGTTAAAGATGGGGAAATTGCTATTGAAAAAGTTGGAGAAATTATGACCAGAATTCTTCCGGATTTAATAGACACATGGAAATGCATCGAGTCAATAACATTATCAGAGGAACCTTTGGCTGGAGGCAGAACCAGGCCGGAGGGTGTACCAATAACATTTAAAAAAATACTTGATTATGTTCCAATGGTAACTGAACTGGACTTTCGCCCCTCTGGTACTGATCCACTAAAAAGTAAAATTTATATTGATGCCGAAAAATTATCACCAAATGATAAAAAGCTAATAGAGAACAAATTTAATGATCTTGCGAATTATGACTTGTTTGCAATTTTAGATGAATTTGGAGTGAAATCAATTTCACCGAGATTAAATATCGCTGATAAATTAAAAAAGTTTTTATGATTTCATATCTAAAAGGTAAAATTAAAATTGCACGACTGGGGTTTGTTATTTTAGATATTGATGGGGTTGGTTACAAAATATTTGTCATTCCGCAATTAGAAATTGCTGAAAAAAAAGAATATGAATTCTTCATACATCATCATCTAAAAGAAGATGCCAGTGATTTATATGGTTTTGAAAAATTTGAAGAGCTGGAATTGTTTGAAAAGTTGTTGTTGGTAAATGGTGTCGGTCCGAAAGCGGCGATGACAGTCATTTCCATGGCGCCGGCAGAAAAAATCATTGATGCGATTGTTTCCGAAGATTCAAACTTTTTTCAAACGGCTCCAGGCATTGGGAAAAAAGTTGCAATCAAAATTATTTTGGATCTAAAATCTAAAATTTCAAACTTAAAATATTCAGGAAATATCAGCGGTGGTCAACATCAAGATATTTATGACGGATTGGAAATGTTAGGCTATAAAAAAATGGAAATCGATAAAATCATAAACAAGTTACCAAAAGAATTAAAAACTTCGGAAGAAAAAATCCGCTGGTGCTTAAAAAATCTTGCGAAAAATAAATGATAAAAAAGTCAAAAAATATAATAGATACCAAAATTGTCGAGGAAGACGATCAGCTCGATGTTACCCTGCGGCCCAAAAAACTCTCTGATTACGTAGGTCAGCAAACAATTAAAGAGAATCTGATTATTTTTCTTCAAGCCGCAAAAAATCGTGGTGAGCCGGTGGAGCATATATTGCTTTATGGCCCTCCAGGACTGGGAAAAACTACGTTAGCTCATATCGTTGCCAATGAAATGGCTGCTGGTATTCATGTCACTTCTGGAGCGGCAATTGAGCGCGCTGGTGATTTGGCTTCAATTCTAACCAGTTTGCAGGACGGCGACATTTTATTCATCGACGAAGTGCATCGTCTGTCACGCAATATTGAGGAAGTCCTTTATCCGGCGATGGAGGACTTCGCAATTGATATGGTTTTAGGCAAAGGCCCGTCGGCAAAAACGCTGCGGCTTGACTTGCCAAAATTTACTTTAATCGGAGCAACAACAAAGATCGGTTCACTTTCATCACCTCTGCGCGATCGTTTTGGCAATACTTTTCGACTTGATTATTATGATGATGAGGAGCTTGAACAAATAATTAAACGTTCGGCAAAAATTTTAAATATTAAACACAGTGGTGACGGTCTGGAAAAAATTGCCAAGAGATCAAGAAAAACTCCGCGAGTCGCCAATCGAATTTTGAAACGCGTTCGCGATTTTGCCGAGGTTAAACATCAGGGCGAAATTGACGAAGAAATTGCTGAATTGGCGCTTACAATGTTGGATATTGATGAGCTTGGATTGGATAAAACGGATAGGATGATTTTGAAAACAATAATTGATAAATTTTCCGGTGGTCCGGTTGGTCTTGATGCACTCGCCGCCGCAACATCAGAGGATCGCGATACAATTGAAGATGTTATCGAGCCGTATTTGATGCGCTTGGGTTTTATTGATCGGACCCCCAGGGGCAGGGTCGCAACGCTCGGAGCACATGATCATCTTGGGGTTGATAAAATAAGTAGTAAGCAGCAAAAATTATTGTAAATAATTATGGCTAAGAAAATTCTTGTTCACACCTGCTGTGTTTCTTGCCTATCATATGCGCACAAAAGATTTACCGAGATGGGTTTTGTGCCGGTGATTTTGTTCTATAATCCGAATATCGGCGGAAAAATTGAATACCTTAATCGATTGAAAGATGTAGAATCCTATGTTCAAAGTCACAAATTGCAGATAATTGTACCAGAGTACAATGAAAACGAATATTTGAAGCCGATTGAGCCTTGGCAGGATAAAAGATCGATAAAGTTTATTTCTGATACCAATCGTTTCCGTCGCAAGCGTTGTGAGTTTTGCTATCACCTGCGAGTCAGAGAAACGGCCGAGCTAGCTAAAAAAAATCGGATAAAATATTTTTCCACTACTCTACTTACTTCGCCGTATCAGGACCATGAATTTATCGATTATATCGCTAGTCAAGTGGCAAAGGATTACAAGCTAGAATTTATATATATCGATTTGCGAAAAGGTTTTTGGCAGGGTCGTAATTATTGTCGTGCTCACAAGTTTTTAATCCCGACATATTGCGGTTGCACTTTTAGCATAAAGGAAAGGATGCTAGAATAAAACCATGATTTTACTTCTAATATCTTATATTATTTTTCTTTTAGCTTTTATTGTTTATAGTGCGGCCGGGATTTATCATCTCCGGCGGTTCGGTTATGTCGGTGATTTAACAAAACCAGTCACTGCAATATACATAATTGTCTCAATAGCAGTTATTGTTATTACCTTTATCGCTATGGCTTTTAGATCATGGCCTTCAACTTTTTAATTTGAAATTATGGCACCAGCAGAAGGAAAATATTTTCCAACGCAAGTCAGTGGTGAAAAAGTTTTTCTGTTAATTCGCCGCCATTGGATTGTTTTTTTTGCAATAACGTTTTTTCTTTTTGCACTAATTATTCCGATAATAGTTTTGTTATTCTATTGGTTTTTTGCGCCGGACACTTTTGCTGGACTACTTGGCAATTTTGTTATTGTTTTTGCCGCTGCATACACTCTGATTGTCTTGGCTCTGATACTTTATGGCTTTATTAATTATTATCTCGATGTCTATATTGTCACCAATGAACGCATTATTGATATAAGACAGCATGGATTTTTCCACCGGGAAATTGCTGAGTTGCATCTACGCCAAGTTCAAGATGTGGAGGCGCAAGTTAACGGATTTTTCCAAACACTTTTTCATTATGGAGATATTCATATTCAAACCGCTGGCGAGCATGAAAATTTTATTTTTCATGACGTGCCTCATCCTTATACTCTGTCAAAAAAAATTATCGAACTTCATAAGGCTCAAATTGATTCTGACCGCCGACTGGCTCCAGTCGAACCCGAAAGTGATTTAAACACTAATCGAAAACTGAACACCAGAGACGACATAGACGATTACCGGCCAGAGGATTATCTCGAAGAGACGACTAAAGATGAATCTTTGTCTAAAGATGACATTGTATCGGAAGCGGATGCAAGAAAAGAAACATTAGAGGAAAGGGCAGATAGTATTGAAGAAGCTGATGGCGGAATTAAATATCTTGAAGAAGAATATAATCCGGAAACCGAAGAGAAATTTGAAAAGACGATGGAGAAACGGGATGATAAGTTGTCATTCGGAGAAGAAAATTTGCCGGAGGAAGTTGGATTTGGGGCAGATAATCCGAACCTGCAAAAAGATGTTGAAAAGGAGTTAAAAGAATTTTCTGAGGGCGAGGAAGTGTCGCTAGAAGACGATGACAGAGATCGAAAAATATAGTTACAATTTGCCTTCTGAATTAATTGCTAAAATTCCAGCGAGCCCGCGAGACCACTCGCGGCTTTTAGTTTTTTCTGGCGGGAAAGTTCATCATGATAATTTTTATAATCTTGGCAGATATTTAATGGCCGGCGATCTTTTGGTTGTTAATGATTCGCGCGTTATCCCGGCAAGACTTTTTGCCAAGAAAAAAACTGGCGGAAAAATTGAGATTTTGCTATTGGAACAAAATGGGGAAAGTTGGCGAGTTTTAATTGGGGGAAAAGTGGCTGCAGGAGAAAACATTATCATCAGCAGTAATTTTTTTGCCAGTGTATTAGAAAAAAAGGGGAAAGAAGTGATTGTAAAATTTAATTTATCTGGCGCAGGTTTTTGGCGCAAAATTGAAAAAATTGGCAAAATGCCAATTCCGCCATATATCGAAAAGAAAATAAAAGATCAAAAATCAAAAATAAAAAATGATGAAAACTATTATAGAAAACGTTATCAAACTGTCTACGCAAAAGAGTATGGTTCGGCGGCAGCGCCGACAGCCGGACTTCATTTTTCAAAAAAGTTGATAGGGGAGTTAAAATCCGCTGGAGTCAATTTCGCGACGGTTAATTTGCATGTCGGCTTGGGAACTTTTGCTCCTATAACTTCAGAAAATATTTTGAACAAAAAATTGCATCTAGAAAAATTTTCCATCCCCCGCTCTACTTGCGAAAAAATTATCAAAGCAAAAAATTCTGGCGGACGAGTTATCGCTATCGGCACAACTACAGTTCGGGCTTTGGAATCTTCAGCAGAAAAAATTGTCTCTGGTCAAAAAGTGATATTTGGACAAACCGATATTTTTATTCAACCGGGATTTGATTTTAAAATTGTTGATAGCCTAATAACCAATTTCCATCTTCCCTGCTCCAGTTTAATGATGTTAGTGGCGGCATTTTTACAACACAAAAATGAAAAAGACGGCCGGAAAAAATTATTAGAACTTTACAAAACCGCCATTGACGAAAAGTATCGCTTTTACTCCTTCGGCGACGCAATGCTTGTCATCTAAATTTTGATGGAAGATATTTGAATAAATATTTTGTTCCTAAATGGTGTATGCCAAAAACACTTGATCAAGTGTTTTTGGCATACTTTTACTTAAATTCCTGTTTAAAAAGTTGTTTTAAATAATCCTCAATGTCGGATTTTTCCGAAACGATATAGGCAACATATTTTCTAATTTTTAGTTCATCGATAATTAGACATACTTCATCAGACTTAATGAATGGGCTTGCCCATAAGCTTTTTTGAGCTTGTTTGAAACCAATTCTTTTTATCGAGCGACAAAATTGTTGGCGCTTGAAAGCTAACTCTTCGGGAATGTCCCAAGAAAGAAATCGCCATTTTTCGTCTGTATTTTGGTCGTCAGAACTCTCGAGAATTTTAATTCTGCCTTTTGTTGTAAGTTCAACGCTGCCTGATTTTCTGTCTATTCTTATGTATCCCCGCCGTTCCAGACCATGTATCCTATTAGATAGCCGTCGCGGATCGCCTTCTAGGTAATATGTTTCTCTTTTTAATTTTTCATAGCTAATAAAATATAAGCCCTCATCTATTAATTTTCCGGTTTTGCTCAGCAATTCTAGCGCTTTATTTGCCACTGATTTAATTTTTTGTTTAGTTTTATATCTCATAAATAAATAATATCATATGTATGCCAAAAACACTCGATCGAGTGTTTTTGGCATACAATTAAATTCAAGATTTAATATTTCAAGAAATCAGTTTGGAAGCATTTGAGAGTAATCGGTGAGTTATTGATATGCTCAGAAAATGACAGCACTTGACTACTACTAGTATGTAAGATAGAAACTAGAAAACAATAACGAAGCCTGAATTAAGAATGACGAAAAAATAATTAAGTTTGGAGGAAAAATGAGTGATGAAGAAAAAGGTGGTTTTAAGTCTGAAGAAGAGGCTCAAGCGGCCGCGGAGTTCGATCGTGGAGAACCAGATCCGACTAAAGTGTTATTTGAAATTCAAAAAGCTAAAGAAGCAAGTGAAAAAGCCAAAGCTTTACATACGAAAATTAACGAATTACAAGATGGGGAGTATTTGGTGATTGATGATCCAGATGTCTTTAAAGAATTAAGAAAAGATTATGATGGTTGGCCAATGAGTGAAGGCTGGGGCAAGCCTATAGAGATTACTGGTAGGTATGGTACTTGGTATGGTGGTCCTGATCGATCAATATTTTTTAACAATGAAGCAGATTTAAGAGTTTACAATTTAGCGTCCATGGATAGAAGTGATATGTCATATCCTTATTCGTCAAAATAAATTGTATCTGTTATAATTAGTTTATGCTGAGGGAGGAAAAGAAAAAGAAGATTGTTTCGCTTGCGCTCGCAATGACGAAACAGAAGTATATTCTCTTCGCAATGTTGGCGCTCTTTTTTATCAGCGCCTTTTTTGTTTCGGTGGTAAAAGCTAAAGCATCAATACCTAATTGCATTGTCATCAACGAGATTTATCCAGCGCCACCCTCCGGTGAAAAAGAGTGGGTGGAGTTATATAATCCAACTTTGTCAGATGTTAATCTGGCAGATTATTCATTGAAGGACGGAGGAGTGGCGGCCAAAAATTTATCCGGAACAATCTCTGCCAGCGAGTATTTTGTCTTCGAAGTCTCATCCGGCTGGCTGAATAATTCCGGAGAAACATTGTCTTTAATTTATAAACCTGCGATTACAACAGTTGATCAAGTGACTTACGGCGATTGGAACGATAATCAGGATAATCAACCGTCGGCACCGTCATCAGGGAAGTCTCTTTCCCGAATTCCCAATGGTTCCGATAGTGATAATGACAAAAGTGACTTACGGCTAGTCGGAGTAACAAAGGGTTTGGAAAATCTTTTACCAATATATACCAATTTAATTATTATCAATGAAATTGTGCCGCAACCGGCCGATGGATCATCAAATGAATTTATTGAACTTTTCAATTCTAGTGGAATTGATGTTGATTTATCCAGTTGGCAACTGGATGATATTGCCGGTGGCGGATCATCACCATTTACAATTCCTGCAGGAACGGTAATTTCTGCTGGCGGATATTTATCTTTTTATAATGCTGTAGACCATCTATCTTTTAATGATTCAGGCGATACTGCCAGATTGGTCGATCCGAATGGTGACGAAAAATCGGGGGTAAATTATTCTTCAACAAAACGCGGCCAGTCATACTCGAATTTTTCCGCCAATTGGCAGTGGACAACGACATTAACACCAAGTGTGGCAAACATTTTAACCATCGAAATTATAGCTGCAGATCAAGATGCGCCGGTTTTGCAAACTGACATTGCCGGTGCTAGAAATCAACCAGACGGTGAAACCGTTCAAGTCACGGGAACTGTCAGTGTCGTTCCTGGAAAGTTATCAAGCCAATACTTTTACATTCAGGACGGAAATTCTGGAATTCAAATTTACAATTATAGCAAAGATTTTCCGGCACTTTCGGTTGGAGATGAAATCAGAGTCATTGGCGAAATGGGATCTATTAGTAATGAACGAAGAATAAAAATTTCACAGGCTTCAGATATTATCATTCTTTCGACTCATTCACCACCGCAGCCGTTGAAAACCATAATTGATCAAATCGGAGAAAATTTTGAAGGCCAGTATATTCTGGTCACTGGAGTCGTAACTAAAACTTCCGGCAGTACTTTTTATATTCATGGAAGTGGAGAAATTCAGGTTTCAATTCGTGATGGGACTGGGATAAAAAAGCCCAAAATGAGGGTTGGCGACCGGGTAGAAATTGCCGGCATTCTTTCGCAATACGGAGATTTTTACCGAATCTTGCCAATAGTTCAAAGTGATGTTAGAATTATACAATCGTCTACTCTGGTAAAAACTGGGCCGAATGGAGTAATTTTAATCATCATAATTTCCGCGATACTTTCATGGATTACACTACAAATAGTCTTTCCCAGACTGAAAAATTGGCGTCTAAGTTTCTCGAAAAAAATCCCGGAGTAAGTCTTATCGGGCTCTGTGGTGATCTTGGTAGCGGCAAAACCGCTTTTGTTAAAGGCATTGCAAAATCACTTGGCATCGAACGCAATGTTACCAGCCCGACTTTTGTTATCGAAAAAATATATCCCATCGATGAAAAAAGATTGGTTCACATTGACGCCTACCGGCTTAATTCAAAAAATGATTTAGAAACTATCGGTTTCGATGAATTGGCAAATGATTCGAAAAATATTATATTTGTCGAATGGCCGGAGAAGGTTTTCAGCAAAATCCCAGATAAAATGAAGATAATTAAATTTAGGTATATCGATGA
Source organism: uncultured Candidatus Saccharibacteria bacterium (assembly GCA_964355425.1). Lineage (GTDB taxonomy): Bacteria > Patescibacteriota > UBA1384 > XYA2-FULL-43-10 > CAINNR01 > CAYHDN01. The sequence goes on from CAYHDN010000004.1 coordinate 19,602, forward strand.
AAACAAACGAAAAATCAGTTTCTAAATACGTATTATATATTGATACAAGCAGCGATCAAAGTAAAATTGCTCTTTTTGAAGATAACGCAATATTGGCAGAAGAAGTCTGGGTTGGCCATAGTGATTTGTCTGAAACGCTTTTGACTAAGATCGAACAATTACTAAAAAAGAGTGGTCTAAAATTATTCAATTTAAATAATATTGCAATTTTTCCCGGTCCGGGCTCCTACACCGGTCTTAGGATCGGAATCACTACAGCAAATTTTCTTTCCTGGTCACTGCAGATTTCAATCATGCCTGCCAGAATAGAAAGTGGTAAATTAATCAAGACCAGAGCCAACGAAAAATATGTTCTTCCAAAATATTTAAAACCAGCACACATAACAAAGCCAAGATCGAGAGTAATTTGACTCAATACTAGACTTGTTTTTTTAGAATCTGATACAATAGATTATGCAGGGGCATAATTTTATTTTTATGGTAGTAAAATCAGAAAAAATTATTTTTAATGGCAATTGATCTAGAAAACACAGAGTACAAACACAAAACCAAGAAATCCAGAAAAGCGCTCTGGATTGTTCTTTCGATATTTTTCGCTTTGATTATTATCGGCGGCGGATTGCTTTATGCTTTTGGTAAAGGAATATTTACCAGGAATTGGTCTGATTCTTCGCCTTTCTTCAAATTTCTTCGTGGGGATGAAAATGTCAAACTTAAAGGCGAAGGTGATGGAAGAATTAACATTCTCTTTCTCGGCTATGGCGGCCCTAACCACCCCGGCGGTAAATTAACCGATACAATTCAGGTTGTATCAATTAACCCAGATGATAAAAGTGTTGCGATGCTGTCAATTCCGCGTGATCTCTACGTAGAAATTAAAAGTCCAAGCTATGCTGGAAAAATTAACGGAGTTTATAATCTCGGAAATGAAAAGACTAAAGAAGGTGGTCCGAATTTAATGAAGCAGGAAGTTGGCAAAATACTTGATTTGCCAATCCATTATTATGTTGGAGTTGATTTTACTGGTTTTAAAAAAGCTGTCGATGCTATTGGAGGAATAGATATTTTCGTTGACAAAGATATTAATGACCCCCTCTATCCGGCTGATGATATGATTCGTTATTCGCCCTTTAAAATTAAAGCCGGTATGCAACATATGAATGGTGAAACCGCATTAAAGTATGCCAGAAGCCGGGAATCCACTTCAGACTTTGATCGTTCTGCCCGCCAACAAAAAGTCATTTCAGCCTTCAAAGATAAAATTTTATCTTCTGGGACGCTAAATAATCCAGAAAAAGTAGTATCTTTAGTGAACATTGCTGGCAACAGCATCAAAACTGATTTGACTGTCGGCGAAATCAAAGAATTAGCAAAAGTTGTCAAGGAACTCGATAAAACAAAAACTATAAGTAAGGTTCTTGACAACAGTTCGGACGGACCGCTGATTTCCGATTCAAGTTCCGGGACTTTTTATCTAAAACCGAAAGGCGGAAATTGGAAGGAAGTTCAGAAAATTGCTCATGAAATTTTCTCCGATCCTTTCTTGAAGCGTGAAGCGGCGAATGTCGAAATTATCAATGCATCCCATTCAGTAAACGTCGGGATTGAACTTGCGGCTACTTTGAAGAGCTACGGTTATAATATTGTAAAGACTTCAAGTAGCACAATTTATCAAAGCAAAACTGAAATCGTGGATTTTTCCGCTGGCAGTAAAAAATATACCTTAGAGTTTTTATCCAAGCGTCTAAATGCCGGTGTAGTTCAGAAAACCAAGCCAACTGGCACAACTGTTGACTTACAAATTATTATCGGCGAAAATATCAAAGAAGCATATGTTAAGAATACGAACAAATGAGATTCTGGAGCGAGTAATTCTTTTGTTTTTGCTAATATGGGGTTCGGCCTCATTTTTTCTTTTTATAAGTCCATTGCCAATTAAAATATTTGTCGTTGTGTTTACTATTGTTTCGATATACTTAATTCTGATTCGCCTAGGTGATCTTTTTCTTTTATATTTTATTAATTTTATTAATTTTTATCTATTTTATGGGCTACTGTTTACGTATAACTTACCTCTCTACATCGTTATGGCTGGGTTAATATTGGTTACCGGTATAAGTTTCTTATTGCTCGGAAAAAAAATCATAAGTCTTGAAAGTCTTTATTTGAATATTTTGTTTTTTATTATCGTCATTTCGGAATTATTTTTAGCTTTAAGTTATTGGTTAATAAACCCACTGACCAGAAGCTTGGTCTTGGTATTATTTATTTATTTTCTCTCTGGTTTTTGGATTTCTATTGCTGATCAGAAATTTGATAAAGTAGTTTTCCGAAATTATCTCGTTGTTACGGTTGCTACGTTGATACTGCTATTATTTACAGTTGCTTGGGGCCGTTGATCTGGCTACTCTGCCTGTCAGCAGACAGGCGTCAGTCAAGTTGCAATTTATTATTTTTTTCTGTACAATTGAAAAAAGGAAAATTTATGGAGAAATTAAAACAATTGCCAGCCAAAATCCTTGGACTCTTCCGCCGTATTGGATTTTATTTAAAGTTTGGTTATATTCGTGTCGCGGCGATTATAATCAGGGCTCGTCGCGGAGAGGCGTTAGAAATTCATCCGCTTGTTGGGAAATGGGCATTAATTCTTTTTAAGGTCATATTTGGACTGTCAATATTTATTTTTGCCATTCTCATTGCTTTCGGCGTAGACATATATAAGTATAAAGATTCTGACAACGTAACCAAATTTGTTGCTGGCGTTATTCCATACCCGGCGGCAATAGTCCAGGGAAGGATTGTTACCGTTGATAGTTATTTTAAAAATTATCAATATATTGAAAAATTTTATAGCAAGACCCAGCAAACGGGAGTCGATTTGAATTCGATTAAGTCAAAGGTTTTGGATCAACTTATTGATATAGAGATTCTGCGCAGCCAAGCAAAAAAATATAATGTGGCGGTAAAAGATTCCGATATTGAAAACGCTTATAGTGAAGTCGTGGTCCAAAATGGGGGTGAAGAAGAAGTGAAAAAGGTCCTCTCTGATCTTTACGGTTTAAACGTAAAAGAATTCAAAAAACTGATTTCCGACCAAATATTGGAACAAAAATTAGCCGAGGCTGTGCCTGTGCAAGTAAAAGCCAGTCACATTCTAATACGAGTCGAGAAAGATGCTTCTGCCGACAAAGTCAACGAAGCCAAGGCCAGAATGGATAAAGTTGTTGCCGAAGTAAAAGCTGGCACTGATTTTGCCGAAGAAGCGAAAAAATTTAGTGAAGACACTGGGTCGGCTCAAAATGGTGGAGATTTAGATTACTTTTCGCGTGGTCAAATGGATTCAACCTTTGAAAACGTCGCCTTTAAAACGCCGGTCGGTCAAGTATCCGATGCGTTTAGGACTGATTATGGTTGGCATATTGTTAAAGTCACGGATAAAAAAGGCATAGTTGACAAGAGTTTTACTGATTGGTTAGACGGTCTGCGAAAAGAAAGCTTAATTCTGAAACTTTTGCATGTCTAAAAATAACTTTCTAAGAAAATTTCTATTGACGATGATTCTTTTGTTGTCGGTTGGAATTGTCGTCACCTACGTTTGGGGCATCTACTTGCCGGGTGGCTAGGCATTTACATTTCAATTTTTCCACCAATTGGCTCCGTCGGTGGAGATATCAATAGCTCCCAAAAGATCGGTGCGATAAATATCAGCAGCGTTTTTTTGTAGCGCGTCCATTGCTTCTTTGTGGGGAAAGCCAAATTTGTTGTCTTTGGACAGCGAAATAGTAGCAATTTTTGGTTTAATAACGCCCATATTTTCGTCATTAGAGCCGTTTTTTGAACCATGGTGGGCAACTTTCAAAAAAACAACATTAGCGATTAAACTTTTGTTGTCAGAAATTATTCCTTGCCAACACTGCACCTCGCAATCACCAGGAAACACGGCAGAAAAATTGCCATAATCGAGGCGTAAAACCTCCGAGGTGTTGTTTAAATTATCTTTGTAACTCTGCGCATTTTCGCCCGGCCAAAGAAAGGTGATTTTCCCCTGGTCAAAAATTGTTTCAGTCTCGCCGATTTTTGGCACCAACAGAGGGACACTCTTATTCTTGGTTTCTATTAGAAAATTTCTGTAAATGTTGCTGTCGTATTCTATTCCTGAATACCATATTTTATTAACTTTATAACGTGAAAGAACATCAACCAGACCGGAAACATGATCGGCATGAGGATGGGTTAAAATTATTTCTTCAATCTCTCGATCTTCAACTGGCATAACCTTTCCAAGCCCGGCAATGACTGAACTGTCTGGCCCACCATCAATCAGTATTTGCTGATTGCCTTTTTGTAATAAAATTGCATCGCCTTGACCGACATCTAAAATGTAAATATGTAAATTTTTGTCCGGTTCTTTGAAATATACCGACCAAATTGCTAACGCCAATAGCGTTAAAAAAATCAAAAGGTATATTCGCCAGTTTTCAATTAGCTTGCGGATCAGCATTTTTTCTGAATTTAATAAATATTGCTATCACAACTAAAATATATAATATTGTTATCATTATTTGCCAGTGACCGGAAATTTGGATTGCCGATAGCGGCAATTTGGCAAAATACTGGGCGATAGAGAGAATATACTTTAGCGGCAAATAACAAATTAAAAATGCCAGTTTACCGATTGCCGGAATCAGCCAATAAATTAGAGTCGAGAGAAAAATAAATAACATTGCGGCCGGAATCAAGGGCAAGATTAGGACATTTGTTACCGGTGCAATTAGCGAAACCAAGCCGAAAGATGAAAGAATCAGAGGCAAAACAATAATTTGAGCCGAAAGAGTTTCGATTATTGCTGATTTAATAAAATTGGGCCAGCGCTTAAAAAACCGCCGATTGAAAATTTGCTTGATAATGGGTGAAAAATATACTAGTCCAATAAAAGCCAAAAAAGACAGCTGAAAACCAACATCAAAGCGCAAAACGAAAGGATTTACCGCTACCATTACTGCTGCCGATAACAAAATTAAATTAGTCATGTCAGTTTTGCGGCCAATAGTTTTGCCGTAGGCAATCAGTAAAGTGATGATTGATGCCCGAATTACTGAAGATGCAGCGCCTGTCATGGCAACAAAAAGCAAAATTAGAATAAAGGAAACAGCGAAAATTTGTCGTCTGGTCAGATATCCAAGCAGAATATCGGTCAAAAATATTATTATTATTGTTACATTGTAGCCGGAGAGCGCGATAATATGAGTAATACCGACTTTTGCGAAATCGTTAATTAAATCCTGTCCAAATCCCTGCTTTGAGCCAATCAGAAGCCCAATTCCCAGTGAGCTTTCCGGTTCGGGTAAAGTTTTTTGCACCGTCTGCTCAAAATCTCTTCGAACAATATAAAGTTTTTGAAGAAGCCAATTACCATTACCACTAGAAATCAATGAAATTTTCGGATTGTTGGCGGTCGTTGCCACTGTTCCATAACGTTTTAGGAAACTCACCCAATCAAAATCAGAAAAATTTTCTGGTCTTTTGATCGTCGTCTTAATCAGAATTTTGTCGCCGTAAGAATATGACGGGAATCTCGAAGTTGACAAATAGAATTTAGTTTTTGGGCCAAAATCAGAAGTTAGGAAATAAAATGATTGCGAATTACCATCAATATTCGGGTAACTTACAACTGTTCCGGAAAATTCCCTCCCTTGACCAAATGGTAAGAAAATATTATTCAGTTTGCTACTGACAAAGCTAAAAAGCAAAAATCCAGCAAAAAATGTGATTGCCGCTGCGGAAAATACTTTAATAACAAAATCGTGAAAAATAAAAATAATGGAGAGAATTATCAGAGAAAGTATTATCGCCAAAAAGTAAATTTTATAAAAATCCAAATTTAAAAAACTGGCAACAAAAACACCAGCCAAAAATGCAGCCAGAAGTATTGATAAGATCCGGAAGTTTGGAATTGACTTTTTCTTCATCATGAACTATTATAACAAGTATGAAAAAGGACCAAAATAAGAAAATCAAAGAATTGGAAGCAAAAATTTCAGAGTTAACTGCTGGTTGGCAGAGAACACAGGCAGATTTTTTAAATTTCAAAAAGCAAACTGCGGATGAACACCTTCGTCTAATAAAATTTGCCGCTACCGATATGGTTGATCAACTTTTGCCAGTTTTGGACCATTTCCAATTAGCGGCAAAACATCTGCCAAAAAAATTAGAGAATGACAACTGGGCGCAGGGTATAAAACAAATTGAAAAACAGTTCGAAAATATTTTATATGAAAATGGCTTAGAACGGATAGAATCGGTTGGTCTTGAATTTAATTCCGAGTACCATGAAGCAATCGAAGGAATCCAGTCTGATAAGAAATCAGGAATTATTATTGAGGAAATTCTTTCTGGCTATAAATTCGCCGGCGCCGTTCTCCGCCCAGCTAAAGTTAAAGTGGCAAAATAATTTTTATTTTTTGATTCCATCTAGTAATATTAAAGACTTGTTCAATAAACAGTATAATAAAATCACGTGATCACGTGATTTTATTATACTTATTCTAATTCTTTTTTGAATAATTGCTTCAAATGTTGTTCTATATCAGTTTTTTCAGCAACTATGTATGCAATGTACTTTCTAATTCTCAGATCATCAATAATTAAATAGACCTCATCTGATTTAACAAACGGACTAACCCAGAGACTTTTTTGAGCCTGTTTATAGCCAATCCTTTTAATTGATCGGCGGAATGTATCTCTTTTAGTTGCTAAATTTTCAGGAATATCAAACGAGAGCATTCGCCATTTGCCATCTGCCTCGTTATTGTCTAAGTGTTCCAACAATTTTATTCTTCCTTTGCTTGTAAGCTCAATGCTCCGCGACTTTCTGTTAATTCTTATATAACCACTTCTTTCAAGGCCATAAATATTGTTAGACAATCTCCTGGGGTCGCCGTCGAGATAGCTCGTTTCCCGTTTTAACTTTTCGAGGCTGATAAAATACGCGCCCTCATCAATAATCTTTTCAGCCTCAACCAATATGGCTAATGCTTTCGAAATTATTTTTTTGCCAGCCATTTCATATTTATACTTCATAGAGCATGTTTATCTAAAGGTATAATAAATTCAAGTGATCACGTGATTTTATTATACCATAATTTAATATAATTTATTTTAAAAATTGTGATTATTGTGATTATTTGGAAAATTAGATGGCAGCACTTGACTACTACTACTAAGTAAGATGAGAACAGAAAAGTTGTCATCCTGAACTTGATTCAGGATCTAATTCAATATTAAATTGGGAGGCAAAAATGAGTGAAAAAATTACCCCGTATGAAGAGAGAACGCCTGAAGAAAAGGCAGTGCATAATAAGGCCACATTAGTTGAGGGTGAAGATGGTAGTTTGTCAGAAGAGCAAAAGGAAAATATTAGAAAACGAATGGTGGCCGAAGAGGCGTTAATAATGGGCGGTGCCTTTAGAACGGAACGGCGAGGTGTTGCACCAACTGCCAAACAAATTGAAGAATTGAAGAAAGAGCACGAATAACAGGGTATGTAATTAGTTAGCTTTGAAAAAATCGGCATTGGTGGCCGATTATTTCGTGGGGCAGAAATATTATTTAGACGTGTAACTTGCATTATCGCGCTCTTTAATCACAGCTTGTGCAGCTACTAAACAGGCGATTGGGACGCGGTAGGGCGATTTTCTGATTCAATCACAAACTCTTGACAGTCAAATTATCATTTGCTATATTAAAAATTGTCGTTTTGAACGGGTCGGGGCGTAGCGCAGTTGGTAGCGCGCCGGTTTTGGGAGCCGGAGGGCGTTGGTTCAAATCCAACCGCTCCGACCAATGCTCGACAGATTTCGCGGCACTAGTTGTGACACATGCTCCATGGACACTGTTCAGTTACAGCACTGTGTCGCGCTAATCTTTGGTAGATGGGGTAGCTCAGTTGGCAGAGCAACGGACTCTTAATCCGTGTGTCGCGGGTTCGAACCCCGCCCCCATTGCCAGCATTACCGGCGGACGATCGACGTGATTGTCCGCTTTTTCTTTTTCTGGAGAGGAAAATTAGACGATATTAGATCCATTCGACTCGCTTCGCTCGCTCAGGATCAATACCTCCACTGGCGCGGAGGTATTGACATAATGTAAAGTTTCCTTTACATTTATTACAGGAGTTGAATTTTTGCACCGCAGAGTCACCACACTTCACGGCGCATTTCAACTCCATAAATAGTCATAGAATATCATTAAAAGGGAAGGATAGCATGGGAAAAATTATCGGAATCGACCTTGGAACTACTAATTCGGCTGTCGCCGTGATGGAAGGTGGCGAGGCGAAAATTATTAACACAGCTGAGGGCGGAAGAACCTGTCCGTCGGTTGTTGCTGAAAATAAGAAGGGTGAGAGGCTTGTTGGTCAATTGGCTAAACGTCAAGCGGTTACTAATTCGGAAAATACAATTTTCTCCGTTAAGCGTTTTATCGGCCGAAAGTATGGTGATAAGGAAGCACAAGACGATCTGAAAAAAATGCCTTACAACCACAAGAAAGCCTCTGATGGTGGAGTCCGGGTTGTGATGAACGAGAAGGAGTACAGTCCGCAGGAAATTTCCGCCTTTATTTTACAAAAATTAAAAACCGATGCCGAAACTTACATTGGCGAAAAAATCACTGATGCGGTCATCACTGTCCCGGCCTATTTTAACGATTCCCAGCGCCAGGCCACCAAAGACGCCGGCAAAATTGCTAGATCGGAAGA
>CAYHDN010000005.1:0-27545 GCA_964355425.1 uncultured Candidatus Saccharibacteria bacterium
GCGGGCCGGGGTCGTGCGGCGGGCGCAGGCTGCGGCGGGCTAGCCGCCGCGGGAGCGGCGGGTGCCGGAGCCGGGGGGGCTGGCGGCGCGACAATGGTCACCGGCACCGGCGGCGCCGTCGACTGCGCACCGAGGGTCAGTGTAACGGGGGCGAAGCTGACCGGCACCAGTGCAATCCCAACGGGGCTGCCCTGCCCGGGCACCGGAGCCGGCGGAATAACTGGGGTCGGATTCGCGGGCTCTATGGTGTACTCGAACTTGTTGCCACTCCCGCTGAACCTCACTCTCTCCGTGCCAGTGAGACGCTGGTAGGCTTGCCGAAGCTCCCAAACCAGGTCACTCGCCCGTGTGCCCCGGGTGACGTAGGCAATGATGCCAATCGCGGTCAAGATCATTCCCGTGAAGATCAACCATCCCACTTCGGACATCTTGCGGCCTCCTTGACCCGCCGTGCGGGTCGTCATAGTCTGCACAACCAGATTGTCCCTGGCGTCCACGTACGACTTCGAGACAACTCCCCACTTCTTCATCAGGCCTTCGACCCGGCCGTCTCCGCCACAGGCATAGTCGCCCTTGGCGTCACGGTCGGCACTTCTGGCCAACTGCCGGGCCGCTTCATCATTGCCCGGCACGACGACGGTCTGGTGGTAGTTGCGGACAACGTTCCGCTCCCGCACCACCTTCTCACCAGCGTTGCAGGCGTCGATGACGGCCTGCGGCTGGGACAGACACTTGCCGGCATTGCTGCCGACTTGCGTCTTACCTCCAACCTTGTTGACGGTCTCCTGCTTGACGACCGCTCCGGGAGCATTGCTAGCCCCGGGGGAGCCGTCTTGCGCCACAACCAACGACACGCACAACACGACTGCCAAGACGATCAGTGCATATCTCACGCGATCGCCTCCTTTCACTCGTAATCTTGTTATTATGGCGCTTTGACGCGCCGTTTTGAAGGTGCATACAGACCCCACTTCGCGCAAGGCTACGCGGGGCTTATACAAGAAATGCGGTAAAGTGCCGCTTCAAGGCGGAGGGGGAACCTTGAAGCAGCGCTTTGCCGCACTTACCCTAGAAACTGACTTTTCCCTCGCAATTCCAGCTTAACGACCCATTATACCAAACCATATTGGATTTGTCAAGAGGCAAATCAACGAAAACAAAAAAATCCGCCATAAGCGGACTTTTTTGTAATTTAGAATTCTAAATTATTAAACCTGTTGTCCTCCTGCAGGTGGAATCGGTGCAGTAGGATCATCAGTTGATGCCGCTGGAGCAGCTGGCGCTTCGGGGGCAACAGGAGCAGCATTTGGAACATCTTCTACCGCACCGGCACCAGCGGTGTCGGCCGGTCCGCCAGTCACTGGCTCATCTATTGACACTGGTGGAGTCGCCATCGTATCTCCGACTGTGCCAGGCACTGGAGTCGTTAGCGAATCATCTGTTGCCGTTGGTGGTGTGGTCGGCATCGTAATCGGATCCGTTCCACCCGCTGGTGGTGTTGTACTAGTTGCCTGGTCGTCACTTGCTGGCGGCATTCCTTGCATTGGAGTATCCATTTTTCCTCCCATTAAATTATTTCTTACACAGCTCTATTGTCTAAAAAAAATTACAATTTGTCAAATGTCCTGATTTTTCTCATCAATTCAAAATATGTCCAAAGATTATGTAAAGTTAGAAGCCGAATGCCTAAAATCTCTTTTTCCCTGATCAGGTGTGATATATAGGCCAGAGAAAATTGATTTTTGCATGCCGGACACTGACAATTTTTATCAATCGGATCTTTATCTTCCCGATATTTCGATTTCAATAAATTAATCTCTTCAAATAGATCCCCTTCAATATTTTTTATCTTTAATCTTTTATCTTTAATCTTAGCAAACGCTACTCCGTGTCTTGCCATTCGCGTCGGCAAAACGCAATCAAACATATCCATCCCCAGCCTTGTCGCTTTGATCAGATCATCTGGCGTTCCAACGCCCATCAAGTATCGCGGCTTATCTTTCGGCAAAGTTTTGTCCATCAGGGATACAATTTTCAACGTCTCCTTTTGGCTTTCACCAACCGCCAAACCGCCGATCGCATATCCAGGCAAGTTCAATTTAATCATTTCCTGCGCACAATACTTTCGAAGATTAGGATAAATCCCCCCTTGAATTATTCCAAACAGTGCAGGCTTCTGTTTGGTATTTGGGATTTGTAATTTGAAATTTGTTTGATCATTGTTTCTTGTTCCTTGGAATTTGCGATCAAGATGTATCGCAGATCGCTCAAGCCAGGCAATTGAAAGTTCAACGGCTTTTTTTATTTCTGCTCGCGAAGCTTTCGACGGCGGGCAAACATCAAGCGGCATGATAATATCCGATCCAAGCGCCAATTGAATATCGACAACTTTTTCCGGCGAAAAGAAATGTTTCGATCCATCCAGATGCGATCGAAATTCCACCCCGTCATCCGTAATTTTTACCAATGATTTTTTCTGTTTGAAATTTGTTGATTGAGATTTGGAATTTGTTTGGAAATTGGAAATTGGAAATTGGAAATTGTTTTTTCGCTCTGAGAGCGAAAAAACCTGGTATCCGCCCGAATCAGTTAAAATCGGCCCATTCCACTGATTAAATTTTGTCAGTCCGCCCCCGAATAGGGGCCCCTTTGGGGCGAATTCCTTGATCAGTTTTTCCCCGGGGCGCAAATAAAGATGATAAGTATTACCAAGAATAATCTCCGCTCCCAATTCCCGCAACTCCCAAGGTGCAACTGATTTAACCGCGCCAACAGTCCCGACCGGCATAAAAACCGGAGTCGAAATTTTTCCATGTGATGTCGAAATAACCCCGGTGCGAAGAGAGGAGGATGTGGATTGTTTTAGTATTTTGAATTTCATAATGCTAGACATGGCTAAAATGCTAGACATGGCTAGACAATTGTCTAGCTACCCCTTACAACGCCTAGCTATCGCCTTACGATAACAAAAAAAGCTTGATCCATCAATGGGCCAAGCTTTTTTTGTTATGTTCCCTACTTCAATTCAACCGTTGCTCCGGCTTCTTCAAGTTTCTTTTTGGCCTCTTCAGCATCTTCCTTCTTCACACCTTTTAGCAAATCCTTTGGTGCGGCTTCAACCAAGTCTTTGGCTTCTTTTAGCCCAAGATCCGGCTTGATTTCGCGAACGGCTTTAATCACTTGAATTTTCTTATCACCGGAAGCGGCGAGAACAACATCATAGGATGATTTCTCTTCGGCCTCGGCAGCTCCAGCAGCAGCGGCTCCAGTAGCGGCAACAGCGACAGGTGCAGCAGCGGAAACACCAAACCGGGCTTCGAGGTCTTTAACCAATTCAGAAAGCTCAAGAACTGAAAGATTTTCGATCTTTTCAATCAATTCTTTATACTTTCCAGACGGCTCCGGTTTTTCTTCGGCCTTAGCTGGCTCAACTTTAGCCTCTTCGGCTTTAGGCTCCTCTTTAACTTCTTCCTTGATTTCCGCAACTTCTTTCCCGACGCTTTCGGTTGGGACTCCGACCTCCGACTTCTCCTTCGGAGCGTCGGAGCTCTCCGCTTTAACTTCCTCTACTTTCTTGTCCGCCGTAGCTTTTTCTGTCGCTTCTTCGACAACTTCCGTAGCCTCTTGAACTGCTCCAATTGCTTCGTCTTTTTTTGTTTCATCCTTTTCTTCTGTCATTGTATTCCTTTCTTATTTTTACTTTTTACTTATCATTTTTTATTTACTGACTTGATATTGCGACAAAACATTGATTAAGCCTCTCATGTTGCCCGAAAGCACATTGACCAGTCCGGAAATTGGCGCGGCAATCGATCCGACTAACTTAGCATAAAGCTCTTCGCGGCTTGGAAGCAGTGCCAATGAATTAATGGTCGCTGTCGGGACAAATTCTTTATCGATGATACCGCCAAGAATCTCAAGTTTTTCGTGTGCCTTACTGTAATTTTTGATTTCCTTAGAAGGAGTCACTTCGTCGTCGGAAAACGCCACAGCCAACGGCTTGGTCAAGATCTCACTTTCGATTTCAATGCCGGAGTTTTTGAGAGCAAGTTTAGCTAGAGAGTTTTTAACCACAGAAAATTGTATATCACTCTTTTCCAGCAAATTTCTAAGCTCTTCCATCTCAAAAACTGACAGACCCTGATAATCAACAATAACAGCTTTTTTCGCCTTAAAATTTTCGTCCAGCATCGAAAGCATTGTCTCTTTTTGTTCACGTGTTTTTGCCATTTTTGTCTTTTATAAATAAATAATCGGCGCTTCCGCCGACTTTACCCAGCCCTTTCATAACCTAAAAGATAAATAATATCTCAAGTGATGATTGAAGCTGTTACATTTCGCCAGCTCTTTACAATAAAGGGCTAGGTCCTGCGCCGGTCTTAAGTTTACCCAGAGTCGTAAAACGACGAGGGGCCGACGGTCTTTGGAATAAACTTATGTTATCAAAAGGTTTTTAGAAAGTCAACACTTGAACCGAATCTGAAAATTACTTGTAGATCAGGCTTTAGCCTGTTACGCGCACGCTGAAGCGTGACCTACGGTTGATTAATGTAGACCACAATTTATTGTGTTAACAAGCTAAAGCTTGGTCTACAGGCAGTTTCTGGACCCGGAGTTCTATGATATAAAAACCGCCAACCACAGAGTCGGATTGACGATTGGATGTCCCCTATCGTTTACGCATTGTTGCGTATCTAAGCGCAATGGTGCCCACCAACAACGCACAGCTTACTGCCCATAATACTTCGGCTGTGGAGGTGGCAACCCCAAAGATCAACACTATTTTGGGGTTTTCGACTATGAAGCGGTATGCTAGAATCGATCCGTTAAGCCCTAAAAGAAGTGCTATCAACAGCCCCCACCATTTATTTATTCTCACTTCTTTCACCAGCTTTCTTTGAAGGTATATTCTTATTATACCAGAAGCCATTAATAAACACAACACAAAAAAAAATGACCCTGTTGTTTTCAGGATCATTTCTCCCGCTCGTTCCCGCCCACAGGGTAAATTCCGACGGGAATCTATTCAACTATTTTGGATCCCCGACTACTCGGGGATGACTTCGTTATTTCGGTATTTCCACTTTCACGCTTGGGCCCATTGTCGAGGCCAAATATAGCGCCGAGACTTTATTTTTCGGCATAATTTTAAGAATCGCGGCCAAATTATCTTTAATCTTTTCCTTGCCCCAAGAAACTTTAGCCAAACCTAAGTGAATGTTTTTCTGATCGTCTTGCTTGTATTCGACTTTACCTGATTTAAATTCCTTCATTGCTTCTTTGGTGTTTTCGACTACCGTGCCGGACTTTGGCGATGGCATTAAACCCTTTGGACCAAGAATCTTAGCAACGGCCGCTAATTTTGGCATTGTGCTAGGAGCGGCAATTAAAATATCAAAGTCCAATTTATTGGCTTTAATTTTTGAAATGATGTCTTCAGCGTTGGCATCAGTAACTTCAACGACTTTCTTTTGTTTCGGTGCACCAGACGGAAGAATGGTTGTCCCGCGGATGTTGGCAACGGCTAATTTGGCGTGAACTTCAACAGTGGCGTCAAAACTACTTGTTGAGGTTTGCAGAACTTTATCGATTGCCTCGTCGATAGAGTACACCTTATCTTTCTCAATTTTTGCTTTGGCGGCAAAATACTTTTTACCATGAGCCGGCTTACTTGATTTCTTGACCGAGGTTTTTTTATCTTTCCCGACGCTTTCGGTCGGGACTCCGACCTCCGACTTCTCCTTTGGAGCGTCGGAGCTCTCCGCTTTTTCTTCCTCTAGCTCCTTCTTCGCTTCCTCTACCTCTTTCTTAACTGTTGATTCATCAATGATTTCGTCCGAAACCATCTCTTTTACTCGCTGTGCCATGTGCTCCTTTCAGTCGCAAACTACTAATATACCAATCTCTCGAATATACTAATTGAATTCCATTCGTACATTAGGTAAATTCGTATATTAGTAGTTGATTATATTTCAAATGTTGTTGCTGTCAATTCTTTTCTGCCGGTCAGGCAGTCAATAATTATGTCAATTGATTTGATAATCATCTTATTAATTGTTGGTTTTTCCCGGCTGGTGAATTTTTCTAAGACAAAAATTTTCGCTTCTGGTTTTTCATATGGGTGATCGGAGTTTGTTGTCCCAATTTTGTGATTGGCAATGCCAATTCGTAGCCTGGTAAATTGATCAGTCCCGAGGCCCAGGGCGATACTTTCCAAGCCTTTGTGGCCGCCACTAGAGCCGGCAAGCCGAACGCGGCTCATTCCTAGCGGTAAATCTAGGTCGTCAGAGATGACAAACAAATCTTCAATCCGAGACTTATAAAAAGCAATAATTTTGCTCACTGAATTACCGGATAAATTCATAAAGGTTGACGGTTTAACTAGAATATACTTCTCGCCGGCGATTTGTGTCTCGGCAATCTCGGCTTTAAATTTTCGATTGCTAGTAAACTTCAGCTCTTTCCCAACCGGGTTAAGGCGCCGATGCTTTGCCAGCATATCAATAAACTCGAACCCGACATTGTGCCGCGTGCCCAAATATTGTTTACCTGGATTGCCCAACCCTATGATTATCTTCATAATAAACAAGTTAAAAGTTTATAAAGTCCTTAAAGTCTGTAAAGTGTAAGGAGTTAGAATTTATGATGGTGAATTCCATGGACTTTCAATTTTATGGACTTGTGACTTTCTACTCGCCTAAATTTACATCCCTGGTAAATTTAGGCCTCCCATAACATCCTTCATCTTCTCAGCCGCGAGTGCTTGTGAGCGAGAGATTGCTTGGGAGACGGTGTTTAATATTTGTTTCTCCAGCTCTCTTTTATTTTCCGGCCGAAGTGCGTCTTCCAAAAGTGTCACTTCAGTTAAATGTTGCTCACCATTAAAAACAACACTAACCCAGCCGTCATTACTTTTTGCCTCGATCTCTGTATCTTTCAGCTCGTGCTGAATTTCTCTTGCCTGTTTTTGTAATTTGTATAAGTCCTTCATCTTGCCAAAATCAACCATAATTATCCTCGTCTAAAAATATTACTAATAGCGAATATGATTATACTGAAAACTAAGAGAAGAATCAAGAGGTTAATTGCCGAAAGCACAAGTAAGTTGAACAATCCAATCGGTAATAGTATATGCGTATATTTTGAAGTGATTAAAAACGCCAGAATCAACAAGAATAGCGGGAAGAAAGCGTTGGTCAAATCTTGACGGCTAGGCAGCATTGTCACGGCAACGGAGATGGTTATATAAAGCAATATCCAATTTTTAGGTGCAAAATGCATAACATTTTTAACCAAGGCAACATTTTCTGCAAGCATATCCTTGATCGAATAACCAGATTTAACTAGACTGATGTCACTCGCTGAAAGAAATTTGGAAGTGAAATATATCACTAAAATACCGACAACCAAAGGTGCCAGAGAAATAAAGATTGGTCCTAAAATTGCTATTTTGGGTTTTGTGTGTTTGACATGCCCACCCTCCTTTTCGAAAAGCGACATCTCGGAAACTTTAGCGCCGGTCAAAATACAAGCAAAACCGTGGGATAATTCATGAACAATTACACCCGGCGCTAAAATTATCCGGTATTTTGGGCCGAGAAAACTTCTGGACAATAAAAAATCAATCAGGAAAGAGAGGATAACCAAAGCCAAAAGCAGAACGATTGCCGATCGGTAGTGCAAAAAGACCTCGGCGGAAAAAGGAACTTTTAGATATCTGGCATATTGTAAATAATGCTGCATGTACAAAATTATTAATTTCTAATTGTTACCTGCCCACATTGCCACGCAAAGCGTTGCAGGCGGGTAATTGACCTAAAAAATATCTAATTTGATAATGACTAATTTGGTAATTGGAATTTGTTTAGAAATTAGACTAATTAGATTAATTAGAAATTTCCCGAATCTCTGCTTCAATAAAATTATTTAAGTCGCCAGAAAGTACCGCATCGGGATTTTTTGACTCATAACCGGTCCTGTGGTCTTTAACCTGTTTATAAGGATGTAAAACATACGAGCGGATTTGGCTTCCCCACTCCGGTTCAGAAACCTCTCCACGAAGCTCATTGACTTGATCTTTGTGTTGCTCCTCTAGTAGCTTTGCTAAGCGAGCCTTCAGCACACTCATTGCATTTTGCTTATTCTGAAGTTGTGATCTTTCATTTTGTGATTGAGCGACGATTCCAGTTGGCAAGTGTGTAATTCGGACTGCCGAATCGGTGGTATTTACTGATTGGCCGCCATGACCACCGGCGCGAAAAACATCAATTCGAAGATCAGAGTCTGCTATTTGAACTTCACCTTCCTTCTCAATTTTTGGCATCACTTCGACTAGGGAAAATGATGTCTGACGCAAATCTTTGGCATTAAACGGTGATTGGCGAACTAAGCGGTGGACGCCGGATTCCTTTTTTAATTTTCCGTAAGCATAAAGGCCACTAACTTCTATTGTCGCCGATTTAATACCAGCGATACCGCCCTGGGATTGGGACAAAATTTTCGCCTGATATTCATTATTCTGCGCCCATTTTAAATACATCCTAAAAAGCATTTCCGTCCAGTCTTGCGCGTCATCACCGCCGGCACCGGAGTAGAAATTGATAATGGCGCTGTGATCGTCGTATTTACCAGTAAAATAAGTATATACTTCTAGTTTTTTAAGTTCCTCTTCCAGGGATTTGTAATCATCGTCACCAGCTATTTCCACTAACTCCTCCAAAGCTTGAAATCTTTCGACTTCGGCTTTTAAGCCCTTTAGTTCCCTAGTTTTTTCGTTGGCAAGTTTTTGATTATTCCAAAAACCTTCCGCTTGCATTTCGTTTTCAATTTCGGTAATTTTTACTTGCTTTTCTTCAATTTTTAGAACCTGCTTCAACTCCTGCAGTTTTGCTTTAATATCCATAATTTTATATTAGCAAAAATTCCAAACTTATTCACATAGTATGTTCATATTTATTTGGTTTTAAATACGAGTGATTTGTAACGATCGTTACAAATCACTCGTATTTTATTCTAATTCTTGATCGAAAATTTCTCGTAAGTGTTCTTCAATGTCAGTTTTCTCGATTCGGAAATTGGCAACGAATTCGTTAATTCCCATCTCACTAATCAGTAAATCGATCTCATCCGCCTTATTAAATGGACAAGCCCATAAACTTTTCTGAATTGGTTTGTAGCCAATTTTCCGTAGGGATCTGGTGAGCACGACTCTTAATGGTTTCCGATCCTCGGGAATGTCAAATGAAATAAATCGCCACCTACCATCCGATTGCAAGTCACGTGATTTTTCAAGCAATTTGATTTTGCCTTTACGCGTCAAACGAACGCTTTTAGTCCCAGACTCCTCTTTCGCTTCGATATGTCCAGCATTGATTAAGTCCCTGACACGATCAGCAATTTCCGAGCGGTCGAAACCATGGCGGCTCAACTCATAATAAAACTCCCGTTTGTTAGAAAAAGCATCACTAGTTGCACCGGCAATTCGAAACAAAACCTCTAAAACTGAAGTTGTAATGTCAACAATTTTTTCTCGCTGCCTTTTTCTCATATTTCAATAATTTAACTTATCTGTTAGCAATTTATATTATATCAAAAATACGAGTGAATTGTAACGATCGTTACAATTCACTCGCATTTGGCGTGCGTATTTATTAAATGATAGGGATAATTGGTTGAAAAATCAACCACGAAAGAAAAACCGCCGAGCCCAGTATTTCGGGCCGGCGGCGATGACACACGGGTGATTCCCGTGATCAGCTCTGCAATCGTCTAGTCATCCTTGGGCCGGAGTATCTCCAGCTCGTCCATGACCGGGCCCCAGCCGAGCAAGTCCACGAATGACTTGACCACGACCGGCAGCTCAGCGGCTGCCTTCTCGCGCGCAGTCATATGGTCCAGGTCATTCCGCACACCCTCAACGATATCAGTCCATTGCTCCGGGAAGGGGTAGATGTCTACGCGGTCACCGCGAATCAACAGGATGGCGGCCCCGTAGGGCCTGCACCACTCCTCATAGCCAGGGTCTTCATCTTGCCAAAGCTGATCCCGCACGAAGGTCGCGAGACGCTCAGTCGACCGCGGTTGGCGGAAGTAGTCACAGCCCTCTTGCGACCAGATAGCGTTGATTGCCCCTCTCACCGGATGCTGAAAGAGCAGCTGGCGAAACTCAGCAATGCCGTGGTGGAAGGTACAGTTAGCCGGCATGTACTTTCCCGGCTTCGGGCTGTCCCCTCCTTCCATCCATCCCCCGATCCGCAAGGCTACGATCATCTCGAGAAACAGATGACACGCTGCACAGTTTGCGATCCATTGTTGCGCCCCGGAACACTCAGCAAGCAGCAGACGAGTCGCCTCAACGACTGCCTCTGAATTCCTCCAAAACCCAGAGCTTCGATCAGAGAGTGACCCGAACTGCTCGAGATACTGCCAAAACTCGGATGGTTGCATCGCTTGATACCTCCTTGTGGTTTTCTACCCGCCACCAGGGCGAGCAGTGAGCCTTTGGCTCACTCCAGCAATGCACAAAAAGTATATCATATTTGATATTAAATGTCAATACGAAAAAAGCCCGCCGATCTCTCGACGAGCTTTTTCTATATTTGCAGAGCAATTATTCCCCCAATAATGCTCCCTACAAGTACCAAAGATAATTGCTACAAGCTAAAGCTTGGACTCCGCGAGGAGAAAAAACTTTAAGCGAACCTGCGATAAACCAACATTCCAGCGCCGGTAAGAATTACTGAAAGGATCGCTGCGATTGAAACACTGTCAGCACCAGTTCGTGGCAGCGGAGTTGTAGGAACAGCAATTTGGACAGCAAGAGCTTTGAAAATTGTTGAAGCGGTATCAGAAATTGAAACACCGTTATCAGTCAAACTGGCAGTATTAACCAAAGTTGTACCATTGGCAATGCCAGCATCAGTGATAACTTTAAATTTGATATAACCAGTATCACCGGCGGCGATCGTATCAAGCATTACTCCGCCAGAAATGATTCCGTCAGGCAAAGTGTGCTCAATTTCGCCGTTGACCGAAATGACTGTAGTGCCGGCAATATAATTCATATTAGCCGGTAGAACATCGCTAAATTTCACTTGATCAGCTGGCCCATCACCAGTGTTGGAAAACAAAATTTTGTATTCCAAAGTATCACCAGCAATCGCGCTGTTTGCATCAACGAAGTTGATTTCATTGATGGTAAAATCACGGACCAACTTTTCAACGTGAAGAATCGGATATTTTTGCGGCGGAGTCGGAATCGACAAGAAGATTATTACTTCGTCGCCGTATTGGTTATACATCTGCATATCAAAATGAAAGCCGCTTGCCGGTGTGCCGGGAATCGGATCCTTAATTTTAACAGTGAATGTTCGAATAACGGTTTGTCCACCAGCAATGTCAATCGCCGGATATTTCACTAGTTTGACGTCATTCCCAGAAGTCCCATCAACGACGCTACCGCCATCAGAAACAGAAATTATGTCACTGTACTCAAGAATATCGGCAATTCCGTCTTGGATTATATAACCAACCGCGGTTGCGTTGCCAGTGTTTTTGGTAATTAAGGTATATTCTATTGACTGTCCAGCCAAGGCGTCAGTAGCCAAAACAGTGCGGCCGGCAATCGTTCGCGGAGAAGCAATTTGACCAGAAGTCAAGTTTTTAGCTGTTTTGTTTGGAATGATATTTGACGACTCGTCAGGAACGAGACTAACGCTGGCGGTGTCAGAATCTGAAAGTGAGCTAGAGCTAACCTCTGCAGTGTTTGTAACTGATTTCGCAGCCAAAATGCTGGAAGGTGCCTTAGCTTTAAAAACTAGAGTATCAGCATTTGCGGCGCCAACTTGCAAATCGCCCATATTCCAACCAGAGGTGAATATTTGCGTCGCAATTGTATCCGGTAAATTCTCTGAAATTACAGCCCCGCCTCGATAAATTTTCATCGAGCCAGAAACAAAAGACAGGTCGGCAGGAAGGCTATCTTTAATCACGGCGTCATTTGCGGTTGCTGTGCCTGTATTAGTCGAGGCAACCTTAAACTCCACTTCATTGTCTGAAGCGGCAGAGGTTGTCTCAACATAGGCGATTTCACCGGCGGTAACATTACGGACAGTTTTGTCAACATCAAGTCCGGGGACGGTAATTTGTGAAGTGACAAAAGAGAAAACAACGTAGCCGGAATATTGCCAACAACCCTGAATATCTCCGATGTTTACGCCGCTAGTATCTACAATCTCGTCTCCGCTTTGACCAGTGGGAAAAATCACCGGTACATCCGGATTATTTTGCTGATTAGGATACCATTTAACCGAACCAGGGACCAGGTCCAGAGTAGCATTTTGATCCAAATTTACTGTTAGACCTGAAAGTCCGACGATTTGGCCATCAACTATCGTATCGGCAACGGTTTCGGCGTTATCGGCAGAAATTCTGGCGGTTAAATTGGCAGATTTGTTGGTTGTTTGTGCCGGAATTGTAACCTTAATGCGAGTATTCTCGGCAGTCGTGTTAACCATGCCGTTATGGTAATAAACAATACCCTGAAAAGTATCGCCAGCATTACCGGTAATCGGGTCCCTCCAGACAGTTTCACCGGCAGTTGAATTTACTCCGCGCAAAAGCTCATAGTCACCAGAGAGAAAATTAAATCGAGGTGTAGTAGCTGAAAGCTTAGTAAAGGCAAATGCGCCCTGCGAAACAATCGCGGCAATACCCAAGATACCAAGAATATACTTGACCCTAGGCTTTAGTTTGCTGAAGAAACTTGTGATTTTATTCATCTGTTCTCCCTGTTTTATAATATTTGTTAGTTTCTAGGGCTGACCGGTGCAGTAACAGTAACAACAGTAGTGGCACTATCAGAGATCTCATTGATACCGGTAGCATAGGTATATCCAGTATTTACTAGGTTATATCCGCCGACTGGTGGACAACCATAGATTCTAGCTGAGAAGGTAATGACTTTTTGTTCTCCTGGAGCCAAATTTCCAATTGAAAGACCAGTAGAGGTGATAATTTGATCTGAAACTACTACACCGTCAACTTTGGTCGAACCGGCAATATAATTAACATAGACCGGAAGAATATCCTTAACATAGACGCCATTTACTGTGATATTTCCGCTATTACGAACTATGATCCGGTATGAAATCGTATCACCAAGCCCAGCAGTATTCTGCTCAACCCAGCTGGTACCATTGGAAACCATTTTGTCGATAATCAAACCACGCGAAGCGGTAACGGTGACTTTAGCTTGATCCATATCCTTCTCGATACCAGCCTGAAAAACCTTGGCAACATTGTTTAACGCCCAAGTACCGGCAGGAATTGTCGAGCTAATGCCGGTTCTGTAAGTAATATATGTGATCCCGCCGTCACCGGGAGCTACATCCGGAATTGAAACTCCGGTTGTAAACATAGTGTCGGGCAGTTTTACGCCTTCAGGATGAGCTTGTGTGTAGTAATAAGTTGTGCCGATTTGATAAGTCATATAATCCGGAAGAATATCCTTAACACTGACTTGATCAGCAGTAATGTTTCCATCATTTCTGATACCCAAGTGATAAGCTACGGAATCGCCGGGATTGGCAACGATCTCGTCGTGCCATTCTGATTCACCCGGATGAGCAACCTTTTTATCCATCACCAAAGTTGACTGACCATAGACATCAGCCAAAAAAGTAACGTATCCTGAATACTGCCAACATCCCTGGATATCACCGATATTTAGACCGCTGGCTGAAACGATTCCATCAGGCTGGGCAATACCGGTTTGGTTGCCTTCAGGAAACCATCTGGTTGAACCCGGGACATACTGAATTCGGGCGTTGGACGGAGTGTTAATTGTAGCGCCAGTTAGTCCAACTACGCTACCGTCGACTACTGTGTCAGTAATGTAAGCTGTCTCGCTTGACCAAAGATAACTGGTAGCTTTTAGCTCCGTCCCCTGATCAACCGGCAAATCCACACGAAGCGTGGTGTTATGGGCAGTAGTGTTGATCATACCGTTGTGATAATAGAACGAGTAAGCGACACGATCGCCAATATTGGCGTTTTGCGGGTCGCCCCAAGTTGAACCGGCAGTGGTTTTTGCCACTTGCAGCATTTCAATATCACCCGGCAAAAAGTTAAAACGCGGGGTTCCTGCTGATTGGGCGACTTTATTGGCTTGCAAACCAACAACAGAAGCGGCCACGGTTGCACAAACGGCAACTGTCGCCACAACTTTCTTTCTGTTTGAAACCAATCCCTTAATCTTTTCCCCTGCTTTTGAAAATAATTTTACGATGTTCATTTTTCTCCCTTAAATTAACAGCTAGTTTAATATATACTATACTATCCTTCATTTGTCAATGTTATTCTCTCTGTCCAAGTTTATAAATCATTACAAACTTGGAGGAGCCCAGCACCACACGCTTGCGAGTGGTGCTGGGAGGTAGTGACCCAATTACGGGTCGTAGTTACTCGACCGGATCGGCGACATTGGGGTGATCCGGTTGCAGATCCCACGGTTGACCGGATGTACCATGATCCGGCACATCAGGCGCCGGCGGTCCGACGCCGGGCGGGGTGATCGGATTCGTCGGCCCACCCGGATTGTCGGGCGGATCCGCCGGCGCTCCACTTGGCGGCGGAGGAGGATTCGGCGTGCCAGGACCGCAGGTACCGTCAGGTGACGGCGAAGGCGGCTTGCATATCCTGTGCACCGTAGTAGGCACAAGGGTTGCGGCTCCGATCGGCTCACGGACTTCGCTTGCCGGGTTGCCGCGTTCGATTGCACCACCAACGGAGCGGCAGACCGGGGAGGAAATGACGGCCAAGACATCCTTACCCTCAATAGGCAAGAAATCAAGGGCGACATTTTCTGTCACCGCCGGTGTAATCTCCAGCTTCTTCGCCGGTTCGACCGGCGGGAGCTCTCCCAGCCCCGGTAGCGTCGCCGTCGGTAGACACAATCGCCACGTGTGCGGCGCATCTGCCGGCTGAAGTAACCGACAGTAGTAAGCGTAGTTGTAGACCACGCCGTTCCTGTCTTTCCAGCTGTAGTAAGGGGCGGTCACATGGGGAATGTTGGCTCTGAAACAAGCCTCGACAACCCCTTTGAAGCTCTGGCCATCCCGGTCGCAGCCCTCTGGTACGGTGGCCAGAAAAGCGACCTCAGCGGCAGTCAGCGGGCGGATCCAGTCAATGTAGAGCTGGGTCTTGCCACCGAACTCGACGGACTGGGCGGGTGCAGGCACCACAGCGGCCGGCGCGTTACTGGCAGCCGGGGCACCTTCATTGTCCTGCGCCCACACTCCGCTGAGTGTGAGCAGTGCGATCATGATCATGAGGTGCCGCATGGCTACCTCACCTCCAGCTTCAGGTAGTCGACGGCCAGGCCGTCGCTGACGTTCACGATCTTCCACTGGTCGGGCTTGTCGCGGCCTTCCCAGGTCAGACGGACACACATGGCGCCGGGCGCGTAGTTATTCATCGGAATGAACTTCGCCCAGCGTCCGTCGTAACTGCGTTCCCCACGGTGATCAAGGGTCTCGATCTTGGCAATGACCCCCGTAGGGAGGTTGAGTCGCCAGTTGCACTTGGTTGCTACCGCAGGTGGGGTCGGCGCGGTCGCGGTTGTCGGCGCGGTCGGTGGCACCAATACTTGCGTGCCGGCGACGGACGATGCCCACGACTCAAGACGTGCCAAACGCACATCCTGTGTATCGTTGCGCGCCGTCTCGACATCAAGTTGGCGGGTGATCGCAGTGTCGTTGAGGTTCAGTCCTTCGATGGCCTTCGCCACCTGCTCCTGAACCTTACCGAAAGCCTCGGCAGTCCGACGGAAGTTCTCCGTGGTCGCTTTGGCATCGGCAAACTGCGAGCCGTCCATAGTTGTGATCGTTGCCGAAGATGAATCCTGCGCGGGGTTGGACGGCACCACATAAAGAAGTGAGTACTCTACGAAGTTGTCATGCGACATCCCAAGGAGGCTCATCAGTCCGTTGATGATCGGCTCCTTGAAGCCGAATATCCGGACTTCGTGGCTCTCGCCGTTCTTGACGGTGAGCCGAAAGCGAAGTGGCGTCGCTAGTCCTCCGGGTGCAGGCATGAACTGGCCCAACTCCCCGATGTGCCCATAGGCATCATCGGAGGTGAAGGGCGTCCAGTCTCCGCGCTGCGGGGTTGCCATGCACGAGAACTGGAAATGAAAGTCGCGCAGGTGTACGCCGGCGTGTACCTGAAGAACCTGGCACCGAACATCTTCGCCAGGTCTCGGCCGGAGCGTATTCCCGGTCGGGGTCAGTTCGCCCGATTGGGACCCGACGAAGCGGACCAGGTAACGGCTCTCCACCTTGCCGTCGCGGACGGAAAAGATGAAGGTCGGCACCAAACTGATAGCCTGCGCCGTCGGCACGAAGCCGACGAGCAAGAACACGACGACGACGAACAACCAAACGTAACGACGCATGTCGTCACCTCCGCCCTCGCGGGCGCATTGTATTATCCTGTTGCCCGCGATGGGCCTACAGGCATTTTCTATACGTACCGCCAAATCCTAGGCCACAAGGCCATAAGATAGGCAGAAATTTAGCCGGGAAGAAGGTGAGAAATGGAAGGCCACTTGTCGGCTGGCCCACATAGTTTATGGGGCCGTGCTGCCTAAAGCTTAAAACTCCTTCCATCCATAGGTCCCTAAATCCCAGCTAAGTTTCTGACTACAATAATATATGGCTTCTGGTTCTAGACAAAAAAAGCAGGACCGCCTCCTGCTTTTTCAAATATCTATTTCACCTTTAACAGTCTAGCATTTTTTTCCGCCGCTGTCAATGCCCTGTATAACTTTCCCACACCTCGTAGGTGTGGGAGGTTGAATTATGATTTTTTCAATTTCTAAAATACTCTTAACCACAACAAATTTCTTTCGCAATTCTTTCGCCTGCGGATATCCTTTAAAATAGGCTAAGAGATGCTTTCTAAGCTCAATAATCCCCTTCTCGCCTTTGATTTTAAAGGCCAATTTGGCATGTTTGAGAATGGTTTTCTTTTTTAATTCCAATTTTTCAACGTCGGACAATTTTTCAAATTCCGGATTAAAGATAAATGGATTGCCCACCGCACCACGGCCAATAGCAACACCATCCAAGTTGCCAAGCTTCTCATCGATATCTTTTTGGCCTTTAATATCCCCATTTCCGATCACTTTGACATTTGGATTTTGGATTTTGGATTTCAGTGTATAGATGTTTTCCCATCTAGCACTACCGTTAAATCCGTCTTTATATGTTCGGCCGTGAATTATGAGAGCGTCGACTCCGGCGGCAATTAATTTTGGCCCAAATTCCAATATTTCGTCGTCATTTTCCCAACCCAAACGGGTTTTAACAGAAAGTGGCAATTTTGTCGCCGTGCGGACTGCTTTAACAACAGCGACTCCCCTCGCTTGATCACGCAAAAGCGTTGCTCCGTGATCAGAACCGACAACTTTCCGCGCCGGGCAGCCCATATTGATATCGATGCCCGCTGGTTTCAAGTTTTCCTCAACCCATTTGGCCGCAACTGCAAACTTTTCCGGATGCTTGCCAAAAAGTTGAATAATAATCGGCATCTCTTTTTTTTGAAATTCCATTAAGTTATACGTTGGATTCGTTTTTAATTTATCTAATTTCGAACTTTTAGTTACAGAGTGAACGATCGCATCACAACTAACTAATTCTGTCATCAATAAATTAGCTCCCTGATTTTTGCAAATAATTCGAAAAGCCGAGTCGGTGTATCCGGCCATCGGCGACAACATTAGAATTGGTTTTTTTAATTCTTCCCAAATATTTTTCATGCAGAAATTATATCTGATTTTTTTCGATTATGAAAGCTGGCAGTGATAAAAGTATTGACAAATTTTAAATCATATGCTAGTATATTATTACAAAGTTGTTGGTGGAGACGCGGTTGGATTGGTGCGGAGCATCACATTACGAACTGGTTCTCCACTAGAGGAGAATCCACCGGCAAACTTCATTCCCGTCCCTCGACTGGGGCGAACAGAGACAGGAGGCAAAGCAGATGTGTAAACGACGGTGGACGGTGACGTTGCTGTGATGTACCAATATCTCGAGGTTCACACGGGCATCGCCATCAGCACCGGCTGTCTCCTGGGCAACGCCACGCACGTCGGCGTGGGCATCGGCACCTTCGCCATGACCACGGCTGCCGGCGCCGGCTAGTTCCAGGGCGCCCGCATCAGGTGCAAGAGACCGGATGATTCCGGTCCGGGAGGTCTACATTGAAGCTGTAGATTAACGGACTAGCCCACAGTCGCCAAGGCTAGTTCCGTCGCGCCGGCGACTAATCTGTGAGGATTGCTTGGAGAGTGTAGACTCTTGCGGGTGAATATCACTTTACAGACGGCATTGCTTCGTACCCCGGCTCCACGGGAGACACGAAAGTGAGGCACGGGGACATGGACCCCGGTTAGCCGAAATAGAATGCTGACCGTGAGCTGGTCAGGTTCTCCCTAAACAGGTTCTTATTAGCTCATCGCCGGATACGAGAGCAATCGACGCCCGGCAGCGCAGGCGATTCAACAACCAACGCCTGCGCGACGAACCAATACCCCCTCCACACCGCGTGGAGGGGGTATTCGCATTTTATTAGACCAAATATAACCCATTTTCAGTAACGATTTAGTGCAATCGCACTAAATCGTTACTATATTAGAGCATCTCTACATAATTATTTTCTAAGTATTTTAGTTTCTTTACCAGAGTCCTCGACAACATATCCCAACTTCTCAATTTGCTCTCTAACTTCATCAGCATGGCCAAAATCTTTCTCCTCGCGAGCATCTTGACGTTCATCAACTAATTTTTGAACTTCTGCTGGAATTTCATCAATAGTTGTTTTATCCAGATCCAACTCAAAAACTCTGTCCATTTCCAATGCTGTGGCTTTTTTGTCGCCGGCTGATATTTCTTCGTCACGCAACAAATTCCAAAAAACTGCCAGCGCCTTTGGTGTGTTTAGGTCGTTTTCAATCGCAGATTTGAAGCGTGATATGTACTCACTATCTATGGATCCCCGATCGGGTCGGGAATCATTTGCAATGATTTTCCTTGCCCGTACCAAGGCATTTTTGGCTCCATCAAGCGAATCCCAAGTAAAGTTCAATTTGTCGCGCCAGTGAGCGGAAAGACAAAGATAGCGGAAATCCAGCGGATCAAAACCTTTCTCGATAATATCATCCAGGGTATAGAAATTACCCAAACTTTTCGACATCTTTTTGCCGTCAACAAGCAAGTGCTCAGCGTGAAGCCAATAGTTGACGAATTTTTTGCCGGTTCTGGCTTCGCTTTGGGCAATTTCATTCTCGTGATGGGGGAAAATCAGGTCAACGCCGCCAGCATGGATATCAATCGTCTCGCCTAGTTTATCCTGACTCATTGCCGAACATTCAATATGCCAACCCGGCCGCCCTTTGCCGAGTTCAGTCCCTGTCCCGAGCCAAGTCGAGGGATCCCAAAAAATCTCACCATCTTTTTCGTCCCAGGCTTTCCAGAGAACAAAATCAGCTGGATTTTCTTTGCTGTATTCGTCCTGCGCGACTCTGGCTCCGGACTTTATTCCTGTTTTATCCAAGTTCGACAATTTGCCGTAATCGACAAATTTGGCAATCGAGAAATATATTGAACCGTCGACACCCTTATAAGCGTAATCCTTATCCAACAAATCTTTAACAAAAGCGACAATCTTCTCGACATACTCCGTCGCCTTGGGTGTTTCGGCTGGTTTTTTAATATTTAATTTTTCCAGGTCAGACCAGAACTTTGTTTCAAGATCCCGAGTTAATTTTTCAAACGCCGCTTTTTTTCCCTCGCTCCGAGCAATGGTCTTATCATCAATATCAGTGATATTCATCACCTGTTTGACGCCGTAGCCAAAAAATTCCAGAGTTCGGCGCAATATGTCCTCAAAAACAAAAGTCCGCAAGTTGCCGATGTGAGCGGAATCATAAACTGTCGGCCCGCAGGTATAAAGACTGACATTCTTGCCGGAAATCGGCCTAAACTCTTCAATTTTGCCCGATAGGGTGTTATATAGTCTCATAGTCAAATACTAGCAGAAAGTTTCCGATTCAAAAAGGCCTCATGCTTTTGGCAATAGGCCTTTTTCTACTTTAATTTCGTTATTAAGCCGCCTTGCGCAATCCCTCGGACATGTCATCGTCGTAGGCAGGCGTTTTTTCATCCTCTGCTACAGACTCAAAATCCCTGTCAACATACTCCTGCGGCCCCTTCTCGATGTCGCTGTCTTCAGGCACTCCTTCCAAGTTTTGCAAAGCATTGCCACAATGGGGACAGCTTCCAGGGGTCGGGCTAGAGTATTCCTTGTCGCACTCTAGGCACCAAAACTGATCAGGCATATGCCTCCTCCTTATTTATTTGTATTTCTTTCTTCCTTCTAATGACCGAGATAATGTAATCTCGTCGGCGTATTCCAGGTCTCCGCCAACCGGTAAGCCTCTGGCTATTCGGGTAATCTCAATACTGGAATTGTTCCTGCCTGCCGGCAGGCAGGTTTTTTCAATTTGAGATTTTATATACGTCGCAGTAGCCTCGCCTTCAAGCGATGGATTTGTCGCAAGAATTACTTCTTTAATTTTAGGATTATTTTTTAACCTGTCAAGTAGCTCGGCAATTCGTAAATTCTCCGGGCCAATTCCGTCAATCGGTGAGATTGCTCCGCCAAGTACATGATATAGGCCACTGAAAGCTCTGGTTTTTTCTAGGGCCACAATATCTAGTGGTTCCTCGACAACAGCCAAAATCTTGCCGTTTCTTTCGTTATTGGAACAAATTTCACAAATATCCACATCTGTAATGGAAAAACACTCGCTACAATATTTTATATTCGCCATGAGCTCGCTTACGGCTGATCCGAAAGCCAAAACTTCAGTTTTTGGCTTTTTCAATAAATAAAAAACCAGCCGCGCCGCAGTCTTCGGCCCGATCCCCGGCAATTTCGAAAATTCATCAATTAAATTCTGAACCGGCTTTGGAAGCATTGACTTTTTTATATAAATAGTGTATGATTGTATCATCACTTAGAGTCGAGGTGCATAACGCTTACTAAGGCGCAGTTGTTGGCAGCGCTGAAAGCCCAGACGATGGTTGTCCAGACATACAGCAACCTTATCACCAAGATGGAAGACGCCGGCGTGTTGAATGACGCGGCAATGGCGATACTGAGAGAGTCTGAGCAAGATATCGCCTCTTTCCGTGCCGAGGGGTTCGATGATATCATTGACCAGCTTTGAAACATACACGCGCACGACCTCACCAGGTACGGCGGGCTTTTTTTTATTCTTTGTCTGATTTTTCCTCGACTTCTTGCGGACTTTCATTATTGACATCTTCCGCTGATTTTTTCGCGTCTGATTCGCGTTTTTCCGCCCTCGGATCCTGCCAGCTGGCAAATTTACATTTCGGGTAACGGGAACAGCCCCAGAAGACCCGGCCTTTTTTCGTCCGGCGCTCTACTACCGTGCCATCGTCACAATCTGGGCATTTCATCGTCTTACCGCTGACGATCGTTTTAGTATTTTTACATTTTGGATAATTTTCACAGGCCAAAAACTTTCCAAAACGGCCCTCCTTGACAATCATTTTGCCTTTGCACTTGTCGCATTTTTCGCCTTCAACTTCGGAAAGCTTCTCAACTTCGCCATTTTCATGGATAACTGAAGCTTTCTTGTCCTCCTTTGTTTCTAGTGGCCGGGAGTATTTACACTCGGGATAATTCGAACAAGCGATAAATTTACCGAATTTGCCAAAGCGCTCAACCAGCGGCTTTTTACACTCCGGACACTTCTCGCCAATTTCCTTTACTGGTGCAATATCTTTTTTATCCAGCTCTTTATTTTTTTCCTTTAGATTATCGGCAAATGGAAGATAAAACTCGTCAATCACCTTGGGCCACTCCATTTTTCCCTCGGCAATGTCGTCAAATTCATCTTCCATCTTGGCGGTGAATTTATAATCAACGACAACTGGAAAATGTTCAACCAGAAGATCATTAACAATTTCAGCGATCTCTTCAGGGAAAAAGCGCTTCTCTTCCAAACGAACATAGCCGCGGTCCTGAATTGTTGACATTGTCGGTGCATAGGTTGAAGGCCGACCGATATCCAAGCTCTCCAGTTTTTTCACCAAGGTCGCTTCTGAATAGCGCTTTGGCGGCTCGGTAAATTTTTGCGTTTTTTCGAATTGATGAAAATCGAGCACTTCATCTTTTGTCAGCTCTGGGATTGTAATTTTTTCCTCTTCGGTCTCGTCGTCACTGCCTTCGGTATATACCTTAATAAAGCCGTCAAATTTAATACTCTCTCCTCTGGCCAAGAAAACCAATTTTTCTTTGATCGCGGCCAAAATTCTGGCTTCAATCACTTCAATCAGTGCTTCTGCCATTTGCGAAGCAACAGTCCGTTTCCAAATTAAATCATAGAGCCGCTGTTCCCGCGAATCACTAGACGCGTCTCGCTCGTTAAAATGAGTCGGGCGGATTGCTTCATGAGCTTCCTGCGCCCGCTTTGATTTGGTTTGATATTTCTGGGCGGAAACCGGCAAATATTTTTTGCCAAATTCGGACTCGATTGTTTTTCTGATTGCTGTTATTGCTGAAGTTGAAAGATTCGTTGAATCGGTTCGCATATAGCTTATTTTCCCCGCTTCATAGAGCCTCTGGGCCAGCGACATCGTCTGTTTAGCCGAAAAACCCAGCTTTCTTGAGGCTTCCATCTGTAGGGTTGAGGTTGTAAACGGCGCTGACGGCTTGCGCACCAGATCATTTTTATCAACCGAGAGAACTTTATACTTGGCAGCGGCCAGGGCTTTTTCGATTTTTTTTGCCTCGGCTTCTTTTTTAATATCTAATTTCTTTATTGGTTTGCCATTCTCCTCAACAAGATAAGCCTTAAACTTTAGTTCATCTTTCTGTTTAGAGAGTAAAACCGCGACAATCCAATACTCATCAGGTTTAAAAGCCTTGATCTCCCGTTCGCGCTCCACCACTAAACGGACTGCAACCGACTGAACACGGCCAGCGGAAAGTCCCGACTTTACTTTCTTCCACAATAGCGGCGAAAGTTTATAGCCAACCAATCTATCAAGTACCCGCCGCGCCTGTTGAGCATCAACCAAATTCATATCAATCTTTCGCGGATGAGCGATCGCATTTTTTAGTGCCGTGTTGGTAATTTCCGAAAAAGTAATTCGCTTCACTTTTGGATCTTTGTCGTTTAATTTTAGCGCTTGCAGTAGGTGCCAAGAAATCGCCTCGCCTTCACGATCTAGATCAGTCGCCAGATAAATTTCCTTAGCTTTGTCCCACTCTTTTCGCAGTAATGTTATAGTTTTTTTCGAATCGGTTGGAATTTCATAGGTCGGCTCGTAATTGTTCGCGACATCAACACCAAGCTCTTTTATTGGTAAATCACGAATATGTCCATAGGAGGCTAAAACTTTGAAATCCTTGCCTAAATATTTTTCAATCGTTTTTGCTTTCGCCGGTGATTCAACGATTACTAGATTCATTTCGCTCCTTTATTTTGTTTTAATTTGCCCTTTAACTTAAAGCCTGTGTCAATTTTCTCTACTTTACCAGATATTTCTAAAACCGACATCAGTGAATTTATGGTCACAATATCTAGGCTAGTCTCTTTGGCGATTTTGTCAACTGGCAACGCCCCTTTTTCCAATAACGAAAAAATTAATTCCTCCTCTTTGTTTTGTGGCTCCAGTAGCAAATTTTCCGGACTAATTGATTCAATGTTTAGCTCCGATAAAATGTCATCGGCAGAGGTGACCATTTTTGCGCCTTGTTTAATCAACGTATTTGTTCCTTCCGAGGCAAAATTATCGATGTTTCCCGGCACGGAAAAAACCTCGCGGCCATATTCGTTGGCCAGGCCGGCGGTGATTAGGGAGCCGGAATCATGCCTCGCTTCGATAATTAACGTTCCAACAGAAAGTCCAGCAATAATCCTGTTGCGGAGAGGAAAATTTGATTTGTACGGCCGACTACCGGGCGGATACTCGGAAAGAATAAGTCCGCCGCTTTCAAGAATCCTTGCAGCCAGTTGATGATTGGCAGTCGGATAAATATTATCAACTCCAGAACCCAAGACCCCAATGGTATTGCCGCTATTTTCCAGCGTCAAATAATGCGCCAAGCCGTCAACGCCCAAAGCCAATCCGGAAACGATCGTCATCTTAGCTGATACCAAGAGTGGAATAACACTTTCCAACACCGACTTGGAGTAGTAAGTGTGTTTCCGACTGCCGACGATGGCCAAACAAATGGAATCGAGTAGTTTTATGTTGCCTCGACAGTACAAAATTATCGGCGGATCATATATTTCTGCCAAGAGTTTCGGATACTCTTTGTCGCCCCAAAAGACCGGCTTAATCTTAAATTGAGTGTAAACTTTATTCTCAATTTTTCCGCTTCTGGCCTGAACAATTTTTTCCACACTTGTAGAATCGAAAAATTTAGCCAGATTTTTTTGACTATCAGTTAACACCTTTGAGACATCACTTTTGTAGTGATGAATTACTTTCAAAAGTGTCTTGGCACCAATATCTTCACTTTGGTCGAGTAGTAATAGCGCTTCTTTTTCTTTTTGTGATAAAGCTTTACTCATTTATTATGATGCTATTTTTTTGCTATATTAAATATAGCTTAAATATGTATTTTTTAGGAGGCATCATGAGAAAAAGTCCGGAAGTCGGATCGCAGTTGGATTTTAATGAATTCACTAAGCCAGAATCCACTAGGGGTCCACTAGAACAAAAGCCAATTCAGGCTCCTGCCGCCAATGAGCCAAAAAAGAAACCAGATTTCGACCCTTTCGGTAGAGAAGGCGGCCACGAAGACAAACGATACCTATAACCAGCTAAAAAATGCCCCGGTATTGAATCGGGGCATTTTTTGTTTGACAAATTAATTTTTCTGGTATTATTATAGTATATTCCACCCAGGGAGCGTGACCGCATGATAACGGCATATCCACCCTTGCCAATCCCAGCTGGCGTCAAGCCTCAGCGAATGCCAGCCTACAACATCTTTGGCTGGTTTGCTGATAGCAATCGCAGGGCCGGCGTCGCCTTTTCCGGCCACTTCCGAGTCGACCCAACGACAGGTGAGATCGAAGGTCAGATGGTCGACATCTACGGCGAGTCGGAAATCGCCGGTGTGATGACGACGTCAGAGTTGCGCTTCGGCAAGAAGTACTGTAGGCTCAATCGCAGCGCAGAAGAGCAACGTGATCGAGAACCCGATTACAGCTACCTCTTCTCTCTCGACGGTGACGAGTGGATCGGTGGTTGCGGATCAGGCACAGCGCATGGTCCGTACCAGGCAGCCTGTGTGATCACGCTTGTCTGCGAAGACGCTTCGCTAATGGTCTGGCGCCGATGAAAGTCTGATCCCTTCCGAACACATCACCTCCCTACGGGGCGGTGTTTTTTTTATTTTGCCATTTACGCTTGATTCTTTAATTTCTCGACTGCTTGATTTAATAGTTTTGTGTAGAGAACTAAGCCCAACTCCTCCATATTTCCATGCTGTTGGCGGCCGAGAATATTTCCTCCCCCGCGGATCTCTAAATCGGAATAAGCAATATCGAAACCGCTGCCTAGGTCGGTTTTTTCTGTTAGCGCTTGGAGTCTTTTGTAGGCATTTCCAACTAAATTTTTTTTGAAAGTAAAATAAGCGAAGGCCTGATTCTTGCCGCGGCCGATCCGTCCGCGGATCTGATAAAGTTGCGACAGGCCAAAATTATCTGCATCCTCAACGATTAAAGTGTTAACCGTCGGAATATCTAAACCATTTTCAATAATCGTCGAACAAAATAGAATATCAATCTTGCCGGTAGCAAAATTTGCCATTGTACTTGCCAATTTTTCTTCCGGCATTTGACCATGAGCAATGGCAATTTTGGCTTTCGGAAACAACCGCTGAAATTCGGCTGTCCTAGCTTGAATTGTTTTAATGTCATTGTGGAGAAAATATATTTGTCCGCCGCGAATCAGTTCTTTTAAAATATACCCAACAATTTTTTCAGTTTGATATTTTTCAACTTTTGTTTTGATAGCGATTCTGCCGGCCGGCGGCGTCACAATTTTCGAAATCTGCCGAATTCCCGACAATGCTACAAACAAAGTCCGGGGGATTGGTGTTGCCGAAAGCGACAAAATATCAATATCGTTTTTCAATCCTTTAAATTTTTCCTTGTCTTTGACTCCAAATCTTTGCTCTTCATCGATTATTAAAAGCCCGAGATTTTTAAATTTAATATCGTGTTTTAATAATCGGTGTGTGCCAATAATCAAGTCAATTTTTCCAAGATGCAAGTCTATAATAATATTTTTTTGCTCGACAGCACTGACAAATCGTGAAAGTTCTGCAACCCTGATTGGAAAATCTGCCAAACGCTCGGAAATGGTAACAAAGTGCTGACGGGACAAAATCGTGGTAGGCGCTAAAATCGCCACCTGCCCACCATTTTCAATTACTTGCGCCGCCGCCCGAACGGCAACTTCAGTCTTGCCAAATCCGACGTCGCCAACTAATAGCCGGTCCATCGGTATACCTTTTTCCAAATCAGAATATATTTCAGCAATCGCTGTTTCTTGATCGGGAGTTTCACTGTGAATAAAAGTATTTTTCAATTTTTCATCCCAGTCATAATCAATTTTATATTTTGGCCGCTTGATAATTTCCCGCTTTGCATAAACTTCTAGAAGCTCTTTGGCCAAAGCAAAAATATTTTCTTCAATTTTCTTTCTCGATTTTTCCCAAACAACCGAACCAAGACGAGACAATCGCGGCGCTTTGCGACTGACACCAAGATACTTCGAAATTTTTTCAATCATTTTGGGCGGTAAAAAAAGATTATCGCCATTGGCATATTCGATGGCAAAAAATTCCTTTTCTTGGCCAGCAATCTTTTTTAAAATTCTCCCGCGGTATATTCCAATACCATGATTGATGTGAACAATTAAGTCGCCGTATTTTATTTGATTACCGTCCGTTTCAATTGTATTGTTTGGAATTTCAATTTCTGATAACTGATTGATTTTTTTCTTTAAAACCAAATCAAAAGTGTAAATTTTATCAATCTGATTGCCAAAAAAATCAATTGTAACCGGATTTTGATTTGCCACAGAATAAACTTTTAACAAACCTCCGGCAACAGTAAACTGACTAAAATTATCCATATGCTCCACTCGTTTATAACCAAAGTTATGAAGTTGTATGATGACCTCATCAAATTTGATTTTCTCTTCAACAGATAATTTTAACTTCTGAGATTTGGTTGACATTTTATTGATAATTTTGCTATTCTTTAAATAGAGTTTTTTGCGTCTAATTTGCTATCTACGTACCCAGAAAGCCTTTGCCCCTCCTTTGGCTTATCGAGTCGTGGATAGCAAAATGGATGCAATTTTTTTTACTCGACTAACTATTCTAACAAAAATCTCCCCAATTTCATAGGGAGATTTTTG
>CAYHDN010000006.1:0-26867 GCA_964355425.1 uncultured Candidatus Saccharibacteria bacterium
TTCGGTCGAGAGGCGTTTCCCAAGCGCATTTTGGGATAAGGCAGCTTTTCGATGGCTGCTTATTTGTTTTAAAAAAGGAGATTTATGAAAAAAATAGTTAAAAGTTTAATATTCCCAGCAATCGCAATTTTGATTGTTGCCATTATCTATGCTGGTTTATCAATCGAAAATCTAAACAATCAAACCAAAGTATTACAAAAACAAAATCAAACAATTACCTACAATGCCAATAGTTTACAAAATACGTTGAGCCAACTTCAAAATGAAGTGAATCAAACAAAATTCAGGGTTAACCAATCTGAAGACCTAAACAATAGCTTAAAACAAAGTTTGGCAGCGGCGCAAAAACAGATTTTGGCACTACAAGCCAATACAAAAACTAAAACATCGGCTAATTTAATTCCAGAACCGGTAATTATCACTAAAACCATTACACAAACTATCAATCAGCCAGTTGTATTAAATCAGGCATCAGTCATAATAGAGAATGTAGGTTCATTTAAAGTTAACCTCCAAGCCGGGGATAATGCTTTTAGTGTATTACAACGAGCATCAAACCAGAATAATTTCGCACTGGCTTACGATACATATAGCTTTGGTGTATTTATCACCGGAATTGGCGGAATTACTCCAACTGGCAATCAGTACTGGGCTTTTTATTATAATGGCACTTTTAGCAATGTTGGCGCTTCTGATCAACCCGTTAAGCTTGACGATAGTATGGTTTGGCAATTAGCAAGTTTTTAAATAAATCGATAAATAATATGGGAGGAATATGGTTTACTTTTTGATTCTACTTGGAGTGCTGTTGCGAATTGCCAACCATTTTCATGACTGGGCTCCGATTGCACCTTTAGTTAAATTCTTACCAAATATACCAAACTTTGCGCCAATAGCTGCGTTAGCGTTATTTGGCGGAACTTATTTACATAAAAAATATGCTTTAATTATTCCAATTATCGCTATGTTAATTGCTGATTATTTTATTGGTTTTTACAATCCATATATCATGGCATCAGTTTACGGTTCCTTTATTTTAATCGGACTGATTGGAATATGGCTCAAAAATCATAAAACGTTACCAAACATCGTCGGTGGGAGTTTATTCGGTTCAATTATTTTTTTCCTAATTACCAACTTTGCAGTCTGGGCAGTGCCACATTCCATTTATCCTCACACAATCCAAGGGCTCCTAGACAGCTATATAATGGGTTTGCCATTCTTCCGCAATACTATAGCTGGTGATCTTTTTTATGTTACAATATTCTTTGGAACGTATGAAACCGTTACGTTTTTAGTTAAAAGAACGATAATGAAGGAGGCAATTTGGCAGAGAAAGAGTTAACGGAGAAAAATTTTGACCAAGTAACTTCTGGTGATAAACCAGTATTAGTGGATTTTTGGGCACCGTGGTGCGGTCCATGTCAAATGATGGCACCGATTATGGAAGAGATTGTCAAAGAAGAGAAAAAAGTTACCATCGGCAAATTAAATATTGATGAGCATCCGGAAGTTGCCGAGAAATTTCATGTTATGAGCGTCCCGACTTTTTTGATGTTTAAGGGAGGAAAGGTTACTGGTCAAGTCGTTGGTGCTGTGCCAAAGGACGCGCTGATTTCATTGATCGAAAAGGCGACAAAAGAGTAAGTATTGACAAATAGTAAATTATATGCTACAATGGAGCAGTTGACAATGAGGACCTGAAATATGCGTTCTCAAAGTCAAAGCCCTTTAAATGAGGATCCCCCGTCGCGTAAAGCTATGGGGGATTCTCTTTCAGGGGCATCAACTACACGGATCAAAACACGGATTGAGCACAGATGATAGTGAATGTTGTTCATTTGGCAAGAATGATCATGCCAAACGACACAACATACACCACAGCAAAGGAAGTGGCGCAAGATGAAGAAGCTACTCGAAGTCGTAGCGCTGGCTCTGGTCGGTGGGGATAGCCTCTGGCTGATCGTCAACTTCAATGAAGAGGATGTTTACGTCCGGCTCTGGGCCGGTTTCATCTTTCTCTGCATCGGTGTACTGGCCGTATTGTGTGCCCGGTGGTCCGAGCGGTACAGCCAGGCGCCGAAATCAGCCAGGACGTAACTACCGCCTTCTGGCGTCGTTACGCTGGACTACGACCCCGACTTACCAGCCTACCTCCAGAGGCGTTTCGACCAGTCCAGCACCAAGTAGTGCTGGACGTTTTTTTATAGAAAAACCGGGCACCACGGTGGTGTCCGGCTGGAAAGGAAACGCCTAGCGCGAGGCTAGGTTGCTGGGACAAGAGACAGGTTGGGCACCTGAGAGTAAGACTCTTTATCGGGCTGATCAAGCTCAGCCCTGATGTCGAGATACTGCTTTGTCAAGTTGCCTAGGACTTCGGCGATCGCACGGTTCACCGTTGCAGGCTTACTACTCGACAACAGCTCGATACAGAAACGGACATCACCATCGCCCTCATCTTCGGTCCTCATGACTGATAGGCCGGTACCACCAACACGCAAATCCAGCTCATCGTGCAAAGCGTTGACCAAAAGGTTTGGTCCTTTGCCTCGTATAATGTGAATTTTGGGCATGCGTACGACCTCCACGGTTGGGTTGATTGAGGCTTTGTTAGCATAGCACATATTCATTATTATAGTCAACCCTCAAAATTTGCTTAAAATGACAGCATTATCTATAATCAGTTAACGATGAACAGTGGATCATTACAATTGGATTTCAGAGAGACAAAAAGCTTGCTTGCCGATCTTAATGTTGAGCAAAAAAAAGCCGTAACTCATAAAAACGGCCCACTCCTAATTATCGCTGGCGCCGGTACTGGCAAAACCGCTGTTATTACCCGTCGAATTGCTCATATTATTGAACAAAAATGGGCCAAAGCCTCGGAGATTCTAGCCTTAACTTTTACCGAAAAAGCAGCGGCCGAGATGGAGACCCGGGTTGATGAGCTTGTTCCCTATGGCTACACCGATATGTGGATTTCGACTTTTCATGCTTTCGGCGACCGGTTCTTACGTGATTATGCGATCCACCTCGGATTGCCGGCAAATTTCAAAGTTCTGACAGCAACCGAACAAGCGATATTTATCAGACAAAATATCTTTGCCTTTGATCTTAAACATTTTCGTCCGATTGCTGATCCGCTGTCGCACATCAGAGAACTACTGATTCACTTCTCCAGACTCAAGGACGAATTAATCAGCCTAGACGAATACCTCGCTTGGGCTAAAATCCAAAACTCAAAATTCAAAGCCCAAAAAGAAGAAGAGAAAATTGAAGCAGAAAAAACATTAGAGCTGGCAAGTGCCTACGCCAGATATCAGGAATTAATGATCCAATCGGGAAATTTAGATTTTGGCGATCAGATATTCTTAACCTATAAACTTATTAAAGAGGACAAAAAGGTTCTTCTGGATTGCCAAAACAAGTTTAAATTTATTTTGGTTGATGAATTTCAGGACACAAATTTTGCTCAAAATGAACTAATTAAATTAATCGCCGGCAAAAATGGGAACATTACTGTTGTCGGAGACGATGACCAGTCAATTTACCGTTTTCGTGGAGCAGCAATTTCAAACATTCTCGATTTCAAAAAATTCTATCTAAAAACAAAAGAGATTGTTCTAAATCAAAATTACCGCTCAACTGCTGAAATTCTTAATTCCTCATACAAGCTCATACAGCATAATAATCCTGATCGCCTCGAGGTTCAGAATAATATAAATAAAAAACTCACTACACAAAAACATGGCCCTTCGCCAGAATTGATATTTTGCGACACGTTATCGTCGGAAGCTGACAGTGTGGTAAGGAAAATAGGGGAGTGCAAAGAAAAAAATCAATATTGCAATAATGATTTTGCAATTTTGGTTCGTGCCAACAACCAAGCCGAACCGTTTATTCAATCCTTAAATTTAGCCGGAATTCCTTCGATTTTTTCCGGAGCTTCAGGACTCTTCTCTCAACCGGAAATAAAAATGTTAATCGCATTTTTGAAATGTCTGGCCTATACAGATGACAACCTAGCATTTTATCAATTGGCGACTTCAGAGATTTACTCTGTTACCCATAAAATCTTGTCCGAGGTATATACTTTGGCCCGAAGAAATAATCAGGAAGTGATCGAAATTGCTAAAACCAAAAAAGAATTATCAAACATTGCCGCCGATATTGAAAAATTTCGAGAGAAAAAAAATGATCCAGTCGGCGAACTGTTATATAATTTTTTAACAGAAAAGGGATATCTAAAAAAAATAAGCGGTCAGTCAACAGCCGAAGGCGAATTGAAAATTCACAACATTGCAAAATTTTTTGACCGGATTGCGACCTTTAATCACTCAAGCGATTCGCGCGATGTTTTGTCATTTTTGCAAAATCTTGAATTAATTTTGGAAGCTGGTGATGACACAGCGGCTTCCGATATTGACCCCGATCTAAACGCAGTGAACATACTAACCGCACATGCGGCAAAGGGACTGGAATGGTCGGTAGTTTTTGTCGTTAATTTGGTCGCTGACAGATTTCCGGCAAGAAAAAGACGGGAGCAATTGCCGATACCCGAGGAACTAATAAAGGAGCGATTACCGGTGGGGGACTGGCATCTTGAAGAAGAAAGGCGACTTTTTTACGTTGCGACCACCAGAGCTAAAGATTTGCTATTTCTGACTGCGGCAGAGGACTACGGTGGAAAAAGAGCAAAAAAATTGTCGCAATTTGTATTGGAATTTTTGGATGAAGTAAATCCAGAGAAATTGAAACGCAAGTTATCGCCGGTCGAAAAAATTGAACGTTTCAAAAAGCTATCAGCCCCAAGCTTCAAACTTCCGGTTAAATTTTCAGAGAGAATTTTGCGACTTTCTCGTCAACAAATTGACGATTACTTTTCCTGTCCAAAGAAATTTTACTTCGCCCATATTATTAAAATTCCACTCTTGGAAAATCAACAGCTGATGTACGGAACGGCAATACATGCCGCACTCGATCATTATTTTGCACGAAAAATTGCCGGTAACAAATTATCACTCGAACAGCTTCATTCTGATTTTCGACAAGCATTCAAGAATGTCGGCTTCATTACTCGCGAACAAGAGGAGCTACGTTTCAAGCAAGGTATTGACAGCTTGACTCGTTTTTTTGACGCCGATCAGAAAGATCAATTAAAACCATCAAAAGTTGAAGAAGTTTTTGAATTTACTCATGGAGATGTAAAAATTCGCGGCCGGTTTGACCTCGTCTACAAGGCAGGGGAGTCAGCAGAAATCCGCGATTTTAAGACTTCCGACGTTAAAGAACAAAAAGATGCCGATCGAAGAATTGCGCAGTCGTCACAAATGATGATTTACGCCTTGGCCTGGGAGAAAAAATACGACCTAATTCCAAAAACATCACTTTATTTCATTGAGTCGGGTTTGAAAGGGGAGACGACTTACAAAAAAAATGATTTGGAAGAAACTAAAAAGATGATATCGGAAGTCGGAGAGGGGATTCGAGCAAAAAAACTCGAGGCTAAACCGGATGTTTTTCAGTGCAAATACTGCCCTTACTGCGACATCTGCCCAGAAGCAATTTGACTTTGCACCCCTCACCCTTTTGTCCTGCGACAAAGGGTGAGGGTTGACACTAAACATAATTTGTGCTAACATACAGTCACTCGTACCAGTGGCCCTTTTCTGGGCCACAACCAAGGAGGTGGACTAACATGTCCACGGTTTGCATCGACACTGAAGGGAAGTTCTGTGTAGTTGTGTTTCCTCTCCCACAACGACCACCTGAAAGCATCAGGTATATCGTGGGGAGAATCGTAGTGTCCTGTCAGGAAGGGATCCCCGCAGGAGCAGCTGTTCTCGCAGCTGGGACCGCCGTCCAGTATATCCTGGACAAGCGCCATGATGACGAAACGTTGTTCC
This sequence comes from uncultured Candidatus Saccharibacteria bacterium, assembly GCA_964355425.1. Lineage (GTDB taxonomy): Bacteria > Patescibacteriota > UBA1384 > XYA2-FULL-43-10 > CAINNR01 > CAYHDN01. Next base: position 5,907 of record CAYHDN010000006.1, read on the forward strand.
AGGCTGATCTAGTCGAGAACACCGGTAAGCACACTGACGGCGACCCAGACTGGTTCGCGAAGTATGTATGCATGCCAGAGACTGAAGGTTCAGACATGGAGCCTGTCGTCAAGTTGGTCGAATCCGCCCGAATGACTCTCAGGTCGGCGCTGGACAAGCTGGACAAGAGGAAATAGGGTTGTGTTGAGCCGCGATAAAAAAATTTTAAAGCAAGAGAAAAAAAGCCGTACTGGGCGAATGCCCTAAGTGAGTGAGAACTGGTTGGACGCACCTGGCGTACCAAAAATAAATGTGAAAACTAACAAAATTTATAATAGCCGTACGAGAACTGGAACATACACCCCCCACCGTGGGGGGTGTTGCTGTTTTTATTGAACAATGATGATTTTTTCTGTCTGTTGACAGATTAGCTTGTTTTTGCTATAACTTAATAAGTTCAAAGATTACACTGATACGGAGCACACCAATGAAAATCAGGCATTGGAAGTTTGGAAGTGAGCATGGTGCTCTTGGTGGTTATCGCGCGATGTTTATTATGTCAGCCACACTCCACGCGACCCACAAGGTCATCATCCGCCCAGCCGATGGCGACGAGATCACCGTACGCCTGATCCCAATGAGTGGAGGTTGTTGGTTCCTTGTCGGACCTTTGCAGAGCAACCCGGCGATTGGTATCATCGAGGCTCAGATCGCTCACGAGGCGATCGACCACGGGAAAACCGGTGGCCTTTGCACCTATGCTGGTGGATCGTGGTCATCACACCTCATCACAGAGGATGGCGAAATGCCCGAGTGGATGCCGATCATCCGCGAGCTTCAGAAGCTTTAGCAAGGAGGCAAGTGATGACACAGAAACAGTTGCAGCTAGCACTACAGAACGCGATCACGCAAGAGCAGATTGCGCTGATCAGGGACGCCATTCAGTGCGGTGCAAACCAGAACGCTTTGCTCCCATGTGGAGTCTTGCCGATGGTCCACGCCGTTAACTGTAGATCTGTGGCGTCATATGTCGAACTTCGGCGCCTCGAAATCAGTGAGGAACAGTGGCGAGCAGCCTCAGACGCAGCGGCTGGCACAGACTTCGCCGCAATGGTCTCCAACCGACAGGAAATGGTCCCCAAACCCTTGGCTACCTTCGTCTACTCACGACTTAGACCAAGTGCGCAAGACAAATCCGTTCCGCATTAAGGTTACTCTGGCAATGAGCCAGAAACCAAGGTGCGGTTTTTTGTTTCCCCGTCACTTGCACTTGATAGATGATCACATATATATAACCGGCCGGATGAATAAATGTGACTGAATCAAAACGAACCGCTTGACAACATTAAGCTTATATGCTATACTGGAGTAGTTATCAAAAAAGATAACCGCGAGCTTGTTGGATGTGGATCTCTATCATGTTCAACAAGCTCGTGCTGGCGGCGCGCGCCTTGATTCCTCGTAATAGCGAACGGCGCCCAGGTAGGGCTAGGCCATAGCCACCGCTCCTTTCCGCCGCCGCACGACTTGGCTGGAGCGCGAACCGACAGCGACCCCGATGGGGTCCATTTCGCCGGTTCGCAGCTCGCCACCCCCATCAGTCAGGTGTAAGCTGAAACTCCGCCCCCCCCGCAAGGGGCTAAGCCAGCCTATGCATAGTCTGATGGGGCGCTCTCATCGGTGGCCCTTCGGGCCACCATCGAACATAGCCCGTCTCCGCCATGTGCCGAGACGGGCTTTCCGCATTCTTAACTCTTTATCCATAATTCTATATTCTTTTTACGGTATGCTATAATCAGTCCATGATAAACTACTTGCCCTATATTTTAATTGTTATTGTTCTAATCTTCTTTGCCGTAATTATTTATTTTGTTTTTCGTCGATTGAAAGAATTAGAGAATTCAAAAAACAATGATCAGTCACTGCAACTTATCAATCAAAATCTAAACTCCTTTTCTGAACGGATTAATGTCACTAATCAAGCGATAAATGAGCGACTGGATAACGCCGCTAGGGTAATTTCCGCTGTCAACAAAGAACTTGGAGCAATGTCGCAAATCGGTTCCCAGCTTAGCAATTTTCAAGAGTTTCTGAAATCGCCGAAGCTTCGCGGCGGCATCGGAGAACAGGGCCTAAAAGATATGCTGGCCCAAGCTTTTCCACATGAACTCTACAAAATGCAATATCAATTTAGAAACGGCCAAATTGTTGATGCGATAATAAAAATTGACGCCGGCCTAATTCCAATTGATGCCAAGTTCCCGTTGGAAAACTTTAACCGCTACTTAAATGCCAAATCGGCCGAAGAAAAATCCGAAGCAAAAAATAAATTTCGCTCTGATTTTCGAGTTCACGTAAATGCCATTTCCAAAAAATATATCAATCCCGATGAAGGAACTGCAGATTTTGCATTTATGTACCTACCCTCCGAGTCAGTCTTTTTTGAGGTAGTAAATTCCGAACGCGATCTTTTCGATTATGCCGCCAAAAGCAAAGTCATTCCTTCAAGCCCCAGCACATTTTTTTATTATCTGCGAACAATAATGCTTGGCCTGGAAGGCAAAAGGATTACCGAAATGAGCCGTGAGATAATGAAAACACTAAAAACAATCAAGCAGGAGTCTCATAAATTTGGTGATAATTTGGGTAAATTAAATAAACATGTAACCAACGCCAAAAGCATGATGGAAACAGTTAATACCGGCTATGCCGGACTGGCCGACAAAATTAATCACGTCGATGTTTTAGAGTCAAACCAAGCAAAACTTCTGGAGGAGGAAACTGGTGAAAAAATCGACGATTAAGCTAATTTTGATTACTGTAGGAGTTTTTTTAATTCTAGCTGGAATAACCATATATTTCGTTATGAATAAAATCAAGGCTGACCAAGCAAAACTGCCACCGGTAATTGAAGAAGGCGATGTCAAAACCACACCGGTAGTGGCAGAACAACCAACTCCAGACAGCCGAAACGAGGTAGCGGTGCCAATTTTGATGTATCATCACATTCGGGTTTATAACAACCCAGAGGATAAAACAGGAACAAATCTGTCTGTCTCAACGGAAAACTTTAAAGCTCAAGCTGATTATTTAAAGAATTCTGGTTATACCACAATTACATTTCAGCAATTACTTGATTTCCCAACAAAGAAACTACCGGAGAAACCGATAATTCTTACATTTGATGATGGTTATAAAAACGGCTACGACGTCGCCTATAGATATCTAAAAGAAAATAATCAGATTGGGGTTTTTTATATTATTTCTTCTTATCTCGGCCGCGAAGACCAGATGACCGAATCGCAAGTCAAAGAAATTTCTTCCGCTGGAATGGAAATTGGTTCACATACTGTAGGTCATCTGGATTTAACAACACTGTCGTCGGCAAAACTGTCGAGGGAGCTTGTTGACAGTAAATCGGCGCTTGAAGCCATAACTAGTAAAAAAGTAATTAGTTTTTGCTACCCGTCTGGCAAACATAACGGTAATGTCGAAGAAGCAGTGAAAAACTCCGGGTACCTGACTGCCTCAACAACAAATATAGCAATCAGCACGACTTCAGAAAACAGATTGACTATGTCGCGTCTGCGAATTAATCCGGCTGATTCAATAACTGGTTTCGCTGGCAAAGTTACAAGTAAATGAACCAACTAGTCTAATTGGACTAATTGGTCTAATTTGACCAATAATGAAGTTCAAAGTTTTAAACAATGAAGCAGGGGAGAGAGTTGATCTTTTTTTGGTCAAAAAGTTTTCTAATTATAGCCGGTCAATATTACAACAAGCGGTTGAATCTGGGGCGGTAAAAGTAAATTCATCTGTGGTTAAATCTTCATACAAATTAAAAACAGGAAATATCGTTTCAATCGATAAGGATTTTTTCCAAGAAGTTGAAAAACCATTGAAAATTATTTCAGAAAAACTTCCACTTGAGATTCTTTACGAAGACGAGAATATTATTGCTGTTAACAAGCCGGCCGGAATGGTTGTTCATCCAGCAACTGGAAATAAAACTGGAACTTTGGTAAACGCAATATTAAACTATGACCAAAATATTATTAATGCAATCCATGACGAAACAAGCAAAATATCCCTGTCGCGGCCGGGAATTATTCATCGTTTGGACAAAGACACTTCGGGAGTAATATTGATAGCAAAAAATAAAAAAACACTTTCGTCTTTGTCAAAACAACTGCAAAATAAAACCATTAAGAAAAAATATTCGGCGTTAGTTTTGGGCTGGCCTCAAGAAACCGGTAGTGTAAAAAGTTATCTTACCCGTGGCAAAAAGAATCGAAAAATTGTTGTAGAAATGGATAGCAGTACCGGGAAAAAGGCAATTTCCAATTACATGACAGAAAAGCTTCTCATAACCGCAGACGGGAAAAATCATATAGCTTTGGTCGAAATTGAAATTCCGACTGGCCGTACGCATCAAATCAGGGTTCAACTCAAAGGTATCGGACATCCAATTATCGGCGATCAAACTTACAATATTAAAGAGAGTAAAACAGTTTCAGATATTTTAGGAGCTAAAAGACAAATGTTGCATGCGAAGACCATAGAATTTATTTTGCCCGGACAGAATAAACCAATAATTGTTACTTCGGAAATTCCGGAAGATTTTAAAAAAGTTAAGTCCAAGTTGAAAGACACTTAATCATACTATTTCATACTAAATCATAAAAATATTTGACAGATTGTTTTAATATATGCTAGTTTCTATAAGCATATATTTTTATTGCAAAAAGGACTATTATGGAACGCGAAAGAATTACTATTTCAATTAAAAATGAGATTCTACGCAAAGTTGATCAAAAAATTGACGGCGTAAAAATGCGCAATCGTTCTCACGCAATTGAGTTATTAATTTCCGACTCTCTAGGGCTTTCACAGTTAAATTTCGCGGTTATTGTTGCTGGAGGCAAAGGAGCTATAAGGTTGGTCCCGGTAATCGAACAAGCGATTGAGAATCTTAAAAAATTTGGTTTCTCTGAAATTTATTTGGCCGTTGGTTTTCTTGGTGACAAAATGAAACAAAGTATCGGAGATGGGAAAAAATATGGTGTGAATATTAATTATATCGAGGGCGGAGAGGGAACTGCCGGAGCGCTTTTACCGCTTAAAAATAGAATTAAAAAAAGTTTTGTTGTGATTAATCTTGAAGATAATCTTCCAGTTAATTTAAAAAATCTTTCAGATTTTCATCGGGACCATTTGGCGGTTGCAACAATTGCTACTACAAACATGAAGGCGCTGAAAGGTTATTATATTCTGGAACCTGAAATTTTTGACTTCATTCCTAAGGGTTTCTCAATGCTAGAGGAAGATGTGTTTCCAAAATTAGTCTCCGAAAATAAACTAATTTTTTATCCAGTTATCGGTTGACAGAAAAATCAATTTCGAATAGAATCTTGATTATAGAAAGAAAGTTTATGCGATATCGAACTTGGATTGTTTTTGTTGTGATTCTTGTTGTCTTGGCTTTTGCCATTATTATTGATATTCCAAAAGGGCCGAAAATTTTCGGCAAAGATATTAAAACTCACTTGGGGCTCGATTTGCAGGGTGGAACCGAACTAATTTATCAGGCCGATCTTTCTAAATCATCAGATAAATCCAAGGATCTTGCAAATCTAATAAACGTTTTCAGACAGAGAATCGACCGCTTGGGAGTCGCCGAGCCGACAATTCAACAACAGGGGTCTGACCAAATATTAATTGAGTTACCGGGAATCAAAGATATAAATCAAGCCATAAATATAATTGGCCAAACATATGAACTAGTATTTATGACCGGGTCCGGGAATGAAACCAGCGGAGTGCAGCTAAAAGATTATTACGACGATAGTTACACCTATCCGGTTTTTTGGCAACCGACTGATCTTAGCGGTAAGGATTTGGTTAAAGCTGACGTTAGTTACGAAAATCAGAATCAGGGGGTCGGACAAAGTCAACCAGTGGTTACGCTAGCTTTTAACAACACGGGGAAAGAAAAGTTTGCAAAAATTACCAAAGACAACATTAAGAAACAAGTCGCTATCGTTCTAGATAACCGGATCGTTTCTGCACCGACAGTCCAGACAGAAATTGCTGACGGCAAAGCAATTATCACTGGCCAGAAGGATATTAAAGAATCAAAAAAATTGGCTGATCGGTTAAATGAAGGAATGCTGCCAATACCGGCAAAAGTTATTGGTCAGCAAAATGTCGGTGCAACACTGGGTGCGCAGTCAATTAAAAAATCTCTACTTGCCGGTGTTATTGGCTTAATTTTGGTAGCATTGTTTATGATATTTCACTATAAGTTGCCAGGTACTATCGCTGTCGTCGCATTGGCAATTTATAGTGTAATCACTTTGGCAATTTTCAAAATCATTCCAGTAACCATGACACTAGCAGGCATTGCTGGATTTATTCTCTCCATTGGTATGGCTGTTGATGCTAACATTCTAATTTTTGAACGGACGCGTGAAGAGCTCCGATCAGGCAAGGATATTGTTGCCGCAATCGAGGAGGGTTTTAAGCGCGCTTGGAGCAGTATCCGTGATTCAAATTTTTCAACCATAATCACTTGTATAATTCTTTTCTATTTTGGCAGCGGAATAGTGAAGGGTTTCGCTCTTACCCTGGTTATTGGTGTTTTGATTTCGATGTTCACTGCCATAACCGTCAGCAAAAATTTCTTATTGCTGCTTTCAAAAACCAGCTTGAGGAGGTTTTTAAATGTTTAACATTGTCAGAAAACGCTTATATTTCTACGTATTTTCTTCAATTCTGGTGATTTTAAGTTTATTGTCAATATTCATTTGGAAGCCAAATTTTGGTATTGATTTTCGAGGTGGATCGGTTATTGAACTATCATCCGCAAATCTAAGCAGTGCGATGGAAAAAATCAAGGAAAGTTCTTTGGCCTCCGGTATTGAAATTGAATCGACTAGAAGTTCAGGTGACAATAAAGTTATTCTTCGAACCCGAAATCTTTCAACCCAGGAGCATGAAAGTCTATTGTCAAATTTAATAAATACGATTGATAATAATATTATCGAGGATAATTATCAATCTGTCGGGCCGATAGTTAGCCGCGATTTAACAAATAAGGCAATATGGGCCGTCGTTATCGCTTCAATTGCCATAATCTTCTACATTGCTTTCGCTTTTAGAAAACTACCGAAACCAATGAGTTCTTGGAGATTTGGAATTACTGCTGTCGTCGCTTTAATTCACGATTTGATTGTAACGACTGGATTCGTCGTCATAATTGGTCATTTTTATCATTGGATGCAGATTGATTCGCTTTTCATTACAGCACTTTTGACCATTATGGGTTTTTCCGTTCATGACACAATTGTTGTCTTTGATCGTCTGCGAGAAAACGTAATTAAACATCCGAACAGCAAAATTGAGACTCTGGCTAATGATAGCATCCTGCAGACAATTTCAAGATCAATAAATACCTCACTAACGACAATTTTGGTGCTTTTGACTCTGTTTGTTATCGGCGGCGAATCAATAAGTCATTTTGTTCTAATATTAATCGCCGGAATTACTTTCGGAACTTATTCATCAATTTTTATTGCTACTATGCTGCTTGTAAGCTGGAGTAATTTGCCACGCCATGATGCCGCAAAGTAGGGGAGTGGCGAGAGAGAAATTTAGACTTTTATCTTTCTGATATATTGGCTACAGCCGATCCAGAGTCTTAACAAAAATACTCCAAAAAATAAAATTCCAAATAAATTGGAGTTTTTTGTTGTTAGCCTAAACTAACGAAATTTTTATCGAATCTTTAAATCATTACGAACAAACAGTAACAAATAACGTCGACGGCATACTAATAACCAGATAGCGACCAGAAATAGATGCCCCGTCTGGACAATCTAATCATATTGAGCTCAAAATTAACCCACAAAGGATCCAAATTATCAGCCCAAAACTAATCTTTGATTCTGGGGCATTCTAGGGCTTTTTAAGCCTGAAATTTGCTAACTTTGAGCTCAAATTATTCAGTCCTAGAAAAACAAAATTAGAGAAAGACAGTACAGGCCTTGGACAAGAATTACTGCCGACTAAAAAGGCGATATTCGGCTAATTTATTGAGCCATATAAATTGGATAGTAATTAATGAATTTTTAGACTACGTCGCATAATGTATCTTATGCGACACTTTATGGCTTTCACCAATCCGTACGTTGTTTGTGCTTAAATTGAGCTCAATTTAAGCAAGCAATTTCTGATTAAAATTTCAAGAAATATTACTCTCTTCCATCTCCTGTTTTTATTCCCTGCTTATTTCTTAGCAATCCCAAAGATTTTTTTACATTTTCTGGTTTAAAATAAAAAAAAATATAAACTGAAAAATATTTACACTCCCCTATTGTTTCCACTCAAAAAACGCCAGATTTCTGGCGCCATCTTGCCAACATACAAAATCACGAATAGGATAGAAAAAATTACTCGAATTTTACAGATACACCTTCTTTTAACAAACTTTCTTCTTTATCAATCACATCATTTATTGTCTCGTCAACCAATCCGTCTGTTTGACCTTTCTCCTCGCCAGACTTCTCGATTTCCGGCAAGCTTATCTTTTTCTCGGGAGCAATCTTTTCAATTTTTGACTCCCCTGTTTTAGCATCGGAGATTTTTGTTTTGTAGACTTTCTCCATTAAGTCGATCATCAGCTTCCCCTTTTCGTCAACTAAAATTCCCTGTTCTTCAAATTCCGTTGGATTAATCTCACTGCCGACATACCATTTTACTCCCCCTCTGGCTGTCTGTTCTTTATAAATTTTATTGCCAATGATATTTTGCCATTTCAAAATCCTCGGCTTTCTGTCTTTTTCAGTTTTTACTTGTTCGGTTTGTGCAGCTGGACTTTTTTCGTCGTCTTCGGCCGAAGTTGCAACCGGCGTCTGAACAAGCGGTTTTTTCGCTTCAGTATCGATCTTTTCAAAACTTTTATCACCTGAAATATCCAACTCATTTGCCTGCTTCTGCGGAGCATAACTGATTCCCGGTGAAGAGTCACGATTACTAAAGAAAGCGTCAGATTCAGACCGCAGTTCCTCTTCAAGCTCCTTGGCTTTCTCAATAATCATGCCTTCTACAATTGATCTATCTTGTGAATATTTTTCTCTGGATAATGAAATAATTCGCTCGCGATTGCCAGTAATTTGCGCCACTGGCGGCAATGTTCTGGCTGAAAATGCCGGCTTGGTTATTCCGTTAATTAAAAGCTTAATATATACATGATACTTGTCTAGATTAACTAAATCATTAGCTTCAAAAACTGGCTCATATTCTTTGACCAGAAAATCTGCGTCGGTGCCACCGACTCGAAAAGCAACGATTGTGCCGGCATTACCAAAGACCGCATCACGGACAATTTCCGGCATCTGAGTGATATACTGGTTTGCGATTGTTAAATTCAAATTATATTTTCTGGCTTCAGACAAGATAACAGAAAATGATTCGGTGGCAAAATTTTGAAACTCATCAACGTAAAGATAAGAATCAGGACGCTGATCGATTGTTACATCCGCCCGGCTCATCGCCGCTAATTGGATTTTAGTAATCATCATTGCACCTAAGAGAGCCGAATTATCTTCACCAATTTTTCCCCGTGAGAGATTTAAGAGCAAAATTTTCTCCGAATCCATAATTTCCCGAATGTTAATCCTCGAATGTGGTTGGCCGACGATATTGCGAATAGTCGGAGTAGATAAGAACTGGCCGACCTTATTTAAAATCGGCGAGACTGCTTCAGTCCGGAATTTTGCATCATATTGAGCAAACTCGGTGACCCAGAAGTCTCTAATTACCGGGTCGACAACAAAAGAAACAACCTTCTCCCGAAAACGTTTTTCCGTCAACATTCTTGGAATGTCGAGCATGGTTGATTCGGGATAATCAAGTAAAGCTAAAACAGTATTGCGTAGAATATGTTCCAATCTTGGTCCCCACGACTCCCCAAAGATTTTCTTAAAAATCCCGACAAATCCTGAGGCTACCATGCCTTTAAAATCATCCTCTACTTTGTCTAGAAGATTGAAAGCGATTGGATAGGCGCGGTCGGCCGGGTCAAAAACAATGACATCATCTATTCGGTCGTCTGGAACACACGAAAGAATCTTGTCGGCTAATTCTCCGTGAGGATCAACGATTATTATTCCCCTGCCCTCACGGATATCATCCATCGCCATATTTTCCATCAAGACCGATTTACCAACACCGGATTTTCCAATCATATATAGATGGCGGCGGCGGTCGTCGAGTCTGATACCAAACTTCCGAAAAATATTACGGAAATTCGTCTCCCCAAGTACTGTTAGCTCTTTGGCATCAAGATTCTCAACCAGCGGTAAATCGGAAGGCGGCTCCCCTTTCTTGCTGCCTGCCCAAACTATATGCGGAGTTTCAACCGTTTGATGAGGCAAGTGGTAAATAGCCGCCAATTCAGAGATGTTAAGAATATAACCTTGCGACTCAAAATTACGGTCTTTATAAAGTTCAACAAAACTATTATCATTGATAACAATCGGGCTAACTTTAAAACCATTGGCGTTGGTAGTATTAAACTGTTTAAAAGCCGCCGCTAATCCCTGGACTTTGGTTTGAACGCTGGTCGGGTCGTGAGCAATTGCCACAATTCTAATCTTGGTTTCAAACCCCAGTTTCATCACTTTATATTCAATACTTTTCATCGCGTCTTCAACCGGGCCTGAAAGCTTTACCTCCTCACTTCCGCCGGCGTCGTGCAATTCAACCTCTTTTCCGGCATCGACTAATACTTTCAAAAAATTGCCGCCAAATTCAATAATCTTTGTCGCAACAACTTTTGGCAAACCGGCAATATTAAATTTTTTCGAGTCGTGCCCTTTTTTTACATTGCTGATATGACTAATCCCCTTTTCTTGCCATTCGTCCCCTACCGGCCGAATAAGTATTTGAAGCCAGATTTCTTCGCCTGGATTAATTTTTGACATTACCGAAGTAATGCCGGAAAGAGGATCAACCTCAAAATCAGTAAAAAGCTTGATGGGATAAACTTCAGATTTCGTTGTCAAAAGCTCGCAACCAGCAGTGAATTTTCCGCCAAGATTAATATTAGCCGTATAATCCGGCACTTTCTTAATTTCTATCGTCGGATATTGAGCATAGATCTGGCCCTCAACAAAATCAACCAGATGTTTTGGTATATTAATATAGAACTGGACAAACTTATCAATTGAAACAATTTCAAAACTTAAATGGTATTGGTGAGGCACTGCATCTGAATAAATCCCGTGGAGTGATGCGAACATCTGTTCAGCTGCCAACGGTGATTTTTCGTTGTTCTTCGGCACTTCGATAACTAGCGTTTCATACTCCTGGGCCGAAAGCCAACCCTGACGTTTTTTGTTAACAGCAATTTTCCACCACAAATAAAGCAAAAAAAGCGGCCCAATAATTAGAACAGCATAAATTACATAGAGTAACAGCGTCATTAAATTTCCCTCTCCTGATTCCATTATACTACCAAGCCTGAAAAAATTCTAATCTGCAAACTTTACAATCGCAGGTGTTTTAGCAATTAGAGACTTTCGTATATATACCCTCTGTCAACCTTCTTAAATTCCTTCTTGGTTTGTAGATTGATAACAATTGTATTTCTCTTAACTTTGCGCGATTTATTCACAAGTGCAATAATTTCACCAATTGACATTGGACTCTTGGAGTTTGTCAGAATATTTTTGATCACTTCACAGACAGTCCCGTCAGAATATCCCCATTCACGAAGAGCATAGATCCCTCGGCCAATAAGAACAAAGCGCTGATCAGCGATTAATTCGTTGTGAACAGTCGCCCGAACGACTTGCTTGTTATCGAATTTAAGAGCGGAAATCTCTGAAGTAATTTCAATAAAATGTAACGGCTTGCCGGAGGTTTTAAGAACATAGTATATTTTATCACGGATGTTTCGCGGATTAACTGTCGGCCAGCTTTTCAATCCGATTAGACCATTTTTCGCTTGAACTAATTTATTGCTAATCAGAATGCAGGCAATTAAAAACTCTAAATCATAAGCAGACAAACTGACAACTTCCTTCGCCAGAGTAGCAATATTCTGTGGCAATTCCTCCTTCTTAAAATAAGCGATAATTTTGTCAATAATCAAGATAATTTTCTCCCTGGAAATCGAAGATAATTTCCAGCCATCTTTGAGGTCAATGGTTTGATCAATTCTTTCAACCTGGCCAATAATTGACAGAATCAGTCTGGAATAATTTTTAACAAATTTCTGTTCTCCAACATACTCCAAAAGTTCTTCCGGCAAGTTTTCATTAGCAATAATTTTGCCGGATTTCTCAAAAATTCGGACAATTTCCGCAATGCTTTCCTTATGATCACGATTAAAAATTGAAGACAGCTTTTTTAGCGAATTTTTTTCAATTTGTCTAATCCGCTCTCTGGAAAGTTTTAACTGACGGCCAATTGCAGAAAGAGTTTCCTTTGTTCCCGTAAGACCGAAACGTCCGGAAACTGTTCGGCGTTCTTTTTCGTTCAAAGTCAAAACCATTTGGCTGATGATACCGACCAAATCCCCCTTGCTGATTTTAGTTTTTGCTGTCATAATTTCCTCTTAAAATAGTTTTTCCAATAATTTTAACTTTTAATTTTTGACTTTTTGATTATTCTTTTAAGATATTTTCTACCGCTGCCCAATCGCTCTTGCCGTCTTGTGGTAGCAAAGCAACAATTTTGTCACCAATCTTGGCCTTAAAATATGTTATTGAAGCAGTTAATACGTTGTACAATTCCCCTTCGACATTTACCCGAAATCCGTCTCCAGAATCTTCCAATATTCCAACAACTTTTTTCCTCTCGACTGGACTTATTTGCTTGTAAATGAAACTTCCATCAGTAACAATCGTTAGTTTCAAAAGGTCTCCAGCCACCAATTTTGATTTACTGGCATAGTTGGCTGGAATAATATATTTTTTGCCATCCGGGGCAATAAAGTTCTCTCCGTCAAAAACGCCTTCGATAATATTTCCAGATGCCGGTACTTCGTCATAAATCTCTTTGGCTTTCTCTTCTATCTCAGATGAAAAGATTAAAGACTTGGCGCGTCTAATTTGATTTTCGGCACTATCAAGAAGCTGTTTTATTTTTACTAAATCAACTTCAGGCACGATCTGAACATCTTTTTTATTTGTTTTTGCCATTTTTCTTAAATATTTATATTACATATCAAATCATACAACAAATTAATTTTTTTGTCAATGATTTTCTAGGTCAATTAGATTAATTAAAATAATTAGGTCAATTTGCCCTTAGCCCATTGGTCCCTTAACATTGCCTTCGCCGATTCCGGGCAAGTTTATTTTGTCTATTTGAGATCTTTCAGCGATTTCCCTTTCAACCACCTCTTTTGCATGGCCATATTTTAATCTCGAAAGCTGTCTTATCGCCTCCGCCAATTGTTTGTTGCCCGTGGCTTCCGGTGGTAATGTTTGTCCATTAAAAGCCGGCATTGGAGCGTTATCAATTAACATTCGAATGTAAAAATTAAACTTATCGACATTGGTCAAATCATCCAAAGTGAGAGGCGCAAACTCCTTAACCAGAAATTCAGCATCAGACGCGCCGACTCGAAAAGCAATTAAATTTCCGGCGTTGCCGATAACTGAATCACGAATTTTTTCATCGAGCTGGGCAATGTACTGATTGGTAATTTGCAACGAAAGCTTGTATTTTCGTGATTCCGAGAGAATAGTAGCAAAAACATCAGTGATAAAATTTTGAAATTCATCAACATATAGGTAAAACGGAATTCTCTGATCTTCGGCAATGTCTTGACGGGAAAAAGCTCCCATAGCAATTTTGGAAACAATTATCATTCCCAAAAGAAAGGCATTAATTTCGCCGATTAAACCCTTTGACAACTTGCATAACAGTATTTTTTTTCCATCCATTACTTGGCGAAAATCAAAAGCCGACTGTGTTTGGCCGATAATATTGCGCATCATGTCATTAGTCATAAAACGGCCGAATTTTGAAGTAAAATAATTTAGCATTTCTGATTTATGAAAATCAGAAGTTTTTGTCATTTGCTTTTCCCAGAAATTTTTAACTACGGGATCTTTAACATGTTTGATCCGATCCTTTTCAAAATCCGGATCAGTAAATAACCTCGGAATATCAACTAGTGTCCCACCTTCAGGATGGGACATCAAAGTCAGCGCACCATTACGCATCCAGTGTTCGAACTGCGGGCCGACAATACCGGTTTGATTCGGGTCGAAAAGTTTGTAAAATATCTGAATTGCTTCTTGAACCAAAAAGTCGCGTTGTTCGTTAGTTTTCCACTCCAGTAGATTTAAACCCATTGGCCGCTCGGTATCCGACGGATCAAATAATATTACATCTTCCGCCCGTTCCTTTGGTATATGCGCAAGTATATACTCAACGGCGTCGCCGTTAGGATCAAGATAAGCCACTCCCTTGCCATCCTTGATGTCTTGCATAATCATATTTTGATAAAGATTGGTTTTGCCAACACCGGTTTTACCAACCATGTAAATATGGCGCATCCGGTCAATATCTTTGATCCTAATTGGATATTTCTGGTCGCGATAATTAGTCTGGCCGATAATAACTCCTTCCGCCGGCAATTGTGGTGGCGGAGATTCTTTCTTGGCATAGACCCAAGCAATATTTGGCGTTTCCGTATAACGATTAGGCAAGTGAAATACCGAAGCTAACTCCTCGGTATTTAGGAGCATCCTCGGTTCGCGACCATATATTCGATAAATATAATTAGTAACAGTTTCTCTTTGCTGCTTGGCTTTTTTTAATCGAAAACCATTATGGTCGGGAGTAAAAAATTGAGCAAAAGCTGAACTTATCACCTTCTGCAATTCCCTGGCCTTCTCCCCAGTCGGCGCAACGGTCAAAATCCTTGCCTGAACATCAAAACCGGTTTTCGCGCCCTTTTCCGCCAAAAGCTTCAATTGTTGCTCCTGAATCGGGTTGAGTCTAAATTGATTCATCTGCTGTTTCTCTTTATCCTCTTCACCTAAAGGCTTTCCGGATGCGGATTTTCCGACGTCACCGACAAATTTGAAAAAACTCTCCCCCATCCGGCGGTTGAATGAAGAAGCATAATAATTACCGGCCTTCCCTGCCTGTATATTTTTCGCCACTTTATCAACAGCAAAACGCCAGGTATTATCGGTCGGGCGGATTAAAAGCTGTATTCCGGCGTTGCAGTTTTCACCCAATTTCGACATGGCGTTGACTATTCCGTTTAAGGGATCATACTCCAAATTGCGATAGGTCTTTATCGGGAAAAAGAACTTTTTTATCAAGCGTAAATTCGCCGCGGCAATCTCCCCCGGCATATCTTTAAAAATTGAGAATCCCCTGTCTTTATCAATTTCAATAATGGCGTCCGGATACTGGGCATGAATATTCTTTTCAATTGCTTCTTTAAATACTCCTGGCGTGCCGATGTAGAAAAATACTAGGCCTTTTTTCGATATTATCTCAACCGAAATATGATCTTGACCGGAAATCTTCTGCTGTAGTTTGGGGTCAAAAAGTGACTCAAGATTGGCAAAAAACGGCTCAATTACTCCAGCCATCTCCCGAAAATCCATCCTTTGTTCGTCCTCTTCGGCATGACGTTCTTTAGCGACAGAAACTTTTAACATCACCCAGCTTTGAGTTTTTTTAATCTGGTAATAGTAGAGGAGTACTTTACGTATATACTGAACCAAAAAATAGACTCCTGTGGCGATAACAACAAAAACAACTATCCACCACCAAGTACTGATGCCAGACTCATAAGAATTTGGATTATAACTGTATGGATCCAATATGCCCCTCCGCAACTCCTTAATTATCTAATAGCCTGTTGCGCCCTACCGTAACGAGGTTTCGGCTACGTAGATGCCTGTCTCGACTCGGTCGAGCCAAGGCGGATAAACCACGAGACGAACCCAAGCGAAGGAGGGTTAATGCTTATTTCTCGACTTCTATATTATCTCCCTCAAGCGGTTTAAATATCTCTTCAACCTCTTCTGCTTCTGCCGAAATCATCGGACCTTCCGCTTTGATGGCTCGTTGATGCTTTTCATGCGCCGTCAAAGTTCCTTTGTTAGTGGCTTGATCGGGGCCAATGGCTTGCGCCGCCGGAACAGGCTCAACTTCTCCTTCTGCCAATACTGATACCTCCTTCGCTACCGCCGGCTCATTCTCCAACTCTCGTTCAATCGGCGCATCAGCTTCAGCTATTTCGCTTTCTGTTGCTACCACGGCTTCAGGAGCTTGTACTGAAACAAGCGGAATTTCCACTGGTTTTTCCGCGACTACCTTACCATCCTGCAGTTCTGCAACTTCTGTCTGCTTGACACCTTCTTCCCAAGCAGGAGGGGCTTCGGTGCCAACAGTACCTTGCGCCTGCTGGCCTTTTTTTAAAAAACATCTTTCAAAAGTTTCCAAATCAACTACAACCTCGACTTTCATTGGCCCGCTGTTAACTGCTAATCTAACCCCGCCATTACGGACAGAGACAAATTCAAGACTTTTATCAGCAAGCCGACTTAAAGGATGTTCATTACTTAATCCTTCAGCGCTCTCTTCAGAACCAAAACCGATTCCTTGATATTGGCCGTCCACATCAATCAATTCCACTGGATCATGAATCTTCAATTCTTCAGCCGTAATCAGTTTGTTTAACCCTTCCTCCCTTTTACCGGCTTCAGTTATCCGCGGTCTGGCTTCTTTATCGGTTAATTCCTCACCATCTCTAACGGCAACAACCGGCTCCTTTGGTTGAGCGATATCTACCGGCTGCTCTGCCTCGCCAACTTCAAGCGCGTTTCTAAGCAAGGTATTAGATTTACTTCCATCGGCCTCGGGTTCACGATCTTTCTTCCTCTCCAAAGCCGGTTGTTTATTGATTTGACTAAACGCTCGATCCAGAAAATCATCAAACTGCTTGCCGTACCCTTCTTTAGCGGTTTCTACTGGTTGTTGTGGTCTTGTGTCCATATTAAACCTGACTTATAAGTTCACTCAAATAAAACAGCTTTCTCCAGTTCTCGACGCTTTCGGTTCTTGGTGATCCGTCAGCAAAGGAAATCTTGACTGATCCCGAGGCGTCGCCCGGCTCAATTTTGGTTATAACATTGGTCATGCCGCTATCCCAATTATCTTGGCGGAATTTCCAATTTTGACCGGGTTTAATTTCAACTGATTTGCCACCTTCGTACTGAAAATCTAGCTTTTCAAATCTATTTTCAACCGGAGACGATTCGGCCGATTTATCCTCCTGCGCTGATTGACCCTGATCTTCGACGTTTGTCGGAACAATTTTAAAGTTTTCGGCATCTTTTGTAGCTTGTTCCTGCTGCTCCCGGTGCATTTTTAATAATTGATCGGTGACCGGAGTCGCTGGCTCGGCCGGCGGCAAAGTTTTTTGAGCTCCTTCTGTATTATTAGGGCCGGATGATTCAAATTGCTCCACCCATTTATCTTTTAATTTTCTAAGTTTAGGTTGGTTTTCTTCTGACTCCTTGGCAAAATAGACCGGTTCGTGTGCTCGTAAAAAGTCAGAAATATTAAATACCACACGATGAGGATTCCCATTAACTTCATTATTAAGCAGTTTTCGCGAAGCGGGGTCTCGAACATTAACAAGAACAGTATTCTCTTTACGGTTGATTTTGAAAATTACGCATTCGGTATCTTCACCCGGGCGAATGCCGAAATCAATGTGTTCGCTGTTTTCTCCTTTGGCATCAATATCAATCTCCTGCTCACTTGGATTATAAGCACGCCATAGCACGCCTTTTTTTAAACTGTTTTCCAGTCTGCTTAGCTCAATGGCTTCGTTCCATTCTTCGGGTGACGGTTGACTTTCAGCCGGCGGTTCTTCCGCTGTTTCTGGCGCTTCGTCTTCCCCCGGGGATTCCTCTGCTCCCGGAGCCAAAACGTAGCGGTAAAAATCTTCACGGGTAAAGGTTAACAATTCATCGTTATGGGTGACCCCGATATTTCCGTTCTGATCAACACCGATAATCTGCAAGTTTTCGCCGGGATTGATTGTCAATTGTCTGGTCGAACCATCGTGCGGGATTGTTAGGTTGATTTCAGACTTTACCGGAACCGTCTGACCAACTGACGGCAGGTTTTCCGCTGTTATGCCGGGCTGATCAATAAATATTGATCGAAAACGTTCGTTCTGCCTAGCAGGCGCAGAAACTTCTGCTTGTAAATCACTTTGATATTCACCGAGGTTTCTTTTGGCGGACTGGCTCAATGTTTTTAACTGTTTGGCTTCCCGGCTGTCTCCACCCAAAGTTGCATTCCAGACTCGATCGGCCGCCTCGGCCGTACCAACAGCACCGGCAACATATTCGGCAATCCTATTCCCGGCAATTTCATTTACAGTCTCCAAAAATTTTTGCTCTAATCCTGTGCCAGCTTGGTGCATGCCTGCGCGGATCAGTTCTTTTGTATGAGAAGTAATGCCAAAACTATCGGCCAACGCCGGCTTGGCTTCTATCGCCTTATATATCGTATCCAGTTCGCCTTGATTATAATCAAACACGACTTCTCCATTATGCATATGGGTCAAGTGTTGATGAACTGCATCGGGCGCCAACTTTCCTAATCCCTCGCCCTGCATCTGCAGGCCATGTTCAGTAATTCTCTGAACGGCAGGGTCATGCAGGCCGGCAGAAAGCGCTCCGGCACCGGCAAGACCGCCAACAAACGAAGCAACACCTTTCGCCATACCCCATCTCGATCGCGATTTGTCATATTGTCTTCGAACTCCGGCAATCTCGGGATTGCTCGCCGATTCTTTGTGATTAAAATCAATTAAAGCATTAAGAAAATTAAGCTTGGCGTGTTCAAGTGTCACGATTTCGCCTGTTTCCCCGGCGATTGCCTGACGACCCGGCATAGTTTCAACATCCTTGACCGCCTTAGCCAAAACCGTTAAATTTCGCAGTCTCTCCATTCGGTCATCTGAAAGTTGACTACGCATCGCCTGCTCTTTTTTCTCGGAGCCGCTCATCCATTTGACCACATCAACCAAACCGCGGCCTAGTGCTGAGCCGCCGAGTCCACCGGCGGCACCTACAGCTATTGCCAACGGGGCGGCGTGAAGAAGAGCATAAGCGCCCACTCCAAAAGCCGCATAAACGATCGCTTGCCGGCTGACTCTCTTTAGAGAATCTTTCAGCCTCTCTCCCCTAGTTTTTTCGGCAAAAATGTCATATTTGTTTAAATCCTCTTCGGATTTTTCAGCAAATTCATCAATTAGAGCAGTCAGAAGCTCCTCTCGTGTTTCCTTTCTCTCATCTGCTTCCAATTCAGCACCGGGATCGGGCTGTGCTTCTTCAGGAGATTGCACGGATGCGGCTGCCGGTTCTACCGAAGGTTGTGACACTGCTGGTTGTTGTTCCCCTCCGGTCGCGGCAACCGGCTGCGTTGTAGATGGAGGCGTTTCCTGCCTCGCTGCTGGCTCTGTGGTTTCAGTTTGGACATTAAATAGAAAAACGCCTTCGCCCAAATTGATAGAATTTATCTGATTTTTTGTCAATTGAGGGTTAAGGCCAGAAACCAAAAATTGATCAAGCTGGCTAAGTCTGTCTTTAACCTGACCAAGTTGCCGGCGTAAAACTGCACTTCGTGTGGACATATTAATTTGTTCGGCCGACATTCTTCCTGACTGATCATTCTGCAAGTTCAGAGAAAAATCAACATCACCACCCACTAAGGGAATAGGAACGTTGATTTTACCTGAAACCTTACAAATTTGACCATCGAAAACCAATTGTAGTTCACGTATGCTTGCTCCGCTTGGTAACGGGTAGCTTCTCAAATATTCTTCCAAAATTTCTGGAGAAATTTGCACTGGACTAACTCGAGATTCATTCAACCGTTCAATCAGGCTTGAATTTTCATTGACGCTCTCCGGTGGCGGAGGCTCAGAAGGGGGTGGGGGGACCGGCAACGGCGCCGACGCGGCTGGTTCAGGTGCTGGTTCGGCCGCAGGTTGCTGCGTTGTTGTTTGTTGTTCCTCCCCGGTCGCTGGGTGCCACTGGCCCTCAATTTGAATATTGCCGACTGGTTCGGGCGGCGAAACTTCAACATCTAAATCATCGCCCGGTGCCAGCGTCTCCAAGTCAACATCAATATCATCCTCTGCCGCTGGAGTTCTCACTTCCGCAGCCGCGATTTGAGGCGCTGCTGCCACTCTTAAATTTTCCCCACCTGAACCGTCAACCATCAACCCTCCTTATTTGCTCCGGCCACCACTGGCTTAAAACCAACATCGGTCATATCGGCAGCAGTTTTTAGCTGCGCCTTATACATTAGTGCTTCTTCGGTAAAAATGTCTTCGTAGGGAATATTATTGTCAGCAAAAAACTTAGTTACGGCTTCTTCCCCCTCAAGCTTCTCCAGCTCCTCCAATTTCTTCTTGTCAGAGATTAGGCCGATTATTCTCGCCAGCGCCCGGTTCTCAATCGTTTGGATAATCTTCTGGCGCAATTCCTGTTTCTTCTCTTCCGGCTGGCCGGACAAGCCCATTAGATCAATCACATCAGAAGTAATAAATTTCTCTATTTCTTCCTGTTTTAAATTAGAAACCATAATACCCTCCGATGAGTACTTAAAATACTTGTCAATATTATATTTGATTCGCCATCTACAAACAATTGTAACAACTTTATTTTAGAAATGAAAGAGGCCCGACCACACTAGGTGATCGGGCCTCATCGTTCTACTTCCTATCCCAGACGGGGCTAGGTGATTGCCGGCGCGGGAGCCGGCGGTGCGCCAGCGCCGGGTGCCGGCGCGGGCCGGGGTCGTGCGGCGGGCGCAGGCTGCGGCGGGCTAGCCGCCGCGGGACCGGCGGGTGCCGCAGCCGGGGGGGCTGGCCGCCCCACAATGGTCACCCGCACCGGCCGCGCCGAC
>CAYHDN010000007.1:0-21710 GCA_964355425.1 uncultured Candidatus Saccharibacteria bacterium
CCGTGAAGTAAACTTGAGAGTGCATGTGTCATGCCACAGCTAAAAATATGGCAGTCTTTAAAGATTCCTGTTGTTGGACAACTGCCGCGATATATTAGAGGCAAAATTAATCGGTGCCAAATGCATAAATCTGGTGATTGATCCTCTGGCAAACTTTAAATGAAAAGATTTGAAAAAAGTGGTTATCTTAATCAACCCATTTAACGCCTGGGAAAGGGTGTTTTGTTGCAATCAGAATAACATCAATCACCCACCAAATTGCTCCTCCAATCCCCAATGTGAGGACACCGACAACAATTTTGAGAATTCCCATACCAATTTGGCCCATAATAAAACGATCTACACCCAACGTCCCGAACAATATTGACATGATCAGTGTCAATATCCAATTTACCTCTTTGACAGAACCTGCTACTGGACTCGCAGTGTTCACATTTATAGTTGTGTGCGGAGTCTCAGCAGCTGGTGCTGCAACTGGCGCCTTAGGCGCTTCAGCCTTTGGTTCAGGCGCTGCTTCCTTTTTCTCTGCTTCAGCCATTTTTTCTCCCTCTTAATTATTTTTTCTTACATTACAATGATATAATAAATGGGAGGTATTTGGCAAATTATCAGGAGGTTTTATGTTCAATTTTTATAATTATTTAATCTTTGGTCGGCCGGTTTTTGTTTGGCTCGGATTGATTACGCTTATACTTTTAATTCTGCAAATTCTTGTTGGCACCATAATCTTAAAATTACCCTTTTTTTGGCATAAAAAAATAATTTGGGTGGCGCTCTTAACCTTTGCTCTCTTGCATGCTTTTTATGGGATATGGATTTATTTCATTAAATAGGAGAGTTTATGCCCGACTGCATTTTTTGCAAGATTGTTTCCGGCGAAATTCCGGCTAATAAAATTTATGAAGATAATGAACTATTAGCATTTTTGGATATAAAACCGGTTAATCCTGGGCATACTTTGGTGATTACAAAAAAACATTTCACTGATTTTATGCAAACGCCGGAAGGGCTTTTATGTCAAATGACAAACCTAGCAAAAAAGATAGGCCAAAAAATTATCAACTCCGGCCTTGGCCAGGGCATAAATATCACTAACAACATAAAACCTGCCGCCGGCCAGGCAGTTGACCATGTCCATATGCATGTTATCCCTCGCCTTGAAGGCGATGGTTATGAACTCTGGCATGGCCGTGAATATGCTCCCGGCGAGGTAGAAAAAGTCGTGGAAAAATTAAAGTTGGAACTATAGTTATAATTTCTTAATCTCTTCAATGGTGATGTTTTTGGAGTTAGTGACGGCTGGTTCGTTAAATGGATCAACATTATGCAGAATTGCGCTGTAAAATGCCACCAATTGCCAAAAAGCCAAAAGTTCGCCGACAGTCTCGTTTGTCACTTCTGAAAGTTCTATTGTAATATTGGGAATTTCTAATCGATCAGCCTCTATTTTTGTGCCGTGATATTCTGCCAAAAGTGCCTGCTGATATGTAATGTTATTTATTTTTTTTAGTTCCAGACCTTTTAAATTAATATCTGATAAAGCATCAGGGACTTCAATTGTTTTGTCGTCAAACCAATCCCGTGCAATTATGAAAGTTCCAACAATATTCTTTTTGCCGCCGAAAAATCGCTGATTTGTATGATGTTGGCTTTCCGGAGCTTCGGAATAATAAAATGTTTGACCTCGACCATTTTTGCACACGGACTCATGCATCAACTGAATTATTAATGTTCTGAAATCGTTAAGCAGCCAGGAGTAACAGGAAACATATACTTCGAGATAGCCTTTGTGTTCAAGACCAAAATAGTATTTTGCCAGGCTCCAAGCTTCTTTTTTATATTTGTAGCCATTTTTAATGCCGGAGGCAATCTCATCTATTTTCATGCCGCAAAGCAACGCAGGCAACAGTCCAGCCGAAGTAGCACCGGAATAACGCCCTGAAATATTTGGATGCTCAACAATTTGATAATTCATCTTATTGGCAATTAGACGCAAAATCCCGTCTTCGGCCTCGGTGATGACAATTATCTTATAGCTGGAAAAATTCAATAGTGTTTCAATGACACCAAGGGTGTTGCCAGATTTGGAGACTCCAATGACAACAGTTTTGTCGCTTGGGCACTCCCTCTTAACTTTTCGTAAAAGTGCTGGATCCATTGAATCAACTATCCAAATATTTTTGAGAGAACAAAGTGCACCAGAATAAGCCCTAAGACTAGTTATTGCACCACCATTACCAATGACAATTACATTTTCGTACTCGAAATCAATTTTTGCCGCTTCGCGCTTCAAATAATCTAAATCCTCCTTATAATCAAAAAACTGCGACCAATTGTCGGGAACATCATTATAGATTTTTAGATCGTGAAATCTCATTCCACTCCTTTTCTATATCTTAGTCTAAATTATATCTTGAGTAAACTGGCAAAATTTGCTAGTCTTATTAATAGTTTTGCGAGTGTAGTTCAGTGGTAGAATGCGACCTTCCCAAGGTTGAGGCGGGAGTTCGATTCTCCTCACTCGCTCCAGCTTCTGCGGAGGACGGGCAAGGTTGAGGCGGGAGTTCGATTCCCGCTACCCGCTCCACTTCGCTTCGCTCAGTGTAAACTATTTTTCATATGAATAAATTTTATGTTTATATTGTTAAATGCGAAGATAACTATCTGTATGCTGGGATTATAAACTCAATCAACAGGAGATTTTTACAGCATCAATTAGGTTTAAGCAAGATAACAAAAAACCGAGGGAAAATTGAATTAGTCTACTATCAAAGTTTTGACTCTAGAATTGATGCGGTAAAAAGAGAGAAGGAAATTAAGGGCTGGAAAAGAAGTAAAAAAGATTATTTGATAAAAAGGGTTTACATTGAGAAAATTATAAATAATTTTCGAAATGCCGATGTAGCTCAGCTGGTAGAGCAGCACTTTCGTAAAGTGAAGGTCGGCGGTTTGATTCCGCCCATCGGCTCCATTTTTTACCAAATAGAATGTTTTTCAGGAATTTGTTAATATTAGCGATTGCGCTCGATCGAGCGCAATCGCTAATATTATTATGACTCATTTTTTAAACAATTTATTCAAATAATTTTCAATATCAGTTTTATCGACTCGAAGATAGGCAACATATTTTCCAATTCCCAGTTCATTAATTATCAGATCGACTTGATCGGCTTTTGGGAACGGACAAGCCCATAAACTTTTTTGTACTTGCTTATATCCCAATCGCTTAATAGCGCGACAAAATTGCTGACGCTTGTTTTTTAGTTCTTCTGGGATGTCCCAAGACAACATTCTCCATTTGCCGTCGCGAGTCTTGGGGTCCGATACCTCGATCAATTTAAGTTTTCCTTTAGCTGTTAGTTCGATGCTCCGGTTTTTCCGATCGATTCCAATATATCCGCGGTGCTCAATACTTTTGAGATGATTATAGTACCATTTCGTATGCTGTCGCGGATCGCCTTCTTGATAATATACGCTTCGTTTGTAAGCCTCGTAACTGAACAATTCATGTCCCTCATCCAAAACATCGGCTATTCCTGTGAGAATTGTTATTGTTATGTTTTTTGTTTTTTCAATATCAAATTTTCTCATAACTTAATATTAGCGATTTCGCTCGATCGAGTCAAATCGCTAATATGTTGTTTGAAGTTAATTTGAAATGAACTATGAAGTTATGGTGAAATTATCATAAAATTGTTTTGAAAATTATATGAGTACTTGACTACTACTACTAACATTAGAATTAAGAATAATGAATTAAAAATTATGAAAGGAGAAAAATGGGAGTTGAAGAAGGCGGACCAAGTAAAGAAGATTTAAAAGTTCGACCAGGCGAACCAGAAGAGAGAATGCAGAATATTGACGAGGCTCATGATCTAGCGAACCAAGCTGTTAATGAAAGGAAAATGGCTAGTTATGAAAGAGATGTGGCTGCGAATGCACACATGTCAGCAGAGGCACATGAAGAAGCGGCAAAAACAGATATTTTTTATCGTAAAGCACACAAAGAACATGCTAAGCAATGGAAAGGAAAATGGGGAGAGCTTCGCAATATTGCGGATGAAAGAGACGAAAAAGCTAGAAAGATTGAAGAAGAATAATCTATTCAATACAGCAATCCACAACTTTTTTCACTAGTTCTTTAAATTTGGAAAGGGTGCCGCGCGAGCTGGCATCTTTTTTATCGAGTGCTTTTTCGGAAATATTTTTAATTCCTTTTGTTGGAATAACTTTCAAATTCACGCCCCAGAACAAAGAATATAACTCATAAGCCTTTTCGAAAAGTTCGTAAGCCTCTTTTTTGTGTCCGCGGCCGAGTTCTTTAGTTCCGACTTCCATTACTCGCATGGATGACGCCAGTAAATGTTTGGAAATGCACCAAACTTCACCCTCGGTTTTGTCACGCACCAATTTTTTCAAAAGTGATTTTCTTATTTCCCGGACTCCGGCCAATAAATCATAATATTTTTTGTCCTCGGTTTTTTCGGCGGTAAAGAAAAAATGCTCCTCAATTGAAACCAAATTCATTATCGCAATTGACAAATCCTCATCAGCCGAAAGATCAAGTTTGTGGTCTTTTTTCAACTTGTCAAAATTAGCAATCAGTTTACTGACATCATCTGGATTAATTTTTGCCATAACTTTTTCCTCAGTTATCAATAAGATCCTTCGGCTCTCCAGCCCTTTCCCAGAAAGGGTTGATCGCTCAGGATGACAATCTCAAGCGAAGTCGGACAGAGTTACTTTGTTGCTAAATAAAATATTGTGCTAGTTAAAATTAGTGCCACGACAGGGATTGTCACCTTCTCCAGCGGAAAATGGGCATGGCCACCGTTTTTTCTCTTCAGCCAAGCATAAAACATTACGGATAGAATAAAAATAATACTGCCAACGAAAGCGCCGATAATAAACTTATCGATTCCCCAAATGCGATTTAATGGATGGCCTATGATTTTGCCGCTGTAAAGTGGAACAAAAACCGCGGCGAAGTAGATTAATGAAATTAAGAAATCTCGACCGAAGAAATTTAACTTCCATTTTTGGAATAAGACAATCGTGTAATAGATTATTGTTACGAGGAGTGCGCCAATCCAAACGCCACTGACAGTATCGTCGACGCGTAACCAACGGGAGAGTCCAAGGCCACTAATAATTGCTGCGGTACATACGGCGCACATAATAATATCTAAAATCTAATATCTTAAAAATAAAATCTTTAATTCAAAAGTTATTTGGCCTGTGCGGTGAAAAAGTTCTGGACATCGGTCTCGCCAACTAAACATTTATTATTTTTGATATCGTAAAGAAATGGCACTCCGACCTGGTCACTGGAAATATTACAAGCTTTGGCTTTTTCAGAAAGTTCGGCTGAATTCGTTTTATTGTACCAAACTTCTTTGACATTGTATTTAACTTTGTCGGCGATTTTGTTATCGGTCAGCCATTTTTCTACCTTTTCGCAATGCGGACATCCTTTGCCGTAATAAAGTGTGGCAATTGCACCATCGACAATTATGTCTTCAGCTTTTGTCGTTGTTGCCGGCTGACTAGTATTTTCACTTGTGCTACTACTACTTCCTTTGGTGGAAAAATATATTCCAAGACCAATGATTGCCAGAATTGCTATCACGATCACTGCATACCAGCCTTTTTGCATCTCATCTCCTTAATTATTATTTTCGCTCATTGTTAGATTAATCGACTTCTACGAATATGTCAAGCTCACACTGAAGGAAGTTTTTAAGTTTATTTTTGTATCCAGTTCTGCTATAATCGGATTACAAATATTAGAATTATTTAGATGACAATAAAGAGTTTTTTGTTACTGCGAGACAAGATTTATTTAATTGTTTTGATGTTCGCGGCTTTGGTTTCACTAACCGCTTTTTATCTGTTTTATCAATACATTGTTAAAAGCGGCGGGGTTTGGTTGACACCAACTTTCATTCCAATTTACATTTATGCTGTAGTTATCTTTGTTCTTAATTTTATTTTAAGCGTCGCTTGTTATAAGCGGGACAAATTTTTATCTTATGCAGCAAATGGTGCGACGATTGCAATAAATATTATCTTGCTGACGGCTATGTTATTAAACGTAATAAATCCAAATGGATAAAACTCACGGACTTGAAAGATTTTTTGAAATCTTGCCCGGCGCAGTCGCTTGGACAGCGATGCTATTGCTTTTAGCTCTGTCAATTTTCGCTCCGACAGCTCTAGCGATTCTGATGATTTTTTATGTCGTATTCTGGCTTCTTAGGATATTTTTTATGTCCTATCGCTTAATTTTGGGCTATATTTATCACCGCCGGGAAATGGCTCTTGATTGGCTAGAACTTCTTAAAAAATTACCGCCGGAAGATGAATGGAGAAAGATTTATCATGTCGTATTAGTTCCGACCTACAAGGAAGATATTGAAATTATTCGAACCTCGATTGATTCAGTTTACAATTCCTCCTACTCTAAGGATCGGATCATTTATATTTTGGGTTTCGAGGAGCGAGACAGAGAACGAGCGAAGGAGTATGAGAAGATACTAAAAGCTGAAAACAAGGGTAAATTTCTCAATTTTATTACTACAATGCATCCGGACAATCTGCCGGATGAGATAAAAGGCAAGGGACCAAATATTACTTATGCGATGAAAACCGCCTTGCCGATAATTGATGAGCTGGGTCTTCCTCATGAGAATGTTTTAGTCACAAATATGGACACCGATAATATTATGGACAAAAAATATCTCTCATGCCTGACCTATAAATATCTGACAACCCCAGATCCGATGCACAAAAGCTTTCAGCCGCTACCGATGTATTTTAATAATATTTGGGATGTGCCGATGCCGATGCGTTTAATTGCCATGGGATCGTCTTTTTGGCAAATGATAGTCGCTTCTAGAACTTCAAGGCTGCGAAATTTCTCTGCTCATACCCAAAGCCTTGATGCGCTTGTAGCAACCGACTTTTGGTCAAAAACGACGATTGTTGAAGATGGCCATCAATTTTGGCGGTCCTATTTTGTTTTTCATGGTAATCACCAAGTAGTGCCAATTTTTGTTCCGATTTACCAAGACGCCATTCTTGGAGAAACAATTTTTCTCACCATAAAGGAACAATACTTACAGAAAAAACGTTGGTCATGGGGCGTTTCCGATATTCCTTATGTATTTTTTCATGGTTTAAAGGACAAGCAAATTTATTGGTTTGATCGCTTGGCAAATGCCTTGATCCTTTTTGAAGCCCATTTTAGCTGGTCGACTGGCTCACTGATTCTTGCCTTATTTTCTTGGGTTCCATTGGTCTTTAATTCGGAGTTTAGGGACACGGTCATGGCCTTTAATTTTAAGCAAATTTATACTACTATTGTAATGATAGCCTACATAGGCATGATCGTTACATTAGTTATTTCAACGCTTTTAATACTTCCGCGAAGGAAAAGCCGAGCGTCTAACTGGCGGATCATTTTTGACTGGATTCTGACTCCGTTTGTTTTACCTATCACCAATATTTTGTTTTCTTCAATTCCGGCGTTTGACTCGCAAACACGGTTAATGCTGGGGATAAAACCGAAAGTTTTTAGAGTGACAATCAAAGTAAGAAAAAGTTAGTTGAGGATTGGGAGGGGCATGAAAAAAATTGGTGCTTTGTGGCAATTTATTAAGTTTGCACTTGTTGGTGTTTCCAATACAATTGTTGATTGGTCGGTCTTTTATCTGTTAATTTATTTAGTTATTCCTGATGGCAAGCTTACTGCCAAAGCGATCTCTTTTGTAGTTGCGGCAACGAACAGTTTTATTCTCAATAGTATCTGGACTTTTCGTCAGGAATTTTACAGCGGTATGAAAGATAAAAACCTCAAGTTTTATCGGATTGCAAATTATTTCATTCGTTTTTTCGTCGTCAGTTTAGTCGGATTTGCAATTAACTACTTTACCTTTAAGTGGATATTTTCCTATGTAACTTCGTCATCGTTTGAGAGTTATTCAAATATTGTTAGTTTATTTTGTGCTTCCGGCGCTGCTTTGGTCTGGAACTTTATCATTAACAAATTTTGGACTTATAAAAAGGGCACTGAAGAAACTTTATCCAAAGAGAAGCAAGAACAAAAGACCACCACTTTCAAATATAATTTGGCTGCTGCCGGACTTCTGATTGTAATGGCCGCGATTTCCTTAGCTGTTATGAAAGGGGATTCAGCCATTGTTGATGAAATTGCTCACATTCCGGCCGGATATTCTTATTTAAAATATCATGACTATCGCTTAAATCCCGAGCATCCGCCACTGGCTAAAGCGCTTGCGGGTTTGCCTCTGCAATTCTTGCACTTGAACGAACCAAAATATGATTCCAATTGGAGTAATATTGATCAATGGGAAAACGGTTGGTATTTTCTTTATCGCTCTGGCAACAATCCCGACGAGATCCTTTTTTGGTCGCGAATATCGATGATTTTCTTGGCACTACTGTTTGGAATTTTGCTTTATAAATGGGCGGTGGAAGCGTTAGGCCGCAAAGCTGGGCTCTTCGTTCTTTTTTTATATGCCTTCACTCCGGAGATTTTAGCCCATGGTCATTTAGTAACCACCGACGTGGCAGCTGCTTTTGGATTTACCTTATCAATATATACTTTTAATAAATTCCTGCAGAAAAAAACCTGGAAGTATTTGCTTTTTGCCGGACTGGCCTTTGGTGTCGCTCAACTACTAAAATTTTCTGCCTTTTTATTATTTGCAATCTTTTTGATACTGATATTTATCAAGGCCTGTTTTGACAAAAAAGCCGGAACCAATACCTATCCAAAAGCACTCTGGAGCTATTTCAAATCATATCTTTTGATTTCGCTGATATCCATTATTGTCGTTTGGATAGTATATATCCCAATGGTTTGGAACACTCCGGTTGATATTGAAAAAATGGTAATTGCCAAAAATTTAACACTTGATCCAAGAACGCAGATTTTGCGCGATTTTTTAGGAAGTCTTGCCGGCAATCCGATCACCCGGGCAATCGGCCATTATCTTTTGGGCGTGATGCTGGTTTTCGGCCGAGTCGCCGGCGGCAACTCAACCTTCATTCTCGGGCACTTTTCCGACAAAGCAATCCCTTGGTTTTTCCCGGTTGCCTGGCTTTTGAAGACTCCGGCTACAATTTTGGTCCTTTTCTTTTTCTCTTTGAGTTTTTTGATTATTCGAAAGATACGCAACCGTAGCGAGGCCTGGTTTTTGTGGCTGCTCTTTGTTCCATTCGCAATATATTGGGCAATCAGTGTTAAAGGATCGCTAAATATTGGTACCAGACATCTTCTACCGACTTTGCCGTTCCTTTATCTTTTCATCGGCTTGATGATGAAAGAGATTATCGAAAGCAAAAAATTAGCTGCCAACATTGCCGTTATCGTCATTATCTTTTCACTGGCTGTCCCAATTCTGGCCAACTATCCAAATTATCTCGGATATTTTAATATCTTTACAACCGGCCAGAATAAGTATAATTTAATGGTAGATTCTTCGCTTGATTGGGGGCAAGATTTGAAGAGGCTGACAGAATTTGTCAAAGAAAATGATATTAAAAATCTAAAAATTGACTACTTTGGCGGCGGATTGCCAAGCCATTATCTGCCCGAAGCTACGAGTTGGCGATCGGGCTATGGCCCGACCAGCGGCTGGATAGCAATTTCCGCCACCTTTTATCAGATGTCAAAAATGCATGGCAAGTCGGAGGGCAAGTGGTCATACGATTGGCTTGACCGATACAAGCCGACCAAAGTTGTCGGCGCTAGCATTCTACTGTTTTATATTCCGCCAGAATCATTGGCCCAAAATCCCCCGGAGTCTCCGTATCCGATTACAAAATATGATCAGATAGAAAGTCCGGCAAACAATCAGCTTTAAATTATGAGCGAAAAACCACATTTATCAATAGTCGTTCCGGCATATAAAGAGGAAAAACGAATTCATAAAATTTTGGATGCGGTTATTGATTATGAAAAAGATCATGATTTTTTAGTTGAAGTTGTGGTGGTCGTTGACGGCCATATGGACAACACTGCCGAAGCCGCTGGAAAATACAAGGAACGAATTCCTGGTTTGAAGATCATTGACCGCAAAGAAAACAAGGGCAAGGGCTTTACTGTCCATCAGGGGATGTTAGAGGCCGAGGGAAAATATATTATTTTTGTTGACGCTGATAATGCGACGCCGATCGAGCAGGTTGATAAACTGCTCAAGTTTGCTCCTGATTATCCGGTAGTAATTGGTTCGCGCTATGTTGATGGTGGCCGATTGGCTATTCCCCAAAGCTTGTTTCGCAAACTTGGCGGCCGGATGCTAAACTTGTTCATTAGGATATTAGCCGTGCCAAAAATTGCTGATACCCAGTGTGGGTTCAAGCTTTTCCAGCATGATGCGGCCAAAGAAATCTTTAAGCGAATGACTTTTGATCGCTGGTCGTTTGATATTGAGGTTTTGGCGATTGCCAGATTTCACAAAATGAGAATTAAAGAAGTTGGAATTACTTGGTATAACGATCCGCATTCGTTAGTTAATCCAATAAAAGATGGTTTGCGGATGGTGCGCGACTCTTGGACGGTTCGAAAAAATTTAAAAAAGGGAATCTACAGGTAAATTATTCCAGCTTATCGGTGCATCTATTTTATCCTAAATATTAGCTTAATAAAAACAACGAGGGCGCGACACATTGTCGCGCCCCGATCCAGATCTCCTCCTTAGTGATGCCCTAGCCGGGCTGGCCGGGCCTGGCGTAGTGGCGTCTGCGCACCGGCGGCTTGGCCACCTCCTTGTCGCGCTGGTCTTGGTGCTGGTCAACTGGCTGGACACCGATTGCTTCATGGGTGAAACCAGTCGGCCGTTGGCCCTCATGGACGACGATTGGCCGCAGGCTCTTGAAGCTAACAACCATGCCGGGGGTCAGAAAACGGCGAGCCCCATTGGGCGCGATGATCTGCGACCAGTGGACTCGGACTTTCTTGTGCGTGTTGGTTATGATCATGCCCAGTTGCTGGGCATGATTCCACCACTTGGTGACACTAGTACTCCCAGTGAGGGCATTGGTGGGAATGTTGTCCTCCTTAGGCGGCGTGGCCTCAGTCGGTAACTTCTCGCCCCTCAACAGGTTCTCGAGGGTGGCCACCAACTGCGGCCACTTCTCGGCGAACTGCGGGCACAAGAATTTGTCTTCAATCAGCCCGCAAGAGACGCTGTATGACTGCTGGCATGTAAGCCAGAATTTACCGCTCTGAGAGTTGAGCGCGACTTCCCACATTTCGACCGTGCCGTTGCTGAGGTACCTCAACACTCTCACATGGTTCTCGGGGTAGCGGGTGCAAGCGACTTTGCTGACGCCTGCCTCCCAGATGTGGATGCTGGTAACGTAGTCGCTCGAGGTCTCACTGGGCTTACGGACGACAATATTCTTTTTGCCGTCCACCTCGATCAACCAGATGTTCGATTCCGTCGGAGCGATGAAGAGTTTCACTGAGTAACCGGCTTCGAGGTAGCCGATCTCGCCGTCTTGACCGATGACCATCTCCTCCCCTTCACCATTAACCAGGCGCAACGTGATTCCAGGTCCTGCCAACTTATACATGGCCAACACCCTTTCTAGGTGTCAGAGTGGTACGGCAACACTACTGTGCTGACATTGTATCATATCTACGCTCGTTTGTCAAGGGTTTTGTTGATTTTTAGCTTGACGCCAGCTTGGGCGTGCTGTATGATAAAATCAGCATTTTAAGCACAAATCACGCTCGCGGGGATTGGCTCAGTCCGGTAGAGCGCTCGCTTTGGGAGCGAGAGGTCACCCGTTCGAATCGGGTATCCCCGACCAACAAAAAAACGGAATTTTTTTCCGGTTTTTTGTTAACTGACACAAAATGTCATTAAAATATTACTATTAAAAACCCTCTGGCGACCCCGCGGGGTCGGATTTTCAAGGTGGTTAATCTACTTCATTTTTCTGACATAAAATAGGTAGCCCCTCCATCTTTTGGCCAGTAAATTACAACCGCCGCTTTTTATTTTTGAAAATTCGGACTGCGGAACAACCCGAACTATATTTATTTTCGGAATTTCAATAGAGTGCCAATTGCTTTTAAAGTCAAAAAAGAAATATCCCGACTTGTCAGAAGCGATCAAAGTTTCTGTTTTAGATTTTATATTTTCGATCTTTATTTTGAGATTTGCAATTGGTTGCCCGTCTAAATCCAAAAAACGATGGCGTTTTTTCGACAAAACGAAAAACCAGAATAAAAGAAAGGCCGCTCCGGTCAATATCAAAAAAAGTATTATAATTTGGTAGATTGCAAAGACAGATATTTGGAAAAATATTGTATTGCCTGATACCAATGATGAGCTTATTTGATAAATGCCCGGTAGCCAACCAACAATTTTATATTTTATCAATCCTTGGTCATCGGAAATCAGCTCGGTTGAAGAAATTTTTTTCCCGGCTTTTGTAATATTAATCAAGACTTTCTGATTTGGAACCGCGTTGCCAGACAGATCGACAACTTTAGCGACAATCTCTTTTGTCAAGCCCTTTTCCATTATAATTATACTTTCAGAAATGGGAATCAGCTTAATTGTGCCGCTCTTTGGCTCCAATGGAACCATGGTCGCCGCTTTTACCCCGGAGATTATAGAAAATGAGAAGATTAAAGAAATAATTAAGAAAATCTTTTTTCTAATTTCCATTTGTCCTCACATTTTTTCGAACAAGTAAAAATACAAGCAGCCCAAGCAGGGAAAAAATAGAGATTTCAACAATAACCGACATTCGATTTATCGGAATCTTCAGTAAAAAGTTTGAATAAAATTCAACTAAAGGAACAGAAACAACTGAAAGAGCGACAGATAAGACTAAGCGTAAAAGCGGGTTAATTTTTCTCGGAAAAAAAACTTTACTCCAAATATAGCCGGGCAAAAACATTAGTAAAAAAAAACTTGTAAAAAGTGCCAACGTTTGCAAAAAACCAATTTTTGTTGAGAGCGGGATAAAAACTGCCAAAAAAGTGATCAGAACAATTGCCCCAAAAAAATATTTATCTTTTCTGAAATCATTTTTCATTTAACGGTTCAATTAAACAAAGCAAAATAATTATGGCTGAAAGCAGTGTTGCAAAAAAAGTAAAATTGAGAGGAATTTTAATAAAAGCATCCGGAGCGATTGTCAGCAGGGCGAAAAATACCCAGATAAAGATAGTAAGATAAATTGCTGTTTTTTTCATCACTTTAAGACATTTTTTAATGTTAAAGGCAATATTTGATCTTCGATAAAAATTTCTTTTCCGTCGACATCAATTTTGTGTAGCCAAGCCAAGACATTATAATCTCCGGTTGGCAAATCTTTGAGGTCAAATTCCCAGGAAAACTTCTGTTCTGTATTGGAGTAAACTGCTTTATTCTGCTCCTCACTGGCAAAATCAATGTTAATTCCGTTGTAAATTTTGTCTTTTTGATATAAATAAATTCCAACTTTGGCATTCAGAGTATTTTGTGAATTATTAGCAACTTTGAAGTTGGCCTTAATTTTTCCTGAAGACGAAAGGTGTTGCATTGGAAAAATCTCAATATCCTTAATGTAGGCTGGCGAACTTTTTGTTGACATGTCGCCGCGCAAAGTTCTATTTGAAAGAGGCAAAGCACTTTCCTCGACTGAAATCTCTTTTGGATACCAGCTGTCCTTTAGCACTGTTTCGGCACCATTTTCAATCTGATGTATCCAAAACAACATTTTATATTTTCCCGGGTCAACAGTTAGCGGCAACTTCCAGTCTAAGTAGGCTGAATCGCCGGGGAAAATATTGCTCTCTTGGCTCGGGCTGAAGTAATCCATATTTGCTGAATCGTAAATTTTGCTCGATTTGATCAAATAAATTCCAGCTTTAATCTCTTTTGGCTTTTTGCTATTGTTGTAGAGGACTGTTGAAACTGATAAAGCATCATCTTGATTCAAAACTACGGAATTCAAATCAAATTTTTTAACAACCAGTTCTTTGCCGGACAAACTAAAATCGAGGGCGGGGAAATTCTCTTTGATAATCATCGCCAAAGCGAAAACGAAAGAAACCAATAAAAGAAAATAAATAAACGGTTTTATCATAATAATTTGTAATCAAAAACAATGTCGAAATTATTCACAATTATTATACCAACTTATAACTCAAGTGCATATATAACGAAGACACTGGAGTGCTTATATCGACAAAGTGAGAATAATTTTCTAGTTTTAATTATTGATGATCGCTCGACTGACCAGACAGTTTCGGTCATAAAACAATACCAAAAATTAAAAATTGAGCTGGTTGTCAAAGAAAAAAAAATACCCAAAGGCGCTGCAGCCAGTCTGAATTTGGCTTTTAAGCAAGTTGGCACAGCATATCTTGCGATCATAGACTCCGATGCTTTTTTGGCTAAAAATTGGCTGGCGGAAATTAAAAAAGAGCTCGTCTTACACGAACTGGTTGGGGCGCCAATTTTGGCTTATAGAAAAAATACGCCTTTGGGTTATCTAGTTGGTTTGGAAATTGAATCAAGGTACGAAAGGATTAAAAAAGGCCGGCTGGGTCATCTTTCGTCCTGCAATTTGGCCGGAAAATCAGAAATATTTAAAAATCTCCGACTTTCGGAAAAATTGCTTTACGCCTATGACCACCAGCTTTCCTACTTAGTCACAACAGCCAATCGCAAATTTTATCTGACTGATAAGACTTATTGCTTTCATTTGAACAAAGCAACCTTTAAAAATATTTTTCTCCAGCAATTTAATATCGCTAAATTTCATCTGATGCTGGCAAAAAAAATGCCAAATAAAGCCGTCGAAAATGATAAAATTTCCAACAAAAACTTAGCCATTCAGCCGGCTATATTTTTAGCCGCCATTGTCATGTTTTTTTTAAATATATATATTGCGGTTGTTTTTTTATTTTTTCTGATAATTCTCAATTTTAATTTTCTGGTTTATGCGTCAACTAGGGCTGGAATAAAATTTTTGCCACTGGCTTTTTTTTATATTTTTATTAGAAATCTGGCTTGGACGGCAGGAGCTTTTGTCGGAATATTTATAAACCTATGAAAATTATTTTTCTTTCAATTGATAAAATCGACGGGAAAAATGTTGAACGAATCTATGGCTGTTCATACAGTGTTTATCCGACTGAAAATTTGGCGATTTCTTATGCCAGTTCAATTTTAAAAAAAGCTGGATATCAAGTGATGTTTTTTGCTATTGATGATATTGAGCGCACCATGATTCCCGATGCCGAAATTTACCTTATCCACAGCGTGTATCAAACAATAGAAACCGATCTGAAATTAATTAAGAGAATTAAAAACAGAAGAGTCTTTGTTTTTGGTCCGGCGCCGACAATGAATCCGGAAAATTATCTAGCTTCTAAAAATATTTTTGTCTTGCGGGGAGAAATTGAAGATATTTTGCTGTCGGCAATTTTTAATCCGGCGAAAACCAAAAGTGTCTCTTTCTTGAAAAGCGGCAAGGTGATAAACAACTCCTCGGCTGGGCCGATTTTAAACCTTGATAAAATTCTTTTTCCCGACCGAGAGCTGTCAAAACAGGACTATTTTAATCCCAAACTGGCTTATAAAAAAAATGCCCACGTTATGACCAGTCGAGGATGCGCGCACAGCTGTTATTTTTGTGTTCCAAATTCAATTTCTTGGGCCAGAGAACTGGAGTGGAAGAGAGGGAAAAGGGGTAAACCACCGGTGATTGTTCGGTCAGTAAAAAATATAGTCAGTGAAATTTCCGAACTTTATGCCAACGGTTTCCGGGAGTTTTCTTTTGTTGATGACCAGTTCATTGTTGGCGAACGGAGGATTTTGCAACTTTTGGCGGAAATAAAAAAACTTAAAATCAATTTCGGAATTTTGGCTCGTTGCGACAAATTATTAAATCTGAAATTGGTAAAGTCTTTAGCGCAGGCCGGCTGTCGCTATGTTGACTTGGGTGTTGAAAGTTTTGACCAAAAAATTCTTAATGATATTGGGAAACAACTGAAAAAAAGTGACATTTATAAATCAATTAAATTACTCAATCGCTGCAAAATCGAGCCAAAATTAAACATCATGTTTGGAACTTCAAAGTTGGAAGATAAAAAAATTATCAACGAGACTATCACTGAAACTTTAAAGTTGCCGCTGAACTATTGTATGTTTTCGATTGCCACGCCATTTGCCGGTACGGAGTTTGCCAAATTTGCCGAAAAAAATAAATTGATTGTCAGTGATATTCGCGATCCGCTTAAAGGGTCCGTTAGTTATCCGCATTTATCAGCTCGGGAATTGCAAAAATTAAATCGCTATGCCTATTTTAAATTTTATTTTCGACCAAGGATAATATTTAGCCAAATTAAAAAAGTAAAAAATTTTTCAATTTTTCATCAGTTATCCAGTTCAATTTTAAATTTTATTAAAAACATTCGATGATAATTAAAGCCCAAATCGAATCAACAAATATCTGCAACTTTGATTGCCCGCTTTGCCCGCGCAAAATTTTAAAATTGCCGATAAAACAGATGAATTTCTCGCTGTATAGGAAGGTTTTATTTAATCTGAAAAAGGTAAATTGGCTTGATCTTACCGGTTGGGGCGAGCCGCTGTCGCATCCAAGGATTGCCGAAATGATTTCTGAAGCAAAGAAAAATGGTAAAAAAGTTTCTTTGACAACAAATGCTTCGCTTCTTCGCGGGCAAGTATTAAATAATATTTTAAAGTCGAAAATTGATTTTCTGACTTTTTCCCTCGATTCGGTGAGCAAAAATATTCTTACCGACCACAATAAAAAAACGGCGATAAGAAACATTGGGAATTTTCAAAAATTAAAAACTCAAACTAAAACTAAAGTCCAAATAACTTTAATAAATCAATCGCAAAAAGAGCTGGAAAGCATTATTAATTTTTGCGCTGAAAATGGCATAATGGAGGTAAATTTGTGTCGCTTGGAGGAGAAAATTGTATCAGGAAAAAAGAATATTAAAGATGAAGAAAAAGTATTTTATCAATTGCGGAAATTTGCCAAAACAAAAAAGGTTTCCGTTAAAATGTACCCGTATGATTTTGGCAAATTTCCGCAGAATTTAGGCTATAAAATTGGCGGAAAAACATTGTATAAAAACCGTTGTCCAAAGCCGAGATTTTCAATCTATATCAATGTCAACGGTCAGGCGACTCCCTGTTGTAATTTGCCGCATTTGGAAATCAGCGACGCAACAAAATCCCCCATTGGCGATATTCTTAACTCCGCTAAGCGTAAAAAATTTTTTAAAAACGAAAAAAAACACTGCCAGGGCTGCCGGGCAATGTTAGTTTAGTTGGCTTGGTAGATTATTGCGTCGGCGTTGAATTTGCCGCCGGATCTTTCGTCCAAAATCATTTCGTGCCGTTCGAAAACTTTTTCAAATCCGCATTTTTCCAATTTATTTTTTGATTGAAGGTAGGGATAAATATAATAAGCGGTTGGCCGCGACCAAATTAAAAGATAAGAAAGATTATACTTTGCAATTATTTCTCTAGATTGCTCGCAAGTAGTTTCGGCCGAAAAAATCTCCCTTGAGCCCTGCAGCTTTCCGTAAATATTTTCGTAGGTCATATAGGTAGCTGAAGCTTTTCCGCCTTCAGAAATAGAAAATCTTTCAGCACCCAGCCAAAATTGGCCGTTGCTCCAATCATTTGAAGAAATAATTGTATCGCTCGGTGTATTTTGTTTTAACCAATCTATCGCCTCCCTGAAACTTGGGCTATAAAGAGCGTTATAACTGTTAGCTGAATAGGCCGCATACTTAAAAATCGGCAGACCGGACAAAACAATTGTCAGAAAAAATATCAGATACAAAAGACGATTTTTGCCGAAAAGCCAAACAATACCTGAAGTTGAAGCTAAAATAATCGGCAGAGAAAAATAAAGTAAAAATCGCTCTGCCGAATTATAAATGCTGGGATTAAAAAATCTTGAGTAGAGAAAAATTTCAAAAAGCAGCATCACAACGGCAAAAACCACAGGGAAAATATTGTCAAAATTCTTTGGTTTTTTTATCGCTAAGAGCACTCCGATTACAGCTGTAAGCAAATAAAAAACAATAAAGAAATCAAGGGCCGTTCCGTCAAGCGTAATAAAATATATGTCTCGAATCAATGGTTTTAGACCGATAAAAGAGTTGCCATAAGTCGCAAATTCGTCATAATATTTTTTTTCATAGTATAACTCAGCCGCCGATCTTTTAGAGTACAAACTGCCGATACTTGAAGACGCTCCGGTTTTGATATCGCCAGTTAGCAGTAGCGGGACTATTGCCAAAATAGCAGAAATGATTAGAAAAAATAAACTTAAGCGGAAAAATCTAATTAAATTTTTAACAAAAACTTTTTCAAGCAGGGCATCGGTGATAAATTTTGAAAAAAGAAAAAGAAAAAAGACACCAAAAGTAATTAAGCAGAGTATCGGCAGAATTCCGATTATTATCGCCGAGAGAAACAATTTTTTCCACTCTTTGGTTTTATACCAGTCAAGAATAAAGTATAAAGCGAGAAATAATAACAAAAAACCCAGAAATTCACCATTGGCATTAACATAATAATTCGCCAATCTGGGGATAAATAATAGAAAAATTGAAGCAGTAAAACTTTGTATCGGCTGTAGGAATTTAGCAAAGAAAAGTGATGCGCTGACGAAAATTAGAAATGTATAAATAAATCCAAGAAACCGCTCATTTAATTCCGGAGTGAGTCCATTAAGCAATTGTAAACTTACCATCAATAAGTGCTGGTTGAGAAAATAAGTCATATCACTTCTTTCCATCTGACCGAATTGCGGCGTTGCCGACGGCGGGACTTTCTTTTCGACAATTATTCTTTCCTGTATCACTTCATAGGCCTCCGGCCAAGGATTAGCCGGTTGATTGGGATATTTCAGCAATGGAAGAAAATACCCAATATAGGTCACCACAAAAGCGATGGCGACAAAAAAAACTAAGAGGTTGGTCGAATCAAACTTAAAGAAATTGAATTTCGCTTCCCGCTCCATATTGTTTCTAAGATGTATTTACGCTTAATAAAACAAACAACAATCCAGTAAAGGATTTTAATTCCATCCCGATAAGTGATTCCCCGGTAAAGTTTTTTTTGAGTCCTAGTCTTAATTTCAGTATAACTTATTTTATGAATTATTGCTCGAGCCAGCATCTCAATTTCGACTCGATAATCACTGGCTCGCCATCTGATTTTTGGATAAATTTCAGCCGCAAATGCTCGGTATCCGGAGATATGATCAAAAATTTTACTGCTGAAGAGAAGGTTAAAAAAAGTTCGAACTATGTATCTGCCGATTTTTGATTGCGGCACGACTTGGAAATCAATTATTCGCCGGTGGATTACCAACTGGTATCCTTGCGTCAGTGCCTTGATAAATCGCTGGATATCTGGCGGATTATGCTGGGCATCGCCGTCAATCCAAATGATAAAGTCAAAACCGGCTTTATAGGCTAAATCCGATCCTCGCCGCAAAGCATAACCTTTACCGCGGTTTTCTTTATAGCTGATAAGAATAATTTTATTTTTATAAGAGTTTAATATCTCATCAGTTAAGTCGGTCGAACCATCATTAATAACGATAATTGTAAAGTTAATTAAATGTTGTTCTTTGAGCAAGCCGTTAATGACTTGGCGCACTTTTTTTTCTTCATTATAGGCTGGAACAATAACGGCAATTTTCTTTTCTGCCATATTTCTCATTTTGTTATTTAGTATTTACCAATTACTCTAAATATTAACATAAAAAAATTCCAACTCGCAAAATAATTGGAATTGTTTTGTTGGTTTCTGCAGGATTTGAGTAATAAAAAATTGATTGTGACATGAGTAATAGTTATAATAACTGGAGCCGGTCTTGAAAAATGGCCCGGTTTAGGTTATAATTTTATAGTATTTGCGGGTGTAGTACAGTGGCTCGTATGCAAGTTTTCTCCATCCTCCGTAGCAGTTTGCGGGATTAGTATAGCGGTAGTATGTCACCCTTCCAAGGTGAAGGCACCGGTTCGAATCCGGTATTCCGCTCCAACATTATCCGTTCTTGGTGATCAGTCATCGACTCTAAGGTCTAGCGACCTCGTCGCTCAGACTCGAAGAGTTTGCGGTAAGTTCGGTTAATGTGCGAGTTAAATTGAATATGAATGATGAAAACAAAACGGCCTAAAAACCGTTTTTTGTTTTGAGCCAAGATCGGTACCTGACATTGAATTATTGCGTTTCTCTGGCTATTATTAAACATAGAGTTAACAATAAACGAGTTCCATGGAAACTACAAAAATAGCCCTTTTCCAAGGGAAAAAAATCAGGAAAGTAATCTACAAAAACGAGTGGTGGTTTTCGGTTTTAGATGTAATTGGTGCACTTACTGATAGTCCTCAACCAAAAACATATTGGGCAAAAATGAAAGTAAGAGACAAGGAAATATCCCAACCGTTCCCATTTTGGGAACAGTTAAAACTTCCTGCTGATGATGGGAAATTACGCGAAACTGATTGTGCAAATACAGAGGGAATGTTTCGCATTGTTCAATCAGTTCCGTCACCCAAAGCTGAGCCGCTCAAACGATGGTTGGCAAAAGTTGGCTATGAAAGAGTACAAGAAATTGAAGATCCCGAACTAGCCACAAAAAGAACCCGAATACTTTACAAACTCAAGGGATACAACGAAGACTGGATAGAAAAACGGATGCGTGGTATCACTATCAGGGAAGAGCTGACTGATGAATGGCAAAAACGAGGCGCCAGAGAACAGCGGGATTATGAAATATTGACCGCAGAAATCTCCAAAGCGACTTTTGGCGTCACACCGAGTCAATACAAAAAACTCAAAGGTTTAAAACGACAAAATTTGCGTGATCATATGGACGATTTTGAATTGATTTTTAATATGCTCGGCGAAAGGTCA
This sequence comes from uncultured Candidatus Saccharibacteria bacterium, assembly GCA_964355425.1. Taxonomy (GTDB): domain Bacteria; phylum Patescibacteriota; class UBA1384; order XYA2-FULL-43-10; family CAINNR01; genus CAYHDN01. The sequence continues at coordinate 20,961 of CAYHDN010000007.1, forward strand.
ACTACTGAAATTCATCGGATTGAAAAATCACAAGGCGTGCCAAAACTCAAAAATGATGCGAACAGAGGTGGGAAAATTGCCGGTAATGCTAGAGTTGAGCTTGAAAAAGAAATAGGCAGATCGGTTGTTTCAAAAGATAACTTCCTGCCGAAAAAGAAGAAAGAAATTCAAAAATAAATTATTTAATCATACTAATATTCTTGTCCTTCAAACTCATCTTAATTTTCAAGCAGTTTACGAGTTCTCTTTTTTCTTCTCTGGCACCTTCTCGGAGTACGAATTTTGAATAGTCGCGAAGATCTACTTCGTTGTTTAGATCCTTGCTGATTTTTTGTTTTAGGATTTTTGACATGAATCTTTCATATCTGGATATTTCTTCTTACAAATGTTTTTGGGTGTTGAGTGAATTTGGGTCGATCTTATCCATAATATTGCAGATTTGTTCAGTGACTTCTTCCTCACGAATATATGGTTGTTTGCAGTTCCTGTCTTTGCCACCGGTGCAGTGGTAATAGACATATCTACGAAGAGCTCCGTTATCCTGTCGTTTGAATTTTTCTTCGGCTGTTACTCCCAAACCGCAAACTCCGCAGTAAATTAGCTTTGTGAAATCAAATTCTTTAGTTTCCGGACGGGATTTTGGAATTATCGCTAATCGTTCTTGTACTTTATCAAACAATTCCACAGAAACTTTAAACTGTGTCTCATTTTCAAATTATTGCCAAATTACGCTCAATAAGGTATGATGAG
>CAYHDN010000008.1:0-20781 GCA_964355425.1 uncultured Candidatus Saccharibacteria bacterium
TCAGTTGATGTTGAACCGAAAAATGCCATCGTCACTGTTGATAATGCGCCATTGAAAGTTAAAGACGGCAAGGCCACGACTTCTGTTAAGCTCGGCAAGCATACGGTAAAAGTCGAAGTTGATGATTATGTCGGCTTTAAAGAAGAAGCCACTTTAACCCGTGGCAAAAATTACTCGAAAAAAATCAGCCTGCATAAAGCTCCAATACCGGTTGAAATTGCCGGCAGTGCCGAATATATCGCTCTTTCCGACAACGAGGTATTTTATCGCGATCCAGCAGATAAATTAATCTATCGTTCGGCAATCTCCTACGCCGCTGACGGCCAAGTCCAGATTGGGGTCAAAGAGAAAATTACTGCCAAGCCGATCGAAAACGTTAACAACATTCTTTGGTCGCCAACCAAAGAGCTTTTACTCCTGCGACGGGGCCGAAGCGTCAGCCTTTTTGATTTCAAAAAGTATGATTTCGTCAGCCAATCTGAAGTCAACTTTAGCAACGACGTCGGTGACATCGCCTGGGCGCCGGATAACTCCAGAATCGCTTATGTCTTTATGCCGCCGGGCGGTGAAAGGACGCTGATTTTTTCCGATAAAACTAACCAAACTATTTATCGGGCGGCTGATCTAAGGGCTTTGGGCATTGAAAACCCCTACATCGCCTTCTCGCCAGATTCGACTTGGCTGGCAATAATCCCCCGAAACTCCGATTTTAACGGCAACAAAATTTATCTGATGAATATTTATACCAAGGAAGTCAAACTAGTCGGTGATGCCGGCAACCAGAAAGAAGCGATTTTTTCAGCCGATAGTAAGAAAATAATCTATTCAACCTTTTCAACTGATCCGAACAATGCCATGCATCGGGATTTATCGCTGATGAAGATAGATGGCAGTGACAAAAAATCACTCGGCGTCGGGGTCAAAGCAACTAATATCCGTCTCTGGAGCGACCCGAACAAGGTTTTTTTGCTTCAAACCGCAGAGAGTAGTAAACTGTTATTAAAGGATTTAACGTCTGGAAGTATTTCTGACTTCTATTTTAAGGGTATCCAGCAATCCAAAATCACTGAGATTATCCTGAATAACACCAAAAATGGTGCGGTTTTCGTTTCAAACGGAAAACTATACTTTGTGAAATTGACATCCAATTAGACCAATATTTCCGGATCCCGTAGCCCACGATTTATCGTGTTAATAGCAAGCTGAAATTTGGGCTATAAAAATGGAGACCAGACTTTAGTCTGTTATCAACAAGCCGAAGCTTGAGTTACAAAATAGAAAACGGAGGGGAATGGCTATTGAGGGACCACAACCGAATAGGCGATTGAGTCGCGAAGAGTACGAGCGCAAAATCGCCGACGATATTAGTAAGCGCCAAGTCGGGCAACCGCAGGACGCCGATGATATTATTGCCGCCGAACCGGAGGAAGACGAGGAATCAGAAGCAGAAGAGGTATCAGAGGAACCTGAAAAGGAGGAAGAGAAAAAACCGGAATTAAATCGCCAAGATATCGAAAAACTGACGGGCGAACAAAGAGTTCAGCAAACTCCCGAGGAGCAGTTAGAGGCGGGTGAGGTGCCGAAATATATCAAAGAATCGCCCGAAGCTTACAAGCAGCCGCCCGGCGGCCCGGCGGTACAGCCGAAAAAACCGGGCGTCGTGTCCGAGGGTGGCGGCAAAGCAGTCAAACAAGGGGCCTCGAAGGCCGGACAAGCAGTAAAGAGCAGTGTGCAGGCCGCTGGAAATGCAATAAAAGAAGCGGCGGTCAAAGCGGCCCAGCAAGTCGCTAAAGCCGTGGCACAGGCAGCCTCAAAAGCGGCAGCCGCAGCACTTTCAAACCCCTACGTCCTAGGCGCAATTTTGATAATTATTCTTTTGATTGGACTCGGCATAGCGGCAATTGCGCTCTGGCCAAACCGCAGTTTGGGCACAACACCAACCCAAGCCGCCGATATTCTTGAAGATCATCCGTTAATTAAAACTGTGCTGGCGATGTCAAATTCGGCAGATTTTCAGAAATTATTGGCGGAAAATAAAGATAAGTTGACCAGTGAAATTAACAGTTTCAAAAATAAACTCAATTCAAAATACGCCTCCAACTCAAGAACCGGGCCAACCATTGCCAAACTCGACGAAGTTCTAAAACTAATCGCCGCCTACACCACAACTGACGCAGTTAAAGCCAAGGAGATTCGCGACAAGTTGCTTGAAGCGGTAAAACCCTGGTCAGTTACCCTAAGTCCGGGAGGGATGATATTTCCTGTGTCCGGGTTTTCCGCTAACAATCCTGGGCGCGGTTCTGATTATTATAAATATAATTCGCTGCGAAGAACCCACAGAGGCATCGATCGCGGCATTCCGGTCGGTACCGTTTTTCGGGCTCCGGCCGATAGCGAAATAGTCCATTTAGATGAAAAATCTTGCAGAGACAAAATCGATGCAGGCTGGCTTAACAAGTGCAACGGCGGTTTTGGAAATGTGATTATCGGTAAGGTTATCGCCGATAATCAATGGAAGGGTTATTACTGGGAAATCCATCATCTAAAACAGTATTCGGCTGGCGCATATGGAATAAAGGAAGGTTCTATAGTCAGACAAGGTCAAATAATTGGCTTGTCTGGCCATAATGGCAAATCTTCAAAACCACATATCCACTTTCAAATAGATAAGCCGGAAGCAGGAAATCAAGGATTCCCTGTCGGTATAGGAAGAGAAGAACAAACTATTGATCCATATATACCACTGGGTTGGCCAAGAAAATAAAATGAAAAAATTATTTCGCAATTTACTGATCATAATTACTCTGGCCGTGTTAATTCTGCAACCGTACGTCTTAACATTCCAAGCCAAAGCCGATGAAGATATTTCCGAGGGTGAGACGTTTGCCGTACAAATGGAAAGTGACAACAGTGACGATCCTGGAGATACCGACGAGGACTCCGGCAGAATTATTGATAATTTTCAAAAAACTGCCGAAAATCTGGAATTGTATGGCTATGACCGATCCAATACGCTGGCATCAGCCGATGACGAAATTAGCAAAATATCCAACCTAACCAATACTCCGCGACTGGTCTTTAACTCCTCTGACTTGCAGGATTTGAGAATTTTGTACTGTCTTGGTAATGTTGTTCCCGACTTCGCCAATCACGACGACGCGCTGGCAACGGCGACTGGCAAATCCATCGAGGCGATTACTAACCTCCGGCTTGACCGGCCGGCCGATTGGAAATTGTTGATAGAACAAGCCCAGGAGGCCTCGCGCAAAGACATCGTCAGCCGCCTAAAATACGATCTGGCTAATTTTGCCTGTATCGCCGGCCTTGACGAGACAGCAGCCGCCGACATGCTGGCCTACGACCAACAGTCGGCTGATGCGATTATTGATTACGCTCAAAATAAAGTAATTATTGATCGTCGAGTCATAGCGCTCCTGGTAAACTTGGTCACGCCGAAGGATCAGGGCGGCTCGGGTCATGAGAGAATTAAAATCTACCGGTTGAGAAACGGCTACAATCGCGATGCCAGAGTTTTCAGCCGCGAATCAGATGCGACTTATCAACAAATGGCGCAAGATCGCCGGAACCAACTAAATACCGTGGCTGATGTCTCTGTCGCCGATCGTGATACTCTCGATGGCAATCGGGAGTTCGCCGCCTCCGACGTTCAGGCCGAGGTTGTTAATGCCGCCGGCCGGAGTGAAGGCGAGCTGATATTTTCCGACACCGAAGACGAGCAAAATATCTCCGCTCACAGCCGAGGTCAAGCGATAGACGTTTCCGAAATTGATAATATGAAGTGTACGCTGATCGGTAAGAAAAGAATCGGCGGAGATAAGAAAAAAGCCCTTCCTCCAACTCCGATCAAGATCGCCTGGCAGACGACCGAAGGCTACGACCGCTCGCCTCCGACCGATTACTCCTCGCTCCAAATGAACTTGCGCCAGATCGCCAGCGGCCAATATCTTGATATGCTTGATGAGCTGGGAATTGATTCGGATTCCGAGGAAGACCTCTCCGATGCCACGTTTAGCGATATTGTTAGTCTGATCGGTGAATCGCTTTTGGCGGAAATTCTTAATTCTCCGTCAAATTCTCTCCGCGGATACTCTCTCTCCGACACGGTTAAAAAAATCGGCGGGATGATATTGGCCGACAAGCTCGAACTGCCGAGAGCGCCGTTTATTGAAGCCGATCTGACTGACTTTAATGATCTGAAAGCCAAGGTTGGAGAGGCTGTTTTTGAAAAGAAATTAAACATTGCATATGGCTCAATCCGAGGAAATAATCTTGACGAGATTTTGCAAAATGTCGGCCTCCGTTTTGTCGAGCGTCAGCTTGATGTGCCGACAGGAACGATAACGCCGGGCATGAGTGCCGAACAGCTGAAACTGGCAATCGGTCGAAGAATTATTGACCGGGAAATCAGACTGTCTCCGGGGACATTTCAAAGTGATACAACCTTTCAAAAATTAAAAGGGCTTGCCGGCGAGCGGAAAATCGATCTGATATTTACAAATCCCTCCGAAGTTGACGAAATACTCGGTCTTGATATCAACGAAAATTACTCTGGACGCTACAAAGCCGGCGATCTATTGCCTGACCCCTACGCGCTGCTGGTTGGCGGCAAAGTTCTGGCCGACAATGCCTATATTTACAACTACACTACCTCCAGCGCCAACGCATTGCGATTAAATGTCGACACCAGCACCGGAAGCGAGGGAATGAGCGGCGGTCAAAACTCCTCTACTCTTTCCGGCTCGACATCACTGGCGAAGGCACGATTTAACTGGATTATGTCGGGAAACTTGACGCCGCAGGAAGGAAATGCTCCGCCGGCATCGTTTAATGATATTTATAAAGCCATCGGCATTGAGACTATTGCCGCCGCTATGACTCCTAATAGTGAAACCAGAACGGCAATCAGCCAGTGGCTTTTAACTAACTCACTTTCAAGCCAGCAAAATTGCGCCGTTCCAACAGCGATTCAAATGACTATTCCTAAACCCGGAGGAACGGCCGGAGAAACAATAATCGTCACTATACCTGAAGACCAGATTATGGCGACATTTGGCCTTCGGCGCGGCGATCTGGCTCGGTTGTTCGGTTGTTATAACACTACTCCGGAAGCGGTATTTAGAGGTCTGGGCGAGCGGACACTCTACAATGCCCTGCTAAATTCAACGACGGCCGAGCGCATTAGGACCCAATTTCTTGCCGACCACCCGGAAATCACCAACTTTTTATCCGATGTCCAATTTTACCGCACCAGGATTGAGACTATTCGCGATTTGTCGAGAAAGATCAAAAATGACTGGAATGGAGCCAATAGTGGCAATCCGGAACTGCAAGCAATTATTAATCAGGTGAACTCTTCGGCCGATACGATCAATGGCAGAATCGCTGCCATTGATACCGCTGGCTTAAGCTTGACAAATATCGCTAACGCAATGGTGACAATTCGGGACATCCCAGTAATCGCCGACCGAGTTTTATCGGCGATTGAAACAGCGCAAAGAAATGGCGATCAGTCACTCCTTGCCAGGGCGAACGCGACTTTGTCTGATATTACAACCATAATTCACTCTGTTGACGAAATTCTTTCGGGCGAGGACCAGCCGGAAATCTCATCATTGCGGTTGGGCAGCATTAGCGTCGGCAGTTCCGGTCTCGGTGGCGGCGTCCAAATCAATGTCGCAACCCTGGCCCTGATGCTCGCCGGCCGGCTGTCGCCAAAAGACTTCCTGATCTCAATCGGCTCGAATATGATCGAGGAGTCGCTTAATCTGCCGACAAACGGAATTCTCTACTTTGCCAAATACCTTGACAGTCCCTCAAAAGATGTAAATGACTTAAAGAGCGCATTTTTCCGGGCAATCGGTCAGGCACAACTTGAGGAAACCTTTGCCATGCCGCCGTTCTTCTTTCAGGGCGATAATCCGGCAGCCAACGCCACTTTAACTGATGTTAAAGTTCATGTCGCCCGCTCGTTTGGAGTCTCCGATGCTGAAGCCGGCGCCAGAATTATGCGCGCCTTGGGACTGCCGGGAGAATTTTCGACTGTTGAGCGCCAGCAAATCTCCTCAATTTCTTCTGTTGTTTTAGCCTCAAATACTATCGACGGCAAGCTTGGTATTAATCAGGGTACGACAGCCAATTTTCTAAACGGCTCTCCGGTCAACGTCGATACCCTGGGAAATAGCGACATTATGATGCTGGCTGGCGCCTTTGGATTGCCGGAACAAGTGATTCAAAAATTTGTCAGGGTCAAAACCGGCAAAGAATCAATTGAGCAGGCGATGCAGGCGAATTTTGCTTCGGAAATCTCCTTTAACGCTCACAATCCCTTTGCCGACAAGCCAGCGGCAAATTCCGGCGACAATTTGGCTGACCAATGCCCGATCACCTTCAGTTATGACCCGACAACAAAAACGTTTTCCAGCCGCTTTATTCAAGACAGTTCTTACATATACAACGATAGAAATGGCACGCATTCATTCCCGAGTTTGGCCGACGCCAGAAATTACGTCAAAACCGTTCCGGATAATAATAAAATTGATTTTGTTGAAGCTTTAGCAATCGGCGTCGTATCCGGCGGCAGCGGTACAACCAGCCAACCCGCCGTTGATTCAGCTAAAGACAGACTAAAAAACTTTGCCGCCAATCAGCAAGCGGCGGAGGCGTTTCCCGACACCGATCTCATAGCAATGGCCGACTCGCAGGGAATTCCGCTTGACACCGTCAGAGGCATCTTCACTCGCAACGAGATTACCCAGAGACAGGAAAACGCCAAACCAATTAATTTCTACCTTGAACTGGTCGGCCGCAAAACTGCCGAAAGACGGATTGTTTCAGCCTTGCTCGGGAGTTTAACTATGACTTTTGCCGGACTTCGAATTGATGCTACCGATATTTTTGACATCTTAAACGGCAACAGTTTGCAGGTCGCTTACAGAATCGGCGGCCGATTCCTTGAAGAGCACTTTAATATCTCGCCAAATCTTGTCATGGCAATTATTGAGGCGCCAAACACGATACTGAAAAACTGCTCTTTGGCTAAAATCGGCGGCAATATCTTGGGTTCGGTTTTAGGCGTCGGCTCGGTGTCGCTTTCGGGAAACATTTATGAAAATATCGGCGGCGCCAAAATCGAGCAGGCCTTAGGCCTGCCGGCGATGAGCTTCCGCGGCAGTAGCGTTGATGAGCTGATTACCAATCTGGGAGCGGCAAAGTTTGCTGATGTCTTTGGTCTGCCGGCAAATATTATCGCGCCGACAAGCATCACTACTGATTTGCTGGGCACAAGTGGAGGAAATTATCTAGCGTCACTGCCTTACGGCGAACAAATCGCCGGAATTGACAATGTTTTCAATCAGCCGGATTTCATTCCAACGGCAACTCCGCAAATGATCTCAACCGCCATGAGTTCTGTTGATGGCGCCGTCAGAAATTTCATCAAACGCTCAGATATTTGGAATCCGGTTGCCGATCCGAACTCCAGTCCGGAAAACTATCAGCTGTATAATTTTCAGCAAAGAGTTGCCCAAATTGATTCGATGGTCGGAGTCAGCTCGGGAAAAACTAAACAGATGTTATCCGGCGGAATCACGCCTGATGATTACCGCCGCGAAGCCGCTAATAATGTTCTCTTGATGAGCGCCGGAAACATCCTTACCGCGCTCGGACTTGGCGACTTTGCCAACCTCATGGTTCAGGGCGTAGCACTAGTTACGCGCTTCCAGGATACGATGAATATGATAAAAGCCTGTGCTGATCCTGATTCCAGTCAATGTGATCGAGCAGCATTGTTTGACAACTTGCAGATGATACTGGGGACTAAATTCGACACGATGCTCGGTCTGCCGCCGGGTACAATTGCCGCTATCATTACGGATCCGCAACAAGCGGCTTACCAGCTGATCTCCGGGGCTCTAAGGCGGTTGGACAACACGCTCGGACTTGTTGATGAAAATGGTAACCCGTCGGGCGACGCCTCATTCACTTCGGCTTTTGCCGTCTGGAGAGGCCTTGACAGCCAGGGCCGTCCAAGCTACAAAAATTGCGATACTGACCCACAGAATTGCTTGAGTAATGATTCTAATGACAACGTCTGGCACGGTTTTTCAATTGAAAACCGTTGGCAAATCGTTGCCGAAAATATCGCTGGGCAATTGATCGGGAATTATTTGAACAAGATTGGTATCATTTTCGCCCCTCCACCCGGCTCCGGCCCTTACGCCGGCTTTCCCGACACACAGACGCTAATTCGCGAAAGCGCCAACATGCTGATTCATGGCGATCTGCGAATTTTGGCCATCTCCGCCAGCATCATGGCATTGCAAGCCTTGCACCTCTATGAAGATAGTGATAATTTCGTACCGGAATACTTTCGCGTTTCATTTGAAGATGTCTACTACGCCTTTATGGGCGACCCGGTGCTGGAACAGCAATATGTCAACACCGCAACTGATAATTTTGCCTATAACTGGTCGCAAGGAGAAACTTATGCTCCTCCAGTTACAACTGACCAGTCCGAGATGACAAACGGTACGAATCCGGTCTATGGTGGCCAGTGTTGGCCGGGAGAGTCAACAGCCAGTTGTGTTGACCCATCTGTCCCCGGTTCCGATTACTCCTTTTATGAAAATTCCGGATCCTTCATGCAGTCTCCAGATCATTTGCCAGCCGGTATAGCCCCCTCGGGAACGATGGAACAGGTTGCCGGGAGTCCCGATGCCAGCCAATCCCTAGCTGCTATTCAAGAGCACGCCCGTAGCCAAGCCCGCAATGACACCCGCAACAACCTGCTCTGGCGGATGGCCGATGCCCAGCTCTATCGACTCGATCAGAACATTCCGGTTGGATTTACAAGAACGATGTTCACCGGCACTGGCAAACAACGAACTATGATGCTCTTGCTCTATGCAAGCAACGCTTTGAATCTCGACTCAATCGAAATTGGCGGCATCAGCGTTGGCGAGATTGTTAATATGTTGCCAATATTAACTGAAGCAATAAGATTCTTTGACAACCCGGCAACGTTTGATCTTGACGCTTTTGTCCAAAATGGCAACATGGCAATTCTCGACGGCTGGCTGACAAGTAAATTTTCCGGCTTCTTGGGCTTTGATTTGCCACAGGGAACATTCACCGCTCTATTTTATGGCTTTAAAACCGGCAACTTCATGGGCACCGACGGTTATTATAATCTGGCCGGCACCAATATTAAAATCCCAAGCATAACTACCATCATCAGTGATTGGGCGACAGCCAAAATAACCGCTTGGGCCGATAAAGCCCTTGGGTTGCCCCAAGGCACTGTTTACACCGCCTATACAATGTACCGCGGATTAGTTGCCGCCAGAGTCGGGCTAGCCAAGGCAATCGCAACTGGTGACGCGACAAAAATCGCTGCGGCAAAGGCTAATGTGGTCCAAATTAAAGCGGAGTTGATTACTTTCATCATCACCACCGTCTTCGCTAAACAAATAGCCGCCGTTGAAACCGCTCTCGGACTGGTGCCGGGAACCGGCGGCATGGTTGTCGGCATGGCGGTCTCCTATTTGATGACTGGGGCAATACCGTGGATTACCATTGCCATGTTTATTATCGTAAATCTCTTCGGTGTTTATAAATCCGAAGTTTGGTGTACCGCCGACGGTTATTATCCACGAATAGAATCGCCCCCTGATCCTTCGGTTTACGATAACGGTAGTCTCGGTGAATTTGAAGCTACAAATGCCAATAGCCGGAAAAACGGCTACATTGGGGCGGCCAGATACAAAGCCAGAATCATCGCCGGCGATGCTTTGATGTTGCCCGAGAGATTGGGTGACGACAACTATATTCCGGCCCAAATTATGGTTGGCAGGCAGGAAGACGCTGACTACTGGCAATATAAGATTAATGATGTAATTTGCGCTTCCATTGGCGGCTCGTGCGAAGGTACCCGCGCCGGGATGTGGAAGAACCCGCAAACAACCGCTTATACGCATATCGGATATTAGTCCATAAAGTCGAAAGCCAAAAGTTTATAAAGTCTAAGAAATTGAAAGAGGCCGCCCCGTTGGGGCGGCCTCTCATGTTCTCCTTGATCTTCCCCCTACTTGACGGGGGCAATCGGGTCACCGGCCTTACAGAGCCGGCCGGGGTAGTCGTCCACAACCAGGTCGCAGCGCGACAACCTGTCACCGAGCACCCGATCAACACGGATCTGGCACTTGGCCAGCGCGCCGAGGACTTCTCCGGTGTTGGGATCCTTGATCGGTTCGCCCCCCATAACGTCGAAGCGATCACCTTCCTGGACTCCCTGCGCGGAGCCAAGATTGATGTAGATGAAACCATCACGTATCTCGGCGATGCAGGGCTTGACTTGCGGCGTGGCTGTCGCCTGCGCGGCTTGGCCTGCGCGCTGACCGGAAACCTGGTTGCAGGCCCGGATCAGCGCCGCCCAAAAGGCGACGTCGGGCTGCTGCGGGGTGAAGGTTTCTTGAGAATAACCCCAGTGGCGGCCGCTCCAGCTCCAGTTAGAGAACTGGCTCCAGCTGGAACCGATTCCTCGCGCTGTCGCAACGGTCGCGCCGGAGATCTCGGTGATGTTGAGATCAACGACACAAATGATCTCGCGCACATCTTCCTCCGTCGAACTGCCTCCATTGCGGTTCCAGCGCCGGGCCAACCGGCCATCATGGAACTGGGTGGTGATATGGGCGTAATGAGTCACCCGTGCCGAGGAGCCAGCCGTTCCGTAGCGCTGGCGCTCCTGCTCACCGGCTTCGCGGTCGCTGTCGTTGATGATCCGCCAGCCGGTCTTAGTGAGGATATCAGTGACCGCGAACTGCGCGGAATCTGGTCCGCTACAGTCACGGATCACCACATCCCCAAGACTGCCCGTGGGCCGCATTACGACTGCGACCGCCTCCGGCTGGATGGGTTGCTGCCGGACGCAGGCGGCATTGTCGTTGTTGCCACCTCCGAGCAGTAGTATGAGGCCGGCAAGGCCAACTCCCAACCAGTCCTTGCCGCCGGCTTGTGCCGGGACGGAAACGGAAATCAACACGACTAGAATCAACAAGGTGGCGATGGCACGCATCTGCGCCACCTCCCTAAACATAGGTTGTACAACACTGCTTTCAATGGGAGCATAACGCTTATCCCATGAACGCCTCATTATATCATAGGCGCGCTAAAATGTCAAGCGCGCCTAGCAAATTAGATCAATTAGATCTACTTGTGGTGAGCGGAGTCGAACCATTTGACTAATTCGAGTTTACTATTCTTATCCTTTTGACTATTTGCCGCCCAATTTTCTTGTTCACAAAATCAATAATTTTCTCCGAGTCCATTTGCACCTCGCCGGCATCAATTGAATCACGCACCGAAAGTTTAAGAACGCCCTTGGTGTAGGAAATTGCATCAAACCTATCCTTTCCCCATTCGTCGGCATAAAAGCAAATTTGAGCGCTTACAGCCGCTCCTCCAAGTCCCTTCTTAACCATCACCGGCAGCAATATTTTTGAAACTTTATCCATATCTAGTTCACTTATGTTTTTCAATAAATTTAGCAATCTCGTCTTTAGTTAATAGCCGTGAATCGGAACAAAATGAAACCATTGCGACACTTGGATTATGAGAAAAACCAATATATTCAATAATCATGCCCTTGCTCCGGGCTTTTTTGATTGCTAGGGCTAAATCAGTATCAGACGAAACCAAAATAATCCGTTGACAGTGTTTTTCATAAGCCGACGATACAATGTCCACCGCCATTTGAACATCAACTCCCTTTTCATGATAAACACCATCGGATTTCATTAAATATCCAAAACAGTATCTAAATTTGTTCTTTTGTAGATGCGATATCAATTTCTGCTGGTTTTTGAAAAGTTCCGCTGTCTTTTTAGTGCCATCTTGGCGGATTCTACCGATATAATATCTTCTATCAATTATTGTTTGTTTATTGGCTAAAAAATCGGCAAATTTACAAAAATTGAAATTCAAAGTTCTTTCAATCTTGAGATCTTTCAATTTGAAGTAGAAATTACTTCCATCAATTAAAATTAGTACTTTGTTGTCCATGTATAAATGGTAACTGAAAACAAAAAGCTTCGCAAATGTCCGAAGACCTCGCGAAGCGATTTAGTGATTCCATCGTATCAAACCAAAAAGATTTGTCAATAGCCCATTCGTACTTTCTCCGACGATTCGTTCAGACGAATGTCGGAGTCCCGACCGAAGCGTCGGGGCGTGATAGTTATTCGCCCACAGGGTCACCTATCGGAAGATAATTTAGCCTGCCGTGTAGTCAGCTTTGCTGTACTACTGCGGTAGGAATTCCGACGATTCTTCGCCTGCCCGCCTCTGGAGGGCCGTGATAAAAAATCCCGCACCAGAGTCGATGCGGGAACAGGTGAGCGGCTACTTGAGTGGCAAAACACCGGCGTTGACCAAAAGGCTGATGACTGCAAACCCGAGGACGACAATAGCGACTACGACAATTGCTGGACTAATCCTTCTTTTCATCTCCTGCCTCCCTGGGCGTTGTGCGGATATTTCTCAATATTATTAGCAATAATAGTGAGAAAAACCAACACAATTCGGTTGAAACTTGAACCGGGAGTGTTCTCCGCAGAGTGCTATTGGCAAGGCAGTGAGATATTAAATACACTATCATTTTAGCATTTCCACGCTCAAAGGTCAAGCTGGCGACAATCCTCTCCAAGCCAAATTGAATATCGACCGCTGTGTATCGGCGACCGATTTTGATTCGATTATCACCCCAAACGGCCGCTGGCCATAGCTCATTATCGCCACCTTATTTCCATAGATATTGATCTCGTCAGTGAAAGGAAATTCCTCCGGCGATATCAATCGGTACTCTCTCAGCTCTTCATCTGAATTTTCCAGCATCTCCTTCATTTTGACAGAAGAATTATATATGCCGCGAAATTTAATGCTGCGTTTTACTCGTTCGCGCACATACCAATCAAAGAAAAAAAGCATTTTCGGATGAGCGAGCTCCTTTGCGGTCACAAACCCGAGTACCTCCGATCCTTCAGGCATTTTTAGTATATCTTTGCAGACGTGTTCGATACCATCTAGCCCCGGAAAATAAGCGACATTCGGTTTTTCACCGCCGGCATTGTAAATTGACCGCAGGTAGGGCAAAGCTTCTTCCAACCCTCGCTGGTGCTCACGCAGCATATCCTCAAGCCTATCCGGATTCTCTGCCAGAAAGTAATGTTTTTTTCCTTCATAAATCTCTGAAGCCAGCCCTATTGTTATAAACTCGGCGAGAGTATCGTAGGTCGTTGGTCTTTTAGTCCCTGCCAATCTCGATATTTGCAGTACCGTCCCCTTTCCCAACTGTAAAAGAGATTGATAAATTTTCTCCTGTTTTTCAGTAAAACCCAGTCCAATAAGCGGGCTGATCGGTTTTTTGGTCGTAATATTAATTGGTATTTCTTCCATATTTTTAATCTTTTATATTTGATTTTTAATCTATAATTTAATAAAGTGTCGGTCTCTACCGCCAACATTTAAACCCTATTTTACGCTTATTTTTGAGATTTGTCAAATATATATGGCGATAAGTATTGACATTTTCACACACTTGGATTACAATATTTAGTTCGAACAAAAAGAAAGGGTGATACATGTGGGCACGGAGTATTGGATAGCATTCAGTCTGACCACTGTCATCGTCGCGATGTTGTTTTCATCCGGGCGGGATGCCAAGTCAAGAAGCGGATATCGCTGTACTGCGTTCAGCTGGATGGTTTTCGTAGCTTTTTCCTGGATTCTCTACTGGTGGCTGGGGTATGAAATCGGTTTCCTTGATCTATGCCACCTAAACGTTGGGTGGGGGGAGTCCTTGGTTATGGCTGTGGGTGTCAGCCTCATTACGGGCACAACGTTCGCATCAAACGATGTTGTGTTCGCTTTGAACACGAGCTGGATTGTTTTCGTCTTGCCGATACTGACCGCCTTGCTCGGCTTCAATCTGGCTTTTGTGTGTCTGGGGCTAGCAGTTTCGTTGTTGGTGTTATGGGGTCTGTATGCACTACTGTTGCACTTTTGTCACAAGCTTTCAGGCTTCCCAGAGCAGATGACAACACTTGCCAGACATGGGTTTGTCAAGTTCATGAATGGTGAATAACACCTGTGCGGCGGGTTACTCCCGCCGCGCTTTTTTATTCGTCATTAGTCATTCGGATATTAGGCATCCATTCTTGACGCGGTTATTTGATTTCTATAACCGTGTCCCAGCACCAGAACAAGTTCGGTGCGGGACTTCGCTAAATTAGATTATTCATGGTACTTTACAGACTTTATGGACTTTACAGACTTTTGACTCAAGTGACTTCGATCACGCTCGCTTTTGTCAAGAGTTCGGGGGAGAGATGATTGCGGTCGGTGGTGGTTATCACTGACTGATAATTTTTGATTAGATCGTACAAATGCGCCCTCCGCACGGTATCAAATTCGGAGAAAATATCATCCAAAAGCAGTATTGGTTTAATGTCATTTTCCAAGTATTTTAACTCGGCCATCTTTAGTGCCAAAACAATGCTTCTTATCTCCCCTCTCGAGGCATATTTCTCCGCTTCCAGAGTGTTTAGTTTGAATTGCAGGTCATCGCGGTGCGGGCCTGATGTGGTTAGTCCAACGGCAACATCAATCCCCCTTTTTGCCAAAAGTTTTGCCGCAAAATCGCCCTCCGCTTTGGCATGATAAATAATTTCAACTTGAGATTTTTTCTGGCCGGAAATTGTCTGATAAAATTGGCTGACCTCCCGAGAAAAGCTGTTTATTGCCTCTTTGCGACCCTCGGTGATGATTTTTGCCGCTACCACCAGTTCCTGATCCCAGAAATCGAGTTCACCCTCACTAGATCGGCCCTCCGATATGAGTTTAAGCAAATTGTTTCGCTGAGTCAAAACCTTCTTGTAATCCTGCAGCGCTCGCAGGTATTTATGATCTTTCTGTGAGATGACAATATCTAAAAAACGCCGGCGCTCCTTTGGCTCACCGGTAATAATCTGTAGCGTCTCGGGCGTAAAAATGACCGATGGCAAAAGCCCGACAAAATCTGCCACCTTGCGCTTAATCCCCCGCTCTTTGACTTGAAATGATAATCGTGGTATTCGTTGGACAAAAACCTCTAAATCATCGCCGACAACACGAGTAAAGTCGGCACCAAACTTAATTAAATCCAGCCTGTTGTCGCCACGAAAAGACCGGCAAGATGACAACAGCTCGATTGACTCCAGGACATTGGTCTTTCCTGCTCCGTTTTTGCCAATCAGAACCGTGATCTCTGATAGTTCGAGCTCAAACTTCGAGTGATTTCTGTAGTTAGTTAGAGATAGATGCTTTAGCATAAGCTCAAAATCCAAAATCCCAATGCCAATTGAAATCCAAATGACAAATGTTTAAATAATTTAGATTTTGAGCTTCATTTGACATTTGAGCTTTGAGTTTGGGATTTACTCTTCTACCCTCAACGGCATTATTATATAAACATAATCCTTTGATTTTTCTGACTTAATGACGCCAGGCGAGGCCTTGTCGTTAACCTCAAAGAGGACTTTTTTGTCAGTCAGCACCTGCAAAATATCAAGAACATATTTGGCGTTGAAAGCAATTTCCACCTCGTCGCCTGTAACCTGCGCCGGGACATGAGAGATATTATCACCTATCTGATCAGCAACGCTGGTAATTACCAAACCAGCCGGCGCAAATTTAATTTTGATATTATTAGCGCCTTGGCGAGCAAACAATGCCGCCATTTTTACCGCCGATATCAACTCCCCCAGCTCCAGATCAGCCTTAGAGCGGAATGAGGTGGGTATAATCTGCTTATAGTTTGGAAACGCACCCTCAATCAAGCGAGAAACAATTTGGCTGCCACCAATAGCAAAAGACACTTGATTTTCCGTCGCCGAGATGGCTATCTTTTTTGCTGACTCAACGCTGCCGGCAATCCGTAAAACCTCTTGCATTGTCCGCACCGGAACAATAAATTCTTTCTCAACATCAACGCCAGGTGCCTCGATTTTCTTCTCAGCCAAACGATAACTATCAGTCGCAACAAGATGCAATGAATCTTTAGAAAATTTGAAATAAATTCCGGACAAAACTGGCCTAGTATCATCCGTGGCGCAAGCAATAATGACCTCAGATATGGCCCTGGTTAGGTCGCTAGTAGTCATTTCGATCAATGAGTCCTTTGCAATGTCAGGAATCTGCGGAAACTCCGCCGGGTCGATACCTTTAATGTTGGCTTCGTACCTGGCGCTTTTGAGATGAAGCGTTAGATCGCTTGATTCCAGCTCGATATTCTCATCATTATTGGCGGCTATAAATTCCGAGATCAAACGGGCGGGAACCGTTGTCGCCCCTTCGGAATCTACCTTGGCTCCTACTTTCGTCGTTACACCTATTTCCAGGTCGGTGGCTGACAACTTCAATTCACCATCTTTTGCTTCGAGATAGACGTTGGATAAGACAGGAAGTGTTGTCCGGTTACCAACAATTCTAGAAACTATCGATACGCCTCTATTTAGCTTTTCTTGGGTACAAGAAATTTTCATATTGCTCCTTTGTTATGACGTAATAATGTTTGCTTTGGTTTTTGGTCTATGTTTTTCAATTTTATTTCAATTTTTCACCCTATTTATCCACAGTTTATTTACATGCCTGTGAATAACTTTAGTATATATTTTGCTCTGTTTCCTGTTTATCAGAGCAGTTTTTTTGTTATTGATATTTTTGGGCTGTGAATAACTTTTAAAAGTTATTCACATGTTTCCGGGCTGTGAATAATTCACTGGAAGTTATCCACAGGATAGAAAGTTATCACCAGCCCTATCCCTTGTTTTATCAACAATATATTCACTCCACTTCAAGTGTTTTTATCAATTCTGGTCTGAATTATTCTTCTTTTCCACATTATCCACAGCCCTTATTATCAAGATTATTAATTATGTTAAATGAATAATATTATAAACCCAACCTGTGGACAATCCCTAAATCTAGGTTGATTTATTCAAAGATACTCTCTTTTAAAAGTTCAATTTCATCCTTAAGCTGTTTTGATATTACCACTTCTTTTTCAATTGCTTTTGATCCATGCATAATTGTTGAATGGTCTTTTCCACCTAACTCACGGCCGATTTCTGGATATGACATACCAACCACTTTATATAATATATACATTGCTACATGGCGCGGCCTGATAATCTCTCTATTTCTTTTTTTACTTACTAAATCTTCAATAGGAATGTGATAAAATTTCTGAACCGATTTAAGTACTTTCTCGGCTGATACAGCCTGTCGGCGCTGACTTTTGGAAATAATTTCCAAAAGTATTTTTTCCGCTACAGCCAGTGAGGGTGTCTCTCCAGCCAAATCACAATAAGCGAATAATTTTGTTAATGCGCCCTCGAGCTCCCGAATGTTTGACTCAATATTTTCAGCGATGAAGTTTATAACACTTTCCTCGAGCACTTTGTCTCGCTCGGCGCACTTTGATTGCAGGATGGCGCATCTGGTCTCAAAATCAGGTATTTGAATATCAGCCACCATGCCCCACTCAAACCGTGTTTGCAAGCGTTTTTCTAGGCTTTTAATATCCTTAGGCGCCCGGTCGGATGTCAGCACTACCCGCTTATTTTTCTGGTGAAGGTGATTAAAGGTGTGGAAAAACTCTTCCTGTGTCCCCTCCTTACCGGCTAAAAACTGAATATCGTCGATTAAAAGCAGATCAATGCTTCGGTAGCGATTTTTGAAGTCTTTGGCTTTGCCGGACTGGACGGAATCAATGTAATCGTTGGTAAAATCTTCACAGGAAACGTAAAGAACTTTGGTTTTTGGCTTCTTTTCTAACGCCCGGAAACCGATTGCCTGCATCAAGTGAGTCTTTCCCAGCCCTGAATCGCCGTAAATATACAGAGGATTATAGTTTTTCCCAGAACCTTCGGCGACTGACTTTGCAGCAGCATGGGCCAGTTGATTACTCTTCCCGACAACAAAATTTTCGAATACATAATTTTCATTAAGAGTATCATTTTTTGAGTTATCCACAACCCTTTCAGCCTGTGAATTACCGCTTGAGTTATTCACAGGGGTGTGAATAACTTTTTTTTCGCTCTCTGTGTTTTTGTTCCTTTCCGGCAGACAAGAGACCTTAAATTTTATATCCTCAATTTGCTCTTTTGATTGTTTTTGTAAGGCGTTTTTTATCTCCTTTACGTATTTCTTTTTTAAATAGTTCTCAATGAAAATTGTTGGCACCCCGACTGTAAAAACGCCCTTTTTGTAATCATAAATAAAAGTATCTTTAAACCAAGTTACAAAATTCGCCCGCGATATTATCACCTCGAGTTCTCCGAGTGCTGTTGCCCAAATTTTTTCGTAGTCTGCCGGCATCCAACTCCTTAAAATTACTCTACTAAAAACATAGCAAGTTATCCACAGGGTCTACAAGTAGGCATACAATTTCCAATTTTCAATTTCCAATTTTCAAATACGGTGAGTGACTAATTTAATATTAAAATCTTGATTTTCTTTAATCCAACTGCTATGATCGTACAGTATTAGATAGATCAAAACTCCAAAACTATTCGTTATTCACTATTAGTTATTAGTTTCTAATGAAGCGGACTTTTCAACCAAACAATCGAAGACGACACAAAAACCACGGTTTTCTAACCAGAATGAAAACAGCCGATGGCGCTGCCGTAATCAAAAGACGCCGAGCCAAAGGACGAAAACTTCTTTCAGTTGCTTAGTTTTTATTAATCCTAATAGAATCGAGCCGTAAGGCTCTTTTTTGTTTGCATTTTGGCTGGTATTTACAATTAATAATAATTTTAGTATTGTCTAATCACATTATCGGATCCACGAGGAGTGATCACAATTGGCCAATGCGGAATTTCTGAACATTATGGCACCAGAGCCGTTTATGTGGTACAACGATGGCCAGGGTCTATTCAATGCTAATGTCGCCATTGGCAAAATCATCGAGCCGGGAACGGTGATTGGTTCAATTATCTCTGAACCGAATAAGTCCGAGGTTGTCACCTATGTCGGCACAAGGCGGGCGCGTGTGGTTGAGCTAGCTACCGACTGTGAAGAGGCCGATGTTTCCAAGCCATTGGCGAGGCTGAAGCTGCTTGGGCCGAGCCGAGTAACTCACACTGTTACAACCAGGCGAAGGGGAAACCCAGCTTGGAATATTGGGAAATCGGCGATGATTGCGGACAGGCGGCGGATTGATGTTGGTGATGTGATCCGAACCAATCAGACGATTGGTCGATTGATTGGTTTTGATCCAGAAGGAGAAGAAATATTTCCCGAAAGACCAATTCGTTATTACGGCCCCAAGGCGAAGGTTGTCTGGCTGATTCAACCGCGTTACAGGGAGGTAGAATCTGGTACAATCATCATGCTTGTTCAGCCGATTGAAAAGTGAGAGTCCCTCCGGCACCCCAATAGGTGCCTTTTTTAATACTCAAAAACCTGCTATTGACAACAAGTTTAACTTTAGATAAACTTAGATTATGGAAAAAATAATTGGACTTAAAGAGCTACGCGAAAATTTGCCGGCGTATGAGAAAAAGATTGCCGCCGGTGACTGTTTTTTGGTGGTCAAAAAATCAAAACCGGTATTTCGAATCTGCCCCATTGACCACAACGAAGAAGAACTCTGGGAAGAAGTCGTTGATTTTACCAAAATCCAAAAAGGCGGCGTTGCTATTGAAGATCTATTGAGTAGGCTTTAGGGGGCAGATGGACAAAATTGAAAAAGCGCTGGCTAAATTATCAGAAAAAGAGCGGAAAAAAATCAAGCAAGCGCTGGAAAAGCTATTCTCGGATGAGATAAAAGGACTTGATATTAGAAAGCTTAAAGATCGGAGTGATATTTTCCGTTTACGAATTGGCAACCTAAGAATCATTTATCGCGTTTTAGGAGAGAAAATCTCGATTCTTGCCATCTCCCGCCGCAACGAAAAGACCTACAAGTAGCACATTTTACGGAATTGATCTCCACATAATTTCAAACATCTCTTTGTTCATTTGGATAATGCTCTGATTTTCGATCACAAGAGCGAAAATAGGTGCTGTTAATTGATGAACAGCAACTTTTTGTGGAGTAACGACTAGGTTTGTGCTTAATTTTGTATCTGGGGGCAATAACTTAATTTTGTGCTGATATTTAGCTTCAGTCCTCTTTGACTGCCTAGCATCAATAGTATCTTGTAAGAGCATTCGTGTTTTAACTCCTTTTTTTGATCGCCGAAGCCAAAAATCATCGTAAAATTTTGGATCGAGCTCACGCCATTGAGTATAATCTGAAATTATTAAATAATCGTCACCGGGCTTTATGTCACGCAGTAATCCGTCATAAACGTTTTTTACCGCCTCTAGCCCCTCGTAATATTTAATAAATCCCTCGTTCTTTTTCAAATCATAGAGCTCTAAAAAATTGGGAAGCGCTTGTAAAAGAGTGTCTTCTTTTAGTTTTATCATTGATTGGAGTTTGTTTGGGTGTTCAGCAGCAAAAACTTTCCTGCTCCCTTTGAGCTCGGCTCGCATCAATCCACGGTTTTGCAAATATTCAACCACCGAATACACTGTGGTTCTTTTGGTTTCGGCAACCTTAGCTATATTTAATATCGATGCTGGTCCAGTCGAGAGAGCAGCAAGATAAACTCGGGACTCATTGTCCGAGAGCCCAAGATCTTTTAATATCTCTGTTAGATTCTCAATTTTTTT
>CAYHDN010000009.1:0-3566 GCA_964355425.1 uncultured Candidatus Saccharibacteria bacterium
CCCAAAAAATAAACCCGAGAAGGAAGAGTAGGAAAAATATTTCAAAATAAATCATGTATTAAGTATAACACCAAAAAAACCTTGACAAATACTGTCAATTTGATATAGTAGTATTGCTCTAAGTAGTTAGAGTGACCCCTTCGGGGAAGGAAAGTCCGGACACCATAGAGCAAGGCGCTCGTGAAAATGAGTAAGGCGTGAGTTTTGAGAACAGCGCAACAGAAAATATACCGCTAACCGTGCGAAGCACGGAAATCCTAATATCAAAATCCTAAATCCTAAACAATACTGTTTAGAGTTTAGAAATTAGAATTTAGAGTTTCCGCGCTTTGCGCGGCAGTAAGGTTGAAAACGTGGTGTAAGAGACCACGCGTTCGGCGGGCAACCGTCGTCTGTGGCAAGCCTCGTCTGGTGCAAGTGGAGCGGACCCAATATCATCAATTCCTGCTCGGAAGATGACCTCGGGCCTTCACGCGTAGATAGATGTCACATAAACAGAACCCGGCTTATTAACTACTTAGAGCTTTTTTAATTGCTGGATTTTTGAGCGTAAATTTGATAACATAAAAACATTCCCGGGTCGTCTAATGGTAGGACAGCTGGTTTTGGTCCAGTCAATTGGAGTTCGAATCTCTACCCGGGAACCATGAGAATCATTTTATGGATATAATAAAAAAAATAAAAGTACTTGATTTTCCTCTTGGGGAATATGTTGTTATTGGAAGTGGAATATTGGCGGTGCTGGGATTACGACCAGCCAGAGACATCGATATCGCTGTGTCGCCAGTATTGCGGGATAAGCTAAGAAGTTCTGGAGACTGGAAAGAAAAAATAAGATGGGGTAAATTATTTCTATCCCAAAAAAGCGTTGAAATTGTTACTCAATTGGATTGGGACAAATATCCAACAAAAGTCGAAGAAGCAATCGTGTCAGCAACTATCATTGACGGAATCCCCTTTCTTAATTTAGAAGAAACGATATTGTTTAAAAAGGCGCTTGGAAGAAAAAAAGACTTAAAAGATATTTCGCTAATAGATCAGTATTTGAAAAAGAGCCATTGACATTGTTGACGTATATGTGCTACACTGTTATTGAAAGTTTGAAGACTCGACTAGTTTGACTTAGGGGCTTTGTACTCTTTGGAGAACGAACGGGGAATCACACTTCAGGTCGATCACAATTTGTAACTGCCCCTTTGGGGCAAAGGATTTGAATGGAAGAGAATGTACAGAGTGAACAACCAGTAGAGAAAAACAAACTCTACATTGGTAATTTGCCTTTCTCAGTCGACAACGCCAAACTAGCTGAAATGTTTTCAGCAACTGAAGGTGTTGAAGTTGTGGAAGCTGCAGTCATTACCGATAAGTTCAACGAAGGCAGATCTAAAGGCTTTGGATTTGTAACAGTTGCCGATGAAGCGCAAGCTGAAAAAGCGATTGAAGCAATGAATGGCCAGGAAATCGACGGACGCAAGATCGTTGTCAATATCGCTCGACCAAAAGTTGAGCGAAAAGATGACGATCGTGGCGGTTTCAGACGATCATATTAGGTCTATCTAAAAAAAATCGTTCAATGACGAAACCTGCCTGACGGCAGGCAGGTCAAAGGGCGATTTTTTTGTTGGAAATTAAAAAAGGCTCGAATCCACTGGAATCGAGCCTGTGAAGATCTTCGCCGGCGCCGATGCGCGCTAGCTGGCCGGGGGTTTTGTCCCTGTCACTTCCGATGTGTGGCTACCCAGCGTTGCCCAGGCGGTGATGGCGGCGATGGCCACCAGCGCCAGAAGCAGCGCATACTCCACAGTCGTAAGGCCTTCTTCACCCTTCCACAACTTCTTGAACATGGTACGCCTCCCGAAACCTGTGTCTGCAGAACGACGGCAGTTAAACCGAATATACCAATTTAAGCTAGGAATTGCAAGAGTTTGGAAAGAAAAAACCGGCAGTCACAGGGACGCCGGCCGGCGAAAGGCATCGAGCCGAAGCTCGTTTGAGTTCCGCCCTCCGACGATGGTCCCGAGTCAGTCGGGTCGCCGGAGGGGCCGCTTGTTGGCCCGAAGGGCCGCCGCTTGCTCCGAGGACAGCCATCCCTGGGAGGGTAGGACTCGGAGCTGGTGGGGGAGATTGCGTATACATAGTAAATTATCTCTTGGATAAAGTATCTTGTCAACTAGTAAAAAAATTTGATATGATAAAAATCTGCAATGGAAAAAGTAATCAAGGTTAAAAATTTAATTAAGAAATATGACAAGCTGATCGCTGTCAATAATATTTCCTTTGATGTTTTTAAGGGCGAGATTTTTGGGCTTCTTGGCGAAAATGGCGCCGGCAAAACCACCACACTTGAAATGATTGAAGGACTTCGCAGACCGACTGCCGGAAAGATAGAAGTTTTGGGCTGTGATATCATTGAACATCGCGACGCTGTTAAGGAGCGAATCGGGGTTCAGCTACAGTCGTCCGCTTATTATCAATTTTTAACATTAACAGAAATTCTTGATCTTTTTGGCAGTTTCTATTCAAAGCAATTGTCGGCGGATAAACTTCTTTCGATGGTTGATTTGAAAGATAAGAGCAACAGCTTTATCGGCAGTCTCTCCGGTGGCCAGCGGCAACGGTTTTCAATCGTGGCTAGTTTGGTCAATGATCCGGAAGTCGTTTTTCTTGATGAACCGACTACCGGCCTTGACCCGCTTGCCCGCCGAAATCTTTGGGATTTAATCACTGAAATTAAAAATCAGGGCAAAACAGTAATTCTTACGACCCACTACATGGAGGAAGCGGAGATTCTATGCGACCGGGTTGCGATTATGAATAATGGGAAAATTTTAGTTATGGGTGATACCCATAAATTAATTGATCAAGCAAAATATCCATACACTGTTAGTTTCATCAAAGAGGGTATGCCAAAAAGCCAAATTCAGAAACTTGAAAAACTTAGTCTGGTTGAAAATCTTTTCGGCAAAAATAATCACTTTATCGTCCGAATCGCCAAAAAAGAGAATTCAAATTCGGTAATGAAAATTATCGAAAGTTTAAATCCTGAAACGGTGACGCAGGGCCGTGCCTCTCTGGAAGATTTATTTATTGAATTAACCGGCTCCAAGATTGAGGAATAAACGTACACAGATGAAATTCAACACGGATTAACACAGATGAAACGTTAATTGAAATCCCTAAATACATTATATGTGGAAACTTTTCACTGCTGATTTAAAAATGCTATCCAGAAACCGCCAGTCACTATTCTGGGTGTTATTTTTTCCTTTGATGTTTACCTTTATCTTTGGGCTATTTTTTGGGAGAAATACCAATGTTGGTACAATCGCTGTTATAAATAAATCGGATACCCAAATTGCCGCGGGACTCCCCGATGTTTTGGAAAAATCAGACGTGTTTAAGATCCAAAAAGAAGATGATTTAAATGTCGCCAAAGACGAAATCAAAAGGAGTAAAATTTCGGCTGCCATCTATATTCCAGAAGGCTTTGGCAATCCATCTCCTGCCTCTCCAAAGCAGATTGAAATAATCTATGATCCGGGCAGCCAAGTTTACTCGAGTTTATC
>CAYHDN010000009.1:3666-20513 GCA_964355425.1 uncultured Candidatus Saccharibacteria bacterium
ATATTAATTATTATTTTAGTGGCGCTTGTCGGCGCATTTCTTTTTCAATCAGTCGGGTTTATTGTCGCTTCATTCTCAAGAACCGCTGATGCCGCCCAAGGAATGGCTCAAGCTATAGCTATCCCGATGATGTTTTTGGCTGGTGTCTTTTTCCCGATCGATTCATTGCCGAAATGGCTTTATTTGATTGTTCAATATCTGCCTCTCGCACCGATATTACGAATTATTCGCGGAGTCATGCTTGAAGGATTATCACCGTTTTTTGAACCCAAAAATGTTATTATTGTTTTATTTTGGATAGTATTAACTCTGGCAGTCTCGATTTGGAAATTTCGTTTATCAGATGAATAGAACTACACTGATAAATACAACACTGAATTAACACTGACAAAAGCCATTGTAATTTCGAATTTGGATATTGATATTTGTTTATAACTTGCATCTTATGTCTTGTTTCTTGTCACTGTGTTATAATTATTTCAAATGACTAAGGTTCTAATCTATTCTGGGATTACCGCACTTTCACTGGTTTTTGGTGCTCTCATTGGTAACTACTTTAAATTTCAAAAACGAACTATTGCAATTTTTATGGCTTTTGGCGCTGGGGTTTTGGTTTGTGCTTTGACTTTTGGTTTAATGGATGAGGCATTTTCACTCGGTGGCTATGACGACGCAATTATCGGATTCCTTCTTGGCGGTGTTGTTTTTGTTTTAGGTGATTATCTAATTCACCTTTTTGGCGGCCGACGACATAAGAACGGGCATAAAATTGTCAATGAGGGAGACAGCAACGGCACAGCCATTACTTTTGGCGCATTTCTTGATGGCATTCCGGAATCTATCGCGCTTGGGATTGCAATATTCGCCGGCAAAAATTTGGGCCTGTTAATGCTAGTTGCTATTGCCTTGTCAAATTTTCCCGAAAGCATCTCATCGGTTAGGGGACTATTGACCGAGGGCTACAAAAAAGGGCAGATAATTTGTATTTGGATTTTTGTTGCACTAGCGGCAATTGGGGTAACAGCGCTAAGTTATCTCTTTTTGCCGGGGATTAGTCAGCACTGGATCGGATTTTCTGAAGCGTTCGCCGCTGGTGCAATTTTGGCTATGCTAGCTGACACCATGATACCAGAGGCCTATAATGAGGGTGGATTTTCCGTTGGAATTATGACGGTTTTAGGTTTTATGCTAGCGTTTATCATTCAAAAAGTTTAAATAGTTGCTATAATTGATTTAGATAAATAATTAGGAAAGGAGAGAAATGAAAAGTAAAGGTATGGCGATGGTTCTCTTCATTGCATCAGTCATTGCCGTTATTTTGGCTCTGCTTGATGCTTTGTCGGTCGGTGTCTGGCTGGCAGCCACAAGCTGGTTGATTGTTGCTGCAGTTTTGGGTATCTGGGCCATTTACATGGATGCGGAAAAATAATTGTCTCTCAAGCAAAAAGTCTCGTTTTGCCAGGCTTTTTGTGTCTATTTGACATTGCCTAATCTTTTGGAATAAAATTGAAGTAATAAAGATTAATAACGGAGGAAATATGTCGAGAATCGTTCTAGGTATCGTCGGAGTCTTGGTTACTGTTATGGGTGTCTTGGCTTTGATTCCAAGCATCACCGTGGTGACGGAGCCAGCTTGGTATTCTTGGCTTATGATTGTCGTCGGTGTTATTGCTCTAATTATTGCCATTTCTGATTCAGGGGAGTAAAATTTTAAATAAAAAATGACCTGGGTGTTTGTTTACGAGTCATTTTTTTAATCTTCGAAACTTTCGGTTGTGTAGAAAAAAAATTCCGTTTCTGGGTTCTTCCAGGCGTTTGGCGCAAGGCCAGCTTTGAGTGACAAATTTGTTAGGAAATCCTCTTTTTTTGATAATTCTTTCCAAACATCAGGCAAAAAAGTTGATTGAAAATAACCGGATTGCAGTATTATTCCATGTTCATCGGCCTTAATTTTTGCCAGCAAATCTTCAGTATCGTCATAAATTATTCGCTTTGGCACGCTCAAAATCGAAATCTCAATTCGAAGACTTCTTAATTCGTCGTATTTCAATTGAGGAAATCGGGCATCGGAAAACGCCGCCGATAAGGTGTTGTTGATCACGTCCTGATATAACGGGAATTTTGGCAAAATATTGCCGATACAGCCACGAAGCTTGTTATTCTTAAAAAGTGTGACGAATGTCGCACGTTTTTCCCGTAGATTTTTCGCTACTTTTTTCTCGTTAATCTCCAATTTTTTCCCGGCGATAAAATACTCCTCCAGTGTCTGCCGTGAAAGTTTCAACAAAAATTCTTTTCCTTTGGAACCAAGCTTCATTGACTTAAATATTACCAATATAAATATGTTTTAGTCCAGAATCTCGGCCAATTTTTTCCGCGCGGTTGAGGGATTTTAATGGGGTTGGCGAGACATCTTGTTTTTTGTAGGCTGGGAAAAAGCGGGAAATATGCCAAGGAATTTTCAGTGAAAGATCGGCGATAAATTTAGCGATCTTTTTCAAATTGGCATCAGAATCATTAATGCCGGGAATTAGCAGTGTTGTGATTTCGATATGAATTTTTGCCCGCTGAAGCCGTTTAATCGTATCGAGCACAGGTTGTAAGCGCGCGCCGCAATATCGCTGATAAAATTTGTTATCCATTGATTTTAAATCAACATTGGCGGCATCGAGATAGGGTTTGATATATTCGAATGATTCTTTCGACAGATAGCCATTGGTAACAAATACATTTTTTATGCCTTCGGAATGTGCTAGTTTCGCCGTATCGTGGGCGAACTCAATAAAAATCGCCGGCTCATTGTAAGTGTAAGCGACTGACGGCGTGTTGTTTTTGATAGCCAATTTAACGATTGCTTCCGGAGAAATTTTCTTACCCCAGAATTCTGGCTTATTTTTTTGTCTTGGGCTTTGTGAAATATCAAAATTTTGGCACCAATCGCAGCGGAAGTTACAGCCCAAGGTTCCAAAAGATAAAATTTCTGTGTCGGGTAAAAAATGGTAAAGCGGTTTTTTTTCGATCGGATCGAAGTGAATCGCCGCCACTTTACCATAAACAAGTGATGCCAGCTCTCCATTTTGGTTCTGCCTCGTGCCGCAAATTCCAAACTTGTCCGGCATGATCTGGCAATAATGCGCACAAGCCAAACATTTTACTTTCTCATTGTTGAGTTTTTTAAATAACATAACTCTATTATAGCGGTTTTATTATTAAAATAAGTTGTTAGTGTGTTTTTATGTGTTAAAGCCAGATCGATTCCTCACACTCTCCATTGCTGGAGGGTTTTTTAACTAAACGCACACATTTCCCACACCCACACATTTCCCACACCTACGAGGTGTGGGAAATGTGTTATAATCTAATCATGGCTCAATTTAGGAAACACCCTCTCATTAATAATCAGTATTATCATGTATTCAGCCGCAGTATTGGTAAATTTGTTGTTTTTAATAATACTCATGAATTTCAAAGATTCTTAAAATTATTAGATTTTTTCCGTTTTGAAAATTTTAATTATAAATATTCTGAGTTTAATGAGTTAGGTGCAATGAAACAAATTAAAATTTTAGATAGTTTATATCAAGATCCTAATGTTTTGGTGGAAATTGTAGCGTTCTGTTTAATGCCAACGCATTTTCATCTGATTCTCAAACAAAAAAATACTAACGGAATTTCAAGCTATATAAGTAGGGTTTTAAATGGATACGCCAGGTATTTTAATGTTAAACATCGGCGAACTGGTCCTCTGTGGGCCGGCCGATTTAAGGATGTGTTAGTAAATAATGATAAACAAATGCTCCACTTGACGCGCTATGTTCATCTTAATCCAATATCTGCAAATCTTGTGAAAAATCCGGAAGAATGGCAATTTTCATCCTGCAAATTATATATATCAAGCGAAGACAGTGATAATTATTTTTGTGTGTTCCGTGAAATTATTAGCAGGAAACCCAAGGAATACGAAAAATTTATAAATGATAGAAAATCGTATCAGAGAGAGCTTTCTGAAATAAAAAATCTAATGATTGATAATTGCACAGGCTAACCAACACTTTTCCCACACCTACGAGGTGTGGGAAAAGTGTTGGTCTTTGATTAACCGGACTATTATTATTTCATCAAAAGCGATATACTTTAGACATGAAAAAACTATTTTTAGACATTGAAACCTTGCCAGCGTCAGGTGAGCAGATGCAAATAATCAAGGATTTATTCGAAGAGTACAAGAAGAAAAACGGGAAAAAAACTTCTGAGACTACTTTTGACAATTTCTTTCGTGGCACCTCATTTTCCGGTGAATTCGGACGGATTTTTTGCATCGGTTATGCGGTTGACGATCAACCGGCGAAGTGTTTGTTCGGCAACGAAAAAGAAATATTGGAAAAATTTTGGCAGCTGGCCAAAGATGCTGATTTATTTATCGGTCATAACGTGATGGATTTTGATTTTCGCTTTATTTATAAACGCTCAATAATTCATCGAGTGCGGCCGACTCAAGATTTAAGCTTTGCTCGCTACCGCAATTCACCTATTTTTGATACAATGAAAGAGTGGGAAAAGTGGGGCAGCGTTGGCACCAGCTTGCACAAGCTTTCTATTGCTCTTGGTATTGATTCCCCCAAAGAAGACGGAATTGATGGTTCGCAAGTCTATGATTATTTTCTTGCCGGAAAAACTGAAAAAATTATTGAATATTGCAAGCGCGATGTTTTAGCGACGAGAGAAATTTACCAAAGAATAACATTTAATAAACAATAAAAAAATAAGGAGGAAAGATGTTTTTTGGAGTCTTGATCTTAGTCATCGGAGTAGTTTTCTTGCTAAAGAATCTTGGCTACATTGGCGGTAGCGTCTGGGATATTGTTTGGCCGTCGATTATTATCATTGCTGGACTGGCAATGGTTTTTCGCGGTAAAGGTCCTGGTTTTGTTGCCGGAAAAAAGAAATAAATTAATATTGGAAGATCATGAAATTTCTTACCTGGTTTTTGGGGATAGTTTTATTGTTAATTACTCCCTTATTAGTGGTGTTTTTCAACTTTAAGCAGATAATATTTTCGCCAGAATCAACAAAAAGAATTTTGGTTCAAACGGATTTTTATGCCCAAGCGAAATCAGTTATAAAAAAATCTTTATTTGAGGCAAACGGCGACTCGGCCGAGTTGCAGATCATTTCAAAGGCTACAAACAAGACGCTCGATGAATATGATTTCCAGCCAAAGGTTGAAAAAGTAATTGATGATTTTTTTCTCGGCCTTAGTAAAAATGACGGAAGCTTGGTAATAGTCATCGACCTTAACGATATTAAAACCAGATTGATTCAAAACGGCGGGCAAGAAATCAAAGGTTCGGCCAATGGTGCCGACGTAGCTCAAATCCCCGACAGCTGGAAAGTTAACCTGGCAAAATATTCTAGTAGTCTAAGAATTGCCGCCTTTTTCTACCGCAATTTTGTTTGGATTATGCTGGGTTATTCAATCTTAGCTGTCCTCTTTTTGCTTTTTTCAATTTTGTTAGGAGTTCGTTATCTGAAATTATTTTTTACCATCATTCTAATCACTGGAATTATTATTTTGCTTCAAAGAATTCTTATCGGCTTTATTAGTATTCCGGAAGTTTTTTCCTCGGTAACCGAGCAGGGGCGAACTGGTTTGCAGCTGGTAATAGAAAATCTGGCCATGTATTTCAAAGAGGAAACATCCAAATTTCTCCTTTGGGAATCATTGCCGATGATAGGGATTTCAATTATTGGGCTGATTATTTGTGGCCTTGCTGGCCAGAAAAATATTCATAACATTCCCTTAGATGATCGCAAGATTACTTAAATTTTTTTTTCTGTCCTTGGCTCTATCTCTAGGATTATTCTCTGGTGCTGACGCCCAAGAAAAAGATCAAAACCCAGATCCGGAACTTTACGACTGGTATATTGATAGTTTTGATTCGAAAATAAATGTTAAAAGCGATCTGAATGTCGAAATTAGTGAAACCATCAGTGTTAATTTTTTAGTCCCCAAACATGGAATATTTCGAACCATCCCTTATCGTTACGAAGATAATTACGACCAAGGCCGCAGTATTTTTCTAGAAATTGATTCTGTCACGAGTGACGAGAGAGAAAATTATAAATATTCAACGGATTATAGTAGTGGTGGACTGACCTTGAAAATCGGTGATCCAAACACTTTGATCAGCGGAAAGCAAGTTTATAATATCAAATATCACCTATCTAATATACTGAATTATTTCGGCAATGAAGCCGAATTTTATTATAATGTAAACGGTAATGATTGGGATGTGCCAACAAAAAAAATTAAAGCAGAAGTTGCTCTGCCTGAAAATAACCAACCCAAAACAAAAAAATACTATCTTGGTTTCTATGGCAGTTTTGACAGCGAAAAAGTCAAGGAAGCTGAAAGTTTGCCGCTTCAAATAAACGCCGAAAACTTACAACCCAAAGAAGGACTTACACTTATTTTACGCTGGGACGAACGGTTGACTCCGAAACCAGGATTTTGGCTAAAAGCCGGTTGGTTTGTCAGAGCAAATGGAATATATCTTTTGCCGTTTTTTATTTTAATTCTCCTTCTATTTTTACTAATAAAATATGGCAAGGATCCTTTCGGCCAGGGGACTATTGCTCCGCAATTTGAACCACCAAAAGAATTAACAATCGTCGAAATCGGAACAATTGCTGACGAAAGAGTTGACAATTGCGATTTAACAGCAACGATAATATCTTTTGCCGTCAACGGTTTTTTGAAAATTAAGGAGCTTGAAGGGAAAGGCATATTAGGCAAAAAGGATTATGAACTTATCAAACTCAGGGAATTTTCCGCGCAGGGCGATGATAAATACGTATTTGACCAACTTTTTACCGATAAAAAGACAGTGAAACTTTCTGAAATCGGCAAAGAAGGAAAATTAGCCAAAGTGAGAAATGAAATTGAAGATCGAACATATAAAACAATGGTAAAAAGAAAGTTTTTTAGCCGGAATCCCAAAACTATTAAGGGGTTTTATCTTGTTATTGGGGTCCTAACAATTTTTTCTATTTTTATTTTTCCAGCTTTACTTGAACGATTCTTTACTATCACAGCCAGCGCTGTTTCGCTTTTTGCTACTGCTGTATTATTTTTGGCTTTTGCCAGATATATGCCCCAGCGCACAAAGGAGGGTGCACTATTAAAAGAACAAATTGAAGGTTTTAAATTATATTTAACAAAAGCTGAAAAATTTCGGATGAAATTTTACGAAGAAAGTGGTATATTTGAAAAGTATTTGCCCCATGCGATTGCTTTAAATGTAGCTGATGTCTGGGCAAAAAAATTTGAAGGTAAATATAAAAATCCGCCTGATTGGTACGAAGGCGATCGCCTAACTTTTTCCTTGGTTTATTTCTCCAATTCATTGACTTCGGACTTTTCAACTTCAGTAAATTCCGCTTTTGCCGCTTCCTCGGCATCATCTGGACACTCGGGCTTTTCCTCCGGCGGTGGATTCTCCGGCGGTGGATTTGGCGGCGGCGGTGGCGGCAGCTGGTAAAATATTCTTAACATTATGATTCGAAAATCAGCTTTTAAAACAATCTATCTGTTCTTTTTCTTGGTTGTAATAATGATTATCGGCTATTTTCTTTATAGTAATATTGTTGGCGCCGATCCAATAGTCGGAGAAACTGGTGATTCGAGGATTTTGGATTTTGCCGGTAATATTGGCAAAAAACAAATCTTTGTTAAGTTCCATGCTAAAGGGAACAGTGAAATCATTGTCAAAAAATCTCTTTCGTCATATTGCAGTCAGAAACTTTCCGGTTTTGAAGATTCGGCAAAAATTGGATCATTAATTAATACTGGAAATGACCTAAAACTTATTGAGATCTCTGGATTTGTTGGAGTTCACAGCGAAAACCGGGCTTATTATTTACTTGGGGATGATCTTTGCCCTAAGCCGATAATATTTGTTAAAAAAGATATGATCGTTTATAATATTTATAGCGACCAGCCAAGTTTCAAGCTTCAGGACTTTGATGGCGATGGTTTTGTAGACTTGGCGACAGAATACCGAAATTATGACAAAAATCCACTTATAGACGGTATTCGTGAAATATACCTTTATAACCCACAGAAGCAAAGTTTTGGTTATAATAGGAGCGAGTTTTATCAGCAAGAGGGCACGAACAGTGAGATTAAGTAAGCGAGGGAAAATGACCGGTGAAGTCGAGGAAATAAAAATAGAAAAAACTAGTCAAAATGAAGAAAAAAAATCGCAAATAATGCTTAGCGCAGCAACCTTAGTTGTTGCAATTGCTTTGATAGCGATTGTTTCGCTGCTTTGGATAAATATCAGGAAGGATTCGAATGAAGTCGAGGATGTTGCCGTTTTAGTTGGTTCTGAAGATGGCCAGGTTTTAGGTACCTCGACTCAAGATCCCATATATTTGGCTGATCTAGCGGATAGACTTAAAAAAACCGGCTACGTAATTTATGGTTCAAATACTGATTATGGCAGCAAGCGCCAAAAAGAGATTTTTAGTCAGGCTATCGCCGGTTTAGATTATGTAGAATGTAGTCCAGGTTTTGATAATTCAAATCCAGATGAATGTATCGCCAAAGGTATAGATGAGTATCCGACTTGGGTACGCGGCGAAGAGAAATTTCCCGGCTATAAATCCCTCGATGAGCTAGAAGAGCTAATAACTTTCAGCCATCGCTAGCTCGTCAATTCCTAATAATCAGGCACTCGCAAAGTGTTTTTTTTGCTGGAAAATTTTGGGAGTACTCACGCTAAATTGACGCTCTGGGATTGGTATTTGATCTTGCAAGCTCGTTCGAGTTGGGAAATAAGCTTGACAAGCGTGAGTGCCCCCCCTACAATGTATATGTGAGCTTAAACGAGCTTGATAAGTAATATAAATCTACCTTGAGAGGAGGTGATTGAAATGGTACAAGCATATTGCGTAAAGTGTAAAGCAAAACAAGAGATGCAGAACGCTTCAGCTGTTACAATGAAAAACGGTAAGCCAGCAATGAAGGGTATTTGCCCAAAGTGTGGCACCGGAATGTACAGAATTGGTAAGGCTGCCTAAACGAAATAAAATCTCTTAAATAAAAGAAAAACTTCGAAGTTGTTCGAGGTTTTTCTTTTAATTGCACATATTTTGGTGTTACAGAATATGGACGATCGTCCATATTCTGTAATGAAAATGCTTTCGCAATAAAAAAATGCCAGCTAGGCGCTGGCAGACGGGATCACTAACCTTCGTCGTCGAGAACGACTTGTGGGTCAGGATCTTCTGGGGCGTGGCCGTCGTCTAGATGCTTTGTCCATCCCCGTTTCCCACAGACCTGGAAAATGCCAGGCGGATCGTTGAGATTGATCTCAACGACAGCGCCTTCGCAAAGCAGATTACGGATACTGACTTCGCCGTCGACACCATCAAGGCGAAGGATAAATCCACCAGACGCTCCTGACTGTCTTACCTGGGTGATATCTCCTTCGACTTTTTCGCCCTGGGGGTTGGTGATGGTGAAATGCCGCCCAACCAGACTGTTTCGTTGCCTAGTTGAGCCATGGATCCGACGAAGGAATTCCATCAGATTCGTGTCGTGGTTGCGGACAGCGGAGGCTTCGGGCGTGCGGATGATCAGCTCGCCGGAGGTGGTGTGAATGCGAACATCACATCCTGGTCTGATTCCGGCAAGCTCCAGCAATGAACCGAGCGATGGGCCGGGGTTGTTGCTGTCAGTGTCGCAAATCAAAGTGACGAGACCACCAATATCTACCAGTTTGCCACTTATCATTCTGTACCAACCTTTCTGAGAGTCGGAGTGTTCAGAATATACCACTATTATTTGCGCCAGTCAAGGATTTTTTATTGATTTATCGCAGTTAATTTGCTATGATAGTCAAGGTAAAATTAAAGTCAAACAAAGAAAGTCTTAATGAAAAGATCCGAGCTTTTTTTCTCTTTTCTCTTAATCCCAATTGATGCGGCGATGGTCGTTATTTCTTTTGTAATTTCATATTATATCCGGATTAAAACTGACATCCTGCCGGTAAATTCCGAAGTCACTTTCAAGCAGTATCTATGGTATGTAATGTATATTTTGCCGATCTGGCTATTAATTTACGCTCTAAACGGTCTCTACCGAATCTCTCGTGAGCGTAATTATTTTAATGACTTTTATAAAATATTTATCAGCAATGCGGTTGCGCTTCTGATATTTATTGTTGCAATATTCTTTAGTAGAGCTTTCTTTTTCTCCCGTTTGATTCTAATTTTAATATTAGCAATTTCGGTCATTTTGGTTTTTGTTGGCCGTTATGTAGTGACCGAAACTCAAAGATACCTTTATCGATGGGGCTATGGCGTTCACAGAATTATTATTATTGGCAACAACGAAGTTTCCCATAAACTGGCACGGGAGATGATTTATGTCAAAAGATTGGGAATGAAGTTTCTCGGACTGGTTAATGGATTGCAAAATAAAGCTCGTCGGCCTTCAGATCTAAAAGTTTTGGGCAATATTAGTCAATTGCGTGAGATTGTTGCTAGGTATCATCCGAACGAAATCATTCTGACTGACGTCGGAATAAACCGCGGTAAAATTTTAGAAATTATCCAAGTATGCTCCGACGCCAACGCTGGTTTTAAATTCGTCTCCGACGTTTATTCAATGGTTACAACTTCAGTAAACTCCTCAATTCTTGCCGGTTTTCCAATTATGGAGCTTAAAACCATCGCCCTTGATGGCTGGGGGCGAATTGCCAAACGACTTTTCGATATTATTTTTTCCGCTATCGGCTTAATCATTACTTCGCCATTTATGATTCTAGTTGCTACTGGCACAAAACTGACCTCAAAAGGACCGGTGATATATCGGCAGAAACGTGTGGGACGAGACGGTAGATCATTTGATTTTTATAAATTTCGCTCAATGTATATTGAAAAGTGCGACACGACAGAAAAAGGCTCCAAATGGACTACGGTCGCTGACGAAAAAAATCGCATCACGCCTTTCGGCGGGTTTATCCGCAAAACTAATTTAGATGAATTGCCGCAGTTTTGGAATGTTCTTATTGGAAATATGAGCTTTGTTGGACCGAGGCCGGAGTTGCCAAAGTTCGTTGATAAGTTTCAAGCTGAGATTCCGGATTATTTTCGCCGCCATCGAGTGAAGTCCGGGCTTACCGGTTGGGCAGCGGTCAATGGACTCAAGGGCGACACCTCGATAAAAGAACGTGTCCGATTTGATATATTCTATATCGAAAATTGGAGTTTCTGGTTTGATATTAAGATTATTCTAAAAACCATTTTTTTGTTAATTGGCGAGGCCTTTGGAGGCAAATATGAATATCGCGATCGTCCATGATTGGCTAACCGATTTTGCTGGTTCAGAAAAAGTTGTGCTGGAAATGCTAAAAGTTTTTCCAGGCACGCCAGTTTATACATCAGTATATGACGCTGAAAAAGTTAAGGAATTTGAAAAGATAAAAGTATATACGACCTATTTACAAAAATTGCCGTTGTCAAAAAAGCTACGCAGCTTGATGATTCCACTGATGCCGCTGGCCTTTGAGCAACTGGATTTTTGCAAGTACGACTTAGTAATTTCTTCGTCAACTTCGGCAGCCAAAGGAATAATTACTCGGCCGAGTACCTGCCATATTAACTATTGCAATACGCCTACGCGTTATCTTTGGGAATCAGCGCTTGACAGGCGGGCATCAAACTCGTGGTTAAAACGTCGCGTTAACCATCAATTGCGCATTTGGGACTCGGTTGCGGCGGAGCGACCGGATTACTACATTGCTAATTCAAAAAATGTCGCCAGGCGAATTAATAAATATTACCGACGCGATGCCGAAGTTGTCTACCCGCCTGTAGATATTAATTATTACAATCCGAAAAAATCCGAGAAGAAAATTGGCGATTTTTATCTTTTTGTTGGCCGGCTGATTCCTTACAAACGAGCTGATTTGGTAGTCGAGGCCTTCAATAAATTAGGGATCGAGCTGCGAATAATTGGTACCGGTTCAGAGGAAAAAAAATTGCAGGCAAAGGCGAGAAGAAATATTAAATTTCTTGGCCGGGCGAAAGATGAGGTTTTGCGTCAGAATCTGCTCTCCGCAAGGGCGGTAATTTTTCCGTCTGAAGAAGACTGGGGAATTGTTCCAGTGGAAGCAATGGCTTGTGGAACTCCAGTGATTGCCTATGGTGTCGGTGGCGCGACCGAAACAGTCGTAACGGGTAAAACTGGCGAATTATTTATGGAACAGACTCCTGAAGCCTTGATTGAAATTGTGAAGAAATTTAATCCGGAAAAATATAAATTTGAAGATTTTCGTCAACAAGCAGAAAAATTCTCCGCCGAGATTTTTCACAGAAATTTAAAGGATATTGTTGAGAAATTGTACTCCGATTACAAAAAACAAATGGATATCTAACTGTTCCACTTTTCCGCCTGAGATAAAATCAGTAATAAGATAACCATTTATTATGATTTGTTCGCTGCAGCGCAATAATCATCCAAAATATGAAGAAAGATGACGATAAAGAAATATTAAAACTGACTGCAAAGAAACTACTTCTCTCTTTGGCCCAAATTAGTCTACCGTTTTTCCAAGCAAGCTCTATTTACAAAACCGGTGCTAATAAATTACTGTCTGGCATATATTGTGAAAAAGAAGAAATTTCAGACAAAATCAAATATTTAAAACAAATGGGGTATATCCGAAGTTTTTCAGAAAAGAAGGAAAAGTATATTGAAATTACGAAAAAAGGACGAAGCAGAATAAATCAAATCAAATCGGAAATATTAGAAATATCTCGTCCGAAAAAATGGGATGGAAAATGGCGAATTGTAATTTTTGATATTCCAGACGATAAAAAAACCTGTCGAGATCGCCTAAGACGCTCATTCCGAAGATTAAGATTTATCATGGTTCAGGAAAGTGTCTATGTGTTTCCATTTGAATGCACGGTTGAAGTTGACCAGATGGCTGATGAGCTTGGAGTATCGCGATTTGTTTCAATGTTTATCGCCGATGTGGTACGCAATGAAGAGTTATTGATCCAAAAATTTCTCGATCTAAAAACACTCAATAGATTAGATTTAAAGACGTGAATGTATGATTTGTTCGCTGCAGCGCAATAATCATACACTTATATTTCAGGTTGGATTGAGTAAATTGTGTTTCGACTGTCATATGATTACAAAAAATTGGGACTATAAAAAAACGCACCGGCGTGGTGCGTGTGTTAAGATCTCCTAACAAGTTATGCGGTCAAACCATGATTGGTTGATGGATAAACCTGTCAACGCACATGCCGTAGTTGTCCCAGCCATAGAGGCGTAACACCTCTGCGACATCGCCGAGAAATGGGGAAAGTTCGATCAGCGTGTGTTCATCGACTTGAATGACATTGCCGTAGATGACTCTGGCTTTTGTCAGGGCAACGATCGTCTCCTTCGGGTGTTCTAGCGTTAACCCCTTCATTAGCAGCCACCGGGAGGCGTCGGGGTTCTTGTCCACGAGCTTCAACAGCAGCTCATCCCAACTAACCATACCGGTGCAGCCAAGAACGTTGTCGCCTTCTTGCCATACACAGTATGGGTCACCACTCGACTGGAAGCAGGTGAATCCTGCCTCGAATCCGCCGTCTAGGAAGCAAACTACATGGTTCCGCTCACCCGTAATGCTTATGGGACGCATCGTTTTACCACTCCTTTGCTGATAGATACCAGAAATCTATCAACAAACCGAGTAAATTGCAAGAATTTTTCTCATATCTTGTTATAATAATAGTATGAAACGGATTGAAGATATCAGGCCAGTAAAAAAAGCAATAAAACCTGTAGCAGAACCGGAGGCGATTTTTGAACCGGAAGAGCTGATAGAAGCAGATCATGCAGAAAGTATTGAAGAGCCTGCGGAAAATCGCCGACCGAGGATTAAAAGTCTCTGGTTAAAAATTATTTTGATGATATTTGTTGTTGCACTCATAACATCATTTTGGGTTTTGTCGATGTATCGGGCAAAAGCTAAAATTTCAAAAGAAACCGGCGATTTGCAAAAGGACTTCGATGGTTTTCTTGACGCCATAGGCAATAAAGATATTTTGGCTTTGGGAAAGTACATTAATAATTTTGATGATAAAACCAGAAATTCTCTTCTGGTTTTACAATCAACTGGTCAGGATATTTATTGTTTAAGTTTGCTATACCCGAAAAATCAAGGCTCACAAATATCAACGCTTTCGGACGGCATTCGCGGCGCTCATCTAATAACCAGTTCTTATCGGCGCCTTTCCAATATTGGCGGTGGAAAAAGTGTTAGTAATAGTAATAATTGGCTCGACCAAGTTAATGTTAAATTATCTAATCTTGGCGTATTTAATGGTGAACTTGAGGAAAACTTAGTGTATGCCAAATTTTCTAGCCGTGAAGCCTTTGTTCTTTTAAATTCGTCAAATACCGATTTGGCTGGGAGCGAGAAAAAAACATTCGAAAACTTAAAAAAATTATCAGATGTGTCGAAGAACTTTTTTAATTATTTGACTGATTTGCCAAAAGATCTAAATGAAAATTTAACATTCACCGGCGGCAAAAAAAGTTATTTAATTCTTTTTCAAAATAATGCTGAAATTCGTCCAGGCGGCGGATTTTTGGGTTCTTTCGCAAAAATTGATTTGGCTGATGGAAAAGTTGCCAAAATTGACTTCGAAAAAAATATATATACTCTAGACAAAGAATTTTTGGCTACAGGAGAAGCTATTGCTTCAGCAAATGAATATATCCCAATCTCTGCTAATTTAACTCTTCGCGATTCAAACAACTCTGCAGATTTTGCCCAAAGCGCAAAAAATGTTATGTCGCAGTATCAGAAAGAAACCGGAGAGAAAACTGACGGCCTAATTGCCCTTGATACAACGCTATTTCGAAATTTGCTCCAAGTTGTCGGTCCAATCGATATGCCGGAATATAATTTGAAAGTGACGCCGGAAAATTTTCTCCGAGACGTCCAATATCAGGTTGAAGTTGGTTATTATCAAGACAAAAGTAATTGGAGTGAAAATCAACCGAAGAAAATCCTTGCCGATATGATGCCAAAGTTTTTATCTTTAATTTTCGAAAGCAAAAATCAAAAAGGAGTGATAGAGAAAATTCTCCAAGGAGTTAAGGAAAAACACTTGTTATTTTATTTCGATTCTCCCAAGCTTGAGGATTTAGCTGACGGAATTAATGCTGCGGGCAAAATCCATAATGGATATGGAGATTTTCTTTACCTATCGGATGCAAATATCGGCGGGCTCAAAAGCAGTTTGAACACCAAGGAAACAGTTAGGCAGAATGTGGAAATTGGAAACAGCGGGTCAGTTGTTGAAAAAATTTCAATAATCCGCCAACATAACGGCAGTTATGAATGGCCTGACGGAGTGAATAATAATTATTTGAGGGTATATTTGCCATTGTCGGCAGAGATTTCTTCGGTTGATTTCATTTCCGGCAATAACGATCCGATTTCAAAATCGGAACTATCAAGCGATTTAAAATCGGAAAAAACAGTCGAATTTGGCAAGAGTGTAGTATCTTTTTGGCAAAATACAAAACCAGGTGCAGAAAGCAGAACAGATGTCGGCTACAAAAGAGAAGGAGCAATTAATGTTTCAGGCGAAACATTTGACTACCAAATCACGATCCAGAAACAGCCAGGAATTGAGAGCTTTGATTGGCAACTATATTTAGTATATCCCGAGGGTTGGCAGCCACAAAATGTGGAAGGATATGATCAAGAAAAGCATCAAATAATTCTGTCCGAAACAATCAGGGAAGACTCCGTTTTTCGACTGCGTTTTATTCGCGACTAGAGTGAATAAACTGCCAATTTAATCTTTGATTTTTTAGTATATTTGAGTTAAGATAGTATTAGACTAATTCGTCTAAATACCTGCCTGTCGGCAGGCAGGGACTCGTAAGACTAATTGGATTTTTTATGACTGATGAAGATAAAGTAAAGCAATCTACGACCTATGACGCTTCTAAAATTACAGTACTTCAGGGTCTTGAACCGGTACGCAAGCGTCCAGGAATGTATATTGGCGGTACCAGTGTCGATGGCCTACATCATTTGATTTGGGAGGTTTTGGATAATGCAATTGACGAGGCAATGGGTGGTTTTTGCGACCGGGTAACGATTACTTTGGAAGATAACGGTTTGGTGACAATTGATGATAACGGTCGTGGAATTCCAGTTGATAAGCATAAAACGACAGGAAAATCTGCGCTTGAAACCGTCATGACGACACTTCACGCCGGCGGTAAATTCGGTGGTGACTCATCGTATAAAGTTTCTGGGGGGTTGCATGGCGTTGGAGTTTCGGTTGTAAACGCACTTTCCAGCGAATTTACCGCCGAAGTTCACAGAGATGGCAATGTTTATCAGCAAAAATACTCCCGGGGCAAGGTAACTAGCGATGTCGAAATTGTCGGCAAAACTGACCGAACCGGAACTGTTCAGAAATTTGTCCCTGATCCGGAAATCTTTCCGATTATTGAATTTGATTTTCAAACCGTTGTTAGCCATTGCCGCCAGCAGGCTTATCTAACCAAAGGACTGCGGATTACGATTAAAGACTTGCGAACGAAGAAGTCGCCGGAAGAAAAAGAAGATACAGAAAATCAAGCGGAGGGCTCCGACGCTTCAACGGAGACGTCGGAGGTCGGAGTCCCGACCGAAAGCGTCGGGGAAGATAAAGAAGACAGAGAAGAGGAAAATGAGAAAGTCAAATTGGATAAAAGCGATGCCTTGGGTGCAAAAGAATATAGCTTTTATTTCGAAGGCGGT
>CAYHDN010000010.1:0-20410 GCA_964355425.1 uncultured Candidatus Saccharibacteria bacterium
CAGATAATTCTTCGTAAAGTTTTCTCGCTTCGTCATCCTTATTCAAAGAAATTATTTCGACTGTGAAAGGCGCAACCGATTTCGGCCAAAGCATTTTAGAATTTTGCTGATCGTAGTAAACCTCCACCAAAGTTGCTAACACTCTGGTCAAACCAATTCCGTAGCAACCCATTATCATTTCTTTTTCTTTGCCATCTGAATCGAGAAATTTTGCGCCCATTGCGGATGAAAATTTATTTTTCAGTGGGAAAATATTTCCGACCTCAATTGCTTTTTCTTCTTTGACAACTCCGTCGCATTTCGGGCATTTGTCCCCATCTTGTACTTCAGCAATTTCTTTGTTCTCTGCAAAATCACAATTTTGGCAAACATAAATTGTATCCTCGCCTGTCGGACAAATTACTTGAAATTCATGCGAGTATTTTGAAAACATCCCTCCGCTGGCAGCAACAACCCTGGTCTCCAGACCAATTCTTGAAAAAACCTTTTTATAGGCCTCTATTGCTCCGGCATAATATTTTTCAAAGTCAGCCTCATCGGCATGGAAGCTGTACATATCCTTCATTGGAAATTCCCGGCCACGAAGTAATCCGGATTTTGCCCGTGGTTCGTTGCGAAATTTAGCTTGAATTTGATAAAGCGAGAGAGGTAAATCTTTATATGAAGATATTTTCTTTCGGACAATATCAGTAACTTGCTCTTCATGTGTTGGTGCCAGTCCAATATCTTGACCCGCAATTCGATACATCACATCAGTAGTTTCCTGCCAGCGTCCAGTTTCCTCCCAAAGTTCTTTTGATTGCAAAACATTCATTAGAAGCTCTTGACCGCCAACTGCGTCCATCTCTTCTCTGATAATATTGACGATTTTTTCATAGACCCGAAGACCAAGCGGCAGTATGGCATAAACGCCTGCCATATTTTTCTGGACGTAACTGGCTCGGACTAAAAAGCTGGCATTGATCGAGTCGGCGTCTCTGGGCAATTCTTTTTGAGTCTTGAAGAAAAATTTTGATAATTTCATAATCCCACTCACTTTTTAATAATGAAATTAATAATATCTTTATAAGTCACCAACGCGGCGAAGAGTAAAATTAGAACGAAGCCGACTGTGTGAATAATATTCTCGATATTCTCCTTGATGACTTTTCGACGAAAGATTCTTTCCAAAATAATGAAAAGCAGTCGGCCGCCGTCAAGTGCTGGAAAAGGTAAAATATTGATCAAGGCTAAACTAATTGACAAGATTGCGATAAATTGCATGACTACCATTGCCCCGGCTTTCACCGCCATACCGGTAAAAACATAAATTGCCACCGGACCACCGACTTCTTTGGAAACGACACCGGTAGAAAAAAGTTGTTTGAAAAAACTTCCCAAAAAATCTAGGTTGATGTCAACAATTCTGACAATTTCCCGAAAGGCAACAATCGGCGCCATGTACCACGGAGTCTTAACAAGTGAATTTTCAACAACTGCGACTCCAAGCGGAGTCTCCGAACTTGCAGGCAAATCAGCAGAAATTAATGACTCTTGGTCGTCGCGTCTGTAAATTAATTCAATCTTTTTACCGGCATGGGATTTTGTAAAATCAGTTAAATTCGTGGCAGTAGCAAATGTAAAATCGGCCTCACTAATTCCATGACCTCGAATTAATTCATCACCTTGTTTAAGTCCGGTATTCGCCGCAGGAGAATCTTTTTCAATTTCAGCCAC
Organism: uncultured Candidatus Saccharibacteria bacterium; assembly: GCA_964355425.1. GTDB lineage: Bacteria > Patescibacteriota > UBA1384 > XYA2-FULL-43-10 > CAINNR01 > CAYHDN01. The sequence continues at coordinate 1,717 of CAYHDN010000010.1, forward strand.
AATGACGGAAGTTGAAATCACTTTTCCTGGAATCGAACTTGCCGGAGAAACAAGCGGTGACATGCCGATTGCAAAACCAAAAGTTAAAATTAACCAGGCAAGAACAATATTCATAATGACACCGGCAACGGAAACCAGTCCCCTGGTCAATGGTTTCTTTTGGGAAAAAGATCTCGGATTTTGACTTTCGTCGGATTCTCCGAGCATTTTTACGTAGCCACCAATCGGAATGGCATTTATTGCGTAGCGAGTCTCGCCACGATTTTTGGACCATATTCTTGGCGGAAAACCAAAAGCAAATTCCTCGACTTTAATATTAGAAATTTTTGCCGCGACAAAATGTCCGATCTCATGGACAAAAACTAGAAGTCCGAGGATAAAAATGAATACTAAGATGGTTAAAATCATAAGATATTAATAAACTAAATCTTCTGCAACTCGGAAATTTTTTGTTCGACTTTTTCTTCGATTAATCGATTTTTGTTATCAATTAAATCATTGAGCTCTTTTTCCGCCCGATATTTTTCATCTTCAGAAACAGTCTTTTCTTTATAGGCCTGTTGAATTTCCTCCCAGGCTTCTCCACGAATATTACGCACCGAGACTCTAGCATTTTCTCCATATTTTCTGACCAATTTTGAAAGCTCGTCGCGTCTTTCACCAGTCAAAGGCGGTAAACTAATTCTAATCGCATTTCCGTCATTTACCACCGAAAGACCAAGTTCAGAACTTCGTATTGCATTTTCTATATCACCCAATGATTGCTTGTCCCAGGGAGCAACGAGAATCATTGTTGGCTCGGGAACGGTAATCGATGCTAATTGTTTTAGTGGAGTATTTGTTCCATAGTAAGCGACGCTGATGTCTTCGACAAGCGATGAATTTGCACGTCCAGTACGGACATTTTGTAATTCAATGGAAAAACTCTCAATTGCCGATTGCATTTTCGGCTCAATTTTTTTCATTACTTCTTTTATCATCTAAAACCTCACTGGTCTAATTAGTCTAATTGGACTTGTTAGTCTAATTTGATTTTAGCAGGAGAGTTCCAACCGAGCAAACCTGGAAATTGTAATTTTTTCTCCAGTTTTAGCAATAATCTCATTCAATAAATCAGCGACAGTTTTCTTCGGATCACGGAAATACGGCTGGTTCAGTAGGCAAATTCCTGCAAAATAGGTTTCAATTTTGCCTTCGACCATTTTGTCAATCACTTGATCCGGCTTACCGGATGATTTTGCCTGTTCTAAATATATTTCTTTTTCTTTAGCGATTTCATCTGCCGGAACTTGCTCACGATTAACATACTTCGGTGTTGATGCAGCAATTTGCAAAGATATCTCGTGAGCAAAAATTTTAAAATCTTCTGTTTTAGCCACAAAATCTGTTTCGCACAATACTTCAACAAGGACTCCGATACGGCCACCATGAACATAGGAGTCAATGATACCATTTGATGTCTCTTTACCGGCCCGTTTTTCAGATTTGGCCATTCCTTTTTTTCTCAAAATTTCAACCGCTTTTCCCTCGTCTCCTCCTGCCTCGATCAATGCAGATTTAACCTCCATCATAGGCAGGCCAGTTTTTGATCTTAGTTTTGCTATTTCCGTTGCAGTAATTTCAGTCATAATGCCTCCAAAAAAGATAATTTTAAATTGAAAATTGAAAATTTTAAATTGGCTTATCTTCCGTTTTCTTTGGTAAATTTTCCTTGATCGTTACCGCTACAGTGTCAACCATTAGTTTGATAGATTTTGTCGCGTCATCATTTGCCGGAATAGCGAAATCGACTTCCTCCGGATTGGCATTGGTATCAGCAAGCGCGACAATTTTTATACCGACATTTCTTGCCTCTTTTAAAGCAATTTGCTCATCATAAGCGCCAATTAAAAACAAAATATCGGGCTTCTTTTTAAGATCGGCTAGGCCGCCAAAAATCCGCTCAATTTTTGCCGCTTTTTCTTTAACTTTATTCTGCTCGATATTAGAAATTTTGGCAAATTCCGGAGAAGCAATTTGCTCATTTAAATTTTTTAGAGTTTTGAAATTTTTGGAAACAATGTCCCAATTGGTTAATGTCCCGCCACGCCATTTTTCAACAACATACGGCATACCGCAAGACTCCGCCGCTTCCTTGACGATATCCCTCGCTTGACGCTTACTAGTTACAAAAACAACATTTTTGCCTTCAGAAACTTCCTTGGCAATAAACTCCAAAGTCCGACCGAGCATCTCACCAGTTTTTTCTAAATTGATAATTGAAACGCCATTTTTAGTGGCAAAAATGAACTCCTCCATTTTAGGATTCCATCGGGCACGTTTGTGACCAAAATGACCCCCGGCTGCGAGCATTTCGCGTAGCGTTGGTGTTTCCATTTGTAACTTTCCTTCTTCTTTAGTCCCCCGTAGCCTTGGCGAAGGGGGATCCGCCGCCTCGCGACCGCCCATTGGGCGAAGAAGTTTTAGAGAGGCGTGTGTAATTGATAAAAACTTTCTCTACTAATGAGAATTTTAGCATAATATTTTCAAAAAAACAAGCCCAAAAAAGAAAAGTGGCGACGGAATGTCTCCGTCGCCAATGTCAATAATGGCTGTTGGTAGTCGAGCAGTGGCCGGCAGGCCTTACCCGAGGAACCTATAGCTCCCAGGTACCATTCTGAGTCGCCCCAGAATCCGGACATCCTTAGCTGGAATACCAGGTTCCCGAACCGGCTCTGTTGCCTCTGGTCCGGGTGATCCGAAGCTTCAGAGCTGCCTTATTCCGCTACCAACAATAGGATGTTAGCAAACCCTTGTAAATTTGTCAAGAGTTTGTTACAATCATTTTGTTATGAAAAAAGATATCCCCATCCTTCGTTCGAATTCGTCCCGATGACCTTCGGGACGAATGCTCGCTACGGAGGGCAGGCACCCTAACCTTACCTGTTAACAACGTAATCATGAAAGATAACATACATCCAGTTTATCATCAGGCCAAAGTTACCTGTTCTTGCGGGAATACTTTTGAAGTCGGATCAACCGTTCCTGAAATTCAAGTTGAAATTTGCTCCGCCTGTCATCCATTTTTTACCGGTAAAGAAAAATTAGTGGACACCGCCGGCCGAGTCGACCGTTTCAAAGCCAAGATGGAAGCGGCAGAAAAATATAAAACTGCCAAAGCAGAAAAAGCGGCAAAAGCAGAAGTCCCGACGAGCGAAGCTACCGGGATTCCGACCGCAAGCGTCGGAAAATAACGATTTTTGCGATATAATAAAACCAGCAAGAGTTAATCGAGCTGGTTTTTTGGAACTATGAAAGAAAAATTAGAACAAATTGTTGCCCATTATGATCAGCTGGACGCACAACTTAAGGATCCGGCAATTTTGAGTAATGCTGAAAAACTAGCAAAAATTTCAAAGGAAAAATCGAGCATGGAAAGTGATGTTGCCAAAATTAAAAAATACTTTGGGGTTCTAAATAGTATCACTGAAAATGAAGAAGTTATGGCTGGCGAAGATGAAGAACTGCGCCAAATTGCTTCAGAAGAATTACCTGGTTTGAGAACTCAAAAAACCAAACTGGAAAAAGAGATGGAATTGCTATTGCTGCCATCAGATCCAAATGATGGAAAAAATGTAATCGTCGAAATTCGGCCGGCGGCCGGCGGCGACGAATCAGAGCTTTTTGCTGCTGAAATCTTCAGAATGTATTCTCACTATTCTGAACGACAAGGTTGGCAAATTGAGATATTGGACTCGCAAAATTCTTCGATCGGCGGGATAAAGTCGCTCACTTTTTCCACAACAGGCAGTAAAGTGTATTCCAAAATGAAATATGAATCCGGAGTGCATCGTGTTCAGCGCGTTCCGGCAACGGAAAAGGCTGGTAGAATTCATACTTCAACAATAACTGTTGCTGTACTGCCGGAAGCCGAGGAAAAAGATGTTGAAATAAAGCCGGAAGATATAAGAATTGATGTTTTTCGTTCATCTGGCCCCGGCGGACAATCGGTAAATACGACTGACTCGGCTGTAAGATTGACTTATCTCCCAACTGGAATGGTTGTAACATGCCAGGACGAAAAATCCCAACTAAAAAATAAAGCCAAGGCAATGTCGATTTTACGTTCCAGGCTTTTAGCATCCCAGGAAGAAGAAAAGCAAAAAGCTCTTGGTGACACCCGCCGCTCCCAAATCGGCACTGGCGATCGGAGTGAAAAAATTCGGACTTATAATTTTCCGCAAGACAGGATTACTGATCATCGGATAAATCAAAGTTGGCACGGAATTCCGAAATTCCTAAACGGCGACATCGAGCCAATAATTTCCAGCTTGATGGAAGAAGACAAAAAACGACTTTTGTCCTCGACAAAGTAAAGCAACTTTGCTATATTTTGTTGAAGGCAAAAGGAGGCTCACGATGCGAAAAAGTTGGTACACCGACCGAGTCGCTGAATTCCGCGAGTCCCAAGCATTACTACCAAGGCGCATTTGTCGACCAGGCTTTCTTCCGTCGTTCCGCCACTATGGCGATGGAGACGATGACCCGAGCATAGCATCGTTGCGCCAAGAACCACCCGATTGAAATCAGGTCGCGACCGACATCGCTGCCACCCGTGTCTAGGCCTAGTGCCTAGATTTTTTCTTAAAATGAAACTAATAGATATTCGCAAAAAAATTATTTCGGAATTAAATGCTGCCAGTATTAAGTCTGCGGAAATTGATGCCCAAATTTTGTTGGAGTCCGTAACCGGAAAATCACGAGAGTTCGTGTTAACACATCCAGAATTTAAGTTTTCAGACAAGCAAATTAAAGATCTCAAAAAGTTGGCAGCGAGAAGAAAATTGCACGAACCAATTGCTTATATCACCGGCCAGAAAGAATTTTTTGGACTGGATTTCATCATCACACCAGATGTTTTGATTCCCCGTCCAGAGACGGAAATTTTAGTCGAAGAAGGACTAAAATTTCTAGAATCTAGAATAAAGAATATAGAATTTAGAATACTAGATATTGGGACTGGCAGCGGGAACATAATAATTTCAATAGCAAAATCAAGTAAAAAGTTTCCGATCGCAAACTTTTTACACTTTTTCGCTAGTGATATTTCGGAGAAAGCTTTGATGGTTGCTAAAAAGAATGCTAAAAAACATCAAGTTAAAATAAAGTTTAGAGAATCCGATCTTTTCAAGAACATTGACGGAAAATTCGATCTAATTATCGCCAACCTACCCTATGTTCCAATGAGAAAGGCGGAGGGCGGAGGGCGGAGGGCGGAAGAGATTGATTTTGAGCCGCGAGAGGCGATTTTTGCCAAAGAAAATGGGACTGAAATTATCAAAATATTTCTCGACCAAGCACAATACCATATCAATAAAAATGGTTTGATTTTGGCCGAAGTTGACCCAAGAAATGCAATCGAGATAAAAAAATACGCCATTAAATTATATAAATCAGTAGAGTTAAAAAGGGACTTTTCTGGTATATATCGAATGATTTTGATCTTGACATAAATTATATGTCCTGTTACTTTCAAATTGGACTCTTCCCTATCTCCATTTCGTTAAGTCGCCAAGATGATACGATAGGAGGTGGAAAATGCCCATCACAGCCGTAACGGCAACTGGGCTAAAGTGCCCGAAGCCTCGATGCGAGCAGATGCTGCTCAATCCAGGCAAATACTACGGTTTCTGTCCCGTACACAAGACAGTCGAGATTCGACAGATTGCCGTAGAGACACCTTGCGCAAAGGGAGGCGCAGAACGTGAACGCGCACATGTCGTTTAGGGAAGAGTCGCCAGACCTCTGGCTGGCTCATTCACGAGCCAGCCAGAAAACAAAAACAACTATTCTAAATAAGAAAAAATTGGCCTTTGGACCAATTTTTTCTTTCTAGCCAGTGTCAATTTAGTGTTGAATTTTGTCAGTGTTCGTCATTTGGTCTCTTCTAACTTGACTTTGGTCTCTTTCTCGCTTCCCTGATGTGAAATTTTTAAAGTTACAGTATCACCAATATTATATTTTTGGACTAAAGCTGACAAACTATTTGTGCTGTCAATTTTTTCCTTATTGATTTCAAGAATAATGTCGTTCTCAACAATACCAGCTTTGTCTGCCGGCCCGCCAGGAATAACTGCTACCTGGCCCAAACCGTTACCCCGAATAACAAGAACTCCGTAATCATATTTCAAATTGTTGGTTTTGGACAAGTCTGGAGTAATTGGCAAATAACGAACACCAATATACGGACGAACTATTTTTCCGGTTTTCTTAATTGATTCAATTGCTTTCTTGGCTGAATTTATTGGAATGGCAAAACTAATTCCCTGGGCATTCGAGGCAACAGCGGTATTAATGCCGATAACCTGACCATTAAGATTAACCAGTGGTCCGCCGGAATTTCCCGGATTAACTGCGGCATCAGTTTGCAGCAGACCTTGCAAATTTTCCGTCGTCGTGCCAGACGGATCAGAAGCTTCAACTTTGCGCTCCTTGGCAGAAATTACTCCAACTGTTACCGTATTTTGATATTTGCCAAGTGCATTTCCAACGGCAACAACCCACTGGCCGACTGTCAATTGATCCGAGTCTCCAAGTTCAACGACTGGCAGATTTCTGGCATCAACCTTAACCACCGCAATATCGTCGATCGGATCAAGCGATTGAACCTTGGCATCATAATTCTTGCCGTCAGCCAGTATAACTGTGTAAGAAGCATTTGCATCAGACACTACATGCTTATTGGTGATAATTAAGCCGTCACTGGTGATTATAAAACCGGTGCCGCCGCCTTGTTGAGTGTAGACATCGCCAAAAATGCTTTGTGCCTGTGATTTCGAAACAATCGAAACTACCGCTGGAGAAACTTTATTGACCGAATCAATTATTGCACTTGACTCTTCAATCTTGATTCTCCTGGTCTCGGTTAAAGGAATAGCCATATTATCCCAATTTTTGAAACCAATTTTTTTCGCTATCGCTCCGTTGTCTCTTGAAAGCAGAATAACGCTACCGACACCGCTAATCGCCCCAAAAATTATTGAAATGATGACGATCAATACAATTTTCCAGAATTGACTTGGTCTTCGTTTTGGCATATTTGCCACTGCATTCCCTTGATTTACATACTCAATTTTCGGCATGTTTTCCTTTCATTATTGAACATAGACTATCACAGATATTGTTTCACAGATAAGCACCGATGAATCAAATCTGTGTAAATCTGTGATGATATATCTGTGGGAGTTTTTGTTACATTTTATTTGGGTTTTTCAACTAACTTTTTAGCTTCAATTTTATTATCTTCAACTTCTCTGGAAATCACTTGCCAACCATCCTTATCCAATTTGGTATTAGGAAAAATGTGAATTCTACCTTCATCATCAACAATTCTAATTTTCCGGATATCAACCTGCTGAACAATTCCTTCGACATCGCCAACTTTTATTCTATATCCGATTTCAAAATCATGATCGCGGGCAAGAAAAACTCCGGAAATAATATCTGATGCCAGCCCAGACGCTCCGGTGGCTAAAGCCAGCGCTAATACCGCCAATGAGCCGGAGATTGTCACGGCCAGAGAGCCCATTCCCAGTTCTCTGGCTATTTCGGCGAAGAGAATTACCCACATTACTATCAAAGCAAGTGAGATAATTACACCAATAAGTGCTCTTGGCAGACGCGACAATCGAAGCGCCCGGTTGAGCACAAACATTAGAATCTGAATAATTAAATAACCGACAATTAAAGTCAGAATTATCGCTGGAATTTTCGGCAGAAAGTTAATCACTGGCTGCCAAAAAGAACTAATTACTTCGATTATCGTTTCCATCTAACTTCTCTCTTAAGAGTTTATTAACTACTTGCGGATTTGCCCGGCCGCTAGTCTGTTTCATCACCTGCCCGACCAAAAATCCGACAACTTGTATTTTACCAGCTTTATATTTTTCTGCCAACTCCGGATTCTCTTTTATCACCTTGGCAATAACAACTTCGAGTTCACCGCTGTCCGATACTTGCTCCAAACCTTTCTCTTCAATAATTTCCGCCGCCTCTTTGCCGCTTCTAACCATCTCATTATAAATTTCCTTGGCGACGGTTTTGCTTATTATTCCCTCTTTAACAAAATTCATAAGCTCGGCCAAATTGCTAATTGTTACCCGATTTGTTTCGTCTTCCTTCACCTGCTCGACAACAAAAGTTGCCAAGTCGTTTTCTAGCTCTTTTGCCGATTCAAGATATTCAACCAGATGCGGCTGGCGAATAATTTTTTCCGCGATATCTTCCCTCACTCCGGCAGCAACGTATCTTTGGTGCTTCTGTTTTGGCAATTCTTTAATTTGAGCTTTGAGCTTTGAGCTTTGAGCTTCCGATATTTTTATCGGTGGTATATCCGGCTCGGGGAAATATCGGTAGTCAGCGGCTTCCTCTTTCCGACGCTGCTCGAAAGTTGTCCCCTTATTTGAATCAAAACCGCGGGTGATTTTAGTTTGTTTTTCCGGCCAATTTTTAAAGTCATCAGCTAATCTTTTCTCTTCATGTGCTAGCGCCTGTTCGACAAACTTAAAAGAATTGAGGTTTTTAATTTCAACTATTGGTGATGACTTTCCGTCTTTTTGGATTGAAATGTTTGCGTCACAACGTAAGTGTCCTTTTTCCATATCGGCATCCGTTACAGCTAGATATCTAAGCGCCAGCTGTAACTCTTCCATGAATTTTCGCGCTTCGGCTGGCGATGTGATGTCGGGCTCGGTAACAATTTCCATCAGCGGCGTTCCGGCTCGGTTCAAATCAACCAATGAATAATCTTTCCTGCTCGGATGGGTAAGTTTTCCAGCATCCTCTTCGAGATGTATTCGATTCAATCTAACAATTTGACATTCGGATTTTGAGCTTTGGATTTCAACTTTGCCACCTTTGCAAAATGGTTTGTCATATTGCGAAATCTGGAAGCCTTTTGGCAGGTCTGGATAAAAATAATGCTTGCGGTCAAATTTTGACTCGCTTGGAATCTCGCAACCAAGTGCTAATCCTGTTATAATCGTCATTTCAACTGCCGCTCGATTTGTCACCGGCAGTGTTCCCGGCATTCCTAAACAAACCGGACAAACTAAAGTATTTGGCTCCGCACCTTCGGATTGCTTGCCATCCGTAGCTTTAGCGTAGGATTGGTTATCACAACCGCAAAACATTTTGCTTTTAGTCTTTAGCTGACAATGAATTTCCAATCCGATTGTAGTTTTAAACTCGTTCATATGTTTTACCAATATTTTCCAAACTCACTTGCGGCCATTGCTTGGTCGACCTGACTAAGTTTATTATTAAAGTCTATCAAGAATCGAACATCGTCATCAGTAAGCAAATCTGGCGACTGACTACAATTGAAGTAAATACGATTAAATTCGGCAATAATTTCGTCGCTGATCCCAGCTTCAATTCGCTTTGATCGCAAGAATTCTGATTGTCTTACTTGTTCGCCAACCAGCGGGTCTGTTTTGCGTTGTTTTTCAATCCTTCAGGAGTCTTTCCCTGTTCCAAGAAAGCCATACTCATTGTTTTTCCGCCAAATCTAACTATTCCCCAAAGCAAATTATTGTATTTATCTCGGAATTTCTGGATAATTCTTTTCACTTCTGCGCTCGGATCATTTTGTGGTGGTTGTATAATTTCGCTCATTTCATCAGTAGGTTAATAATCGCTCGCCGCAATTCGTTGTCTGAAATCTCGCCATCTTCATGGGCTATACAATTACGAATTTTGTGCCCATCCCAAATACTATTATAAACATTTTTAGAAATATCTTTCTCTGCTGACCGTAATCGGTCAGCAAAGGTTTCTCCCTGGTAGCTTTCCTTCTTCAAAATCCAGTCGACTAATTTATCAGCCTCAATGACCGCGTGTCGAAGTTCAATTGGATTTTTCGATTGACCAAGATTTCTGACCTCTTGTTTCTTTGAAAAAACATATTGTTGGTCAGCAACAGATAGTTTTTTCTTTTTTGACAAACCGTGAAACGGCAGTTTTACCAACCACCAAACACCACGAAAAAACCCGATGATGATTTTCTCTAAAATAGTTTGTTGTTGCTTTTTCATAATAATGAAGTACAAACTCTCACAGATATTGCGTCACAGATAAACACAGATACTAAAGAACTAATCTTTTTATCTTGACCCGAAAATTACCAAAATACAACAATAACCCTACCTTTATATTATTAAACTTTAAATAATTAAGAACTTGAGATATATCTTTATTATAGATTGAATCTCTGGTTTTTAATTCTACAACAACCTTACCTTCTATCAAGAAATCCAATCTGTAGCTACCGACAATCTTATCATCTACTATCAACTTGCTATAACATTCTTTCCTGTACTTCAGCCCCGATTCCAATAAGAAATTCTCAAATACTTTCTGATAAACTTTTTCTGCAAAACCAGGGCCTATCTCATTTTGAGTTTTAAAAGCAATTCCGATTATCTTCTCTGTAATTTCTTTTTCTGGGTATTCTTTTTCTGCTTTATCTGTGCCCATCTGTGAAATATTATCAGTGAGAGTCTCTGCTCCTTATTTAATAATAACATTCTTAAGATAAACTGGGGTTTCCGGGACTTCTTTTTCATTTGTTGGAACCGATTCAATCTTTGTTGCAACGTCCATACCCTCAACAACTTGTCCAAAAGAAGTATATTTGCCATTTAGTGATTCCTGCGCGTCTGCAGTTGTGATGAAAAATTGCGAGTCATTGGTATTGGGACCGGAATTAGCCACGCCGACAACACCGGCGGTAAAATTCAAATCTGATATTTCATCATCTACCTGCCGCCCAGCGCCACCAGTTCCAGCGCCGGTTGGGTCGCCAGTCTGGATAACAAAACCTTTGACTACTCGATGCCAGGTCATATCTTTATAAAAATTCGTTTTAGCCAGGTCAATAAAGTTAGCAACAGTTTTAGGCGCCTTGTCTTTTCGTAATTCAATTTTAATATTGCCTTCCGAAGTTTCCAAAATCGCAAATTTTCCGTGTGGAATATATTTTGCATAAACAAACGGGTAGGCGACCAGCGCAACAAAACAAATCGCCGATACTATAAAAAGTGGCGATAAAAAGAATTTTTTCGGTTCAAAAACTTTAGAATTGGCTTTTAACTCTTCCTTCTGTAGCGCCAATTCTTCTAGTTTTCTTTCTTTTCTTTCCCGTTGTTTCTTACCCATCTAACTCTCACTGATCTTTTACACTGATCCACACAGATTTTATTAGTGATTATCTGTGACAATAGATCAGTGGAAGTTTTTACTTCATTATAATTTTGGTTTCTTAAGGTGGTAATCAGTTGCCCGCTGAAAGGCATCGGCAATTTCGATGATTTTACCCTCGCCCAAATGCGGGCCAATTATCTGCATACCAACTGGCAAGCCATTTGATGTGAACCCGGCAGGAATTGACATCGCTGGTACGCCGGCGGGGTTTATCGGTACGGTATCAACATCAGCCAGATACATCGAAAGCGGATCTTCAAGCTTTTCGCCGATTTTGAAGGCCGTAAAAGGAGAGACGGGAGTGACAAGGACATCATATTTCTTGAATGCATCTTCGTACTCTTTTTTGATTAAAGTTCGAACCTGCGCTGCCTTTTTATAATAGGCGTCGTGGTAACCAGAAGATAAAGTATGCGTTCCCATCATAATTGACCGCTTGGCTTCGTCGCCAAATCCAACTGTCCGATTCTTAAAATAAAGATCAATTAAATTTTTTATTTCTAATTTTTTATTTTTTATTTCGGAGTGCCCATAGCGCACTCCGTCATATCTGGCTAAATTTGATGATGCTTCCGATTTGGCGATGATATAGTAAGTTGCAATCGCGTAGTCGGTCATCGGCAGACTCATCTCCTCGACTTCGACGCCCAAAGATTTTAGTTTTTCGATCGCTGACTTGATAATACTTCCAACTTCTGGGTTTAAACCTGCACCATAGAACTCTTTTGGAATGCCGATTTTTTTACCTTTGATATCTTTGCCTAAAAATGTTTTGTAGTCTGGCAATTTATCTTTCACTGATGTTGAATCTTGCGGGTCATTGCCGGCGATTATGTTTAATATGATGGCGACATCGGCAGCCGATTTGGCAATTGGACCGATGGTATCGAATGATGAGGCGTAAGAGATTACTCCATTTCGAGAAACTAATCCGTAAGTGACTTTTAAGCCGGTGACCGAACAAAAACTCGCTGGCTGGCGGATCGATCCACCGGTATCAGTGCCGAGAGAAAACAGACATTCGTCGGCGGCAACAGCGGCGGCCGAGCCTCCCGATGAGCCACCAGGTACGCGACTCACATCCCAAGGGTTATGGGTTGGGCCGAACGCCGAATTTTCGGTTGATGAACCCATTGTAAATTCATCAGTATTTACTTTGCCCAACATTATTGCTCCAGCATTTTCCAGTTTCTCTACCACTGTTGCGCTATAGGGCGGAATAAAATCATCCAAAATTTTTGATACTGCCGTGGATTTCACACCCTTTGTACAAAAAACATCTTTAAGCGCAACAGGAATTCCATCGAGGTCGGATATTGACTGATGATTTTTGTACCGCTCATCAGATTGTTTCGCCTGCTCGCGAGCAATGTCAAAAGTTTTTGTGATATAGGAATTAATTTTCGGCTCAACTTTCTCTATTCTCTCAATGACAGATTCCAAAAGCTCACTTGGTGTAATTTCACCAGCTTTTAGTTTCTTAGTGGCTTCACTGATTGTAAGTTTATATAGGTCAGTCATTATTAAAAACTCCCGGGACTTTTATTGAGCCATCATCAACTTCCGGCGCGTTCGATAAAAGTTCATCACGCGACTCTCTGTCGCCAGAATTTTTTACTTCATCGTCGCGAAAAACATTAGTAAGCCCAGTTACTTGTGCTGTTGGTTCAATGCCATTTGTATCAACTTTGTTAAGTAATTCAAAATTCTCCAAAACCGCACCAAGCTGGCCGGCAAATTTGGTTTCCTCCGCTTTCGAGAGTTCAATTCGAGCAAGCTGGGCGACATCTAACACCCAGGATGATTCTCCTGATTTTTCGTTATTTTCAATCATATTTACTCTGAATTCTAGCACTTCAATCGTCGAAGTTCAACACTTATATCAAACGTATGACTTTGACGATTGACGAATTCAATTTAATAAGGTATTATATGCCTGCAATCATCGGCAGGAGGAAGTGAAGAATTATGGGCAAATTCACAGTTGTAGGACGCGAGAAGATGGTTGAGATGCTACCTTATCGCCGCTCCGCCCTCTTCATCGGTCCGGTCAAGATTGACTGGACGGGAAAGATAAAGAAAGCAACCGCAAGGTTGCAGATGAACGCAGACGACTACGCCACCTTGATCGAGGACCATTTCGGCTTCATCCCCGGTCACTTCTACATCGAAGCCATCAACCTGGTCGCGGCTGTGCTGGCTCTGAAGCTCCGTCAGCGCGTCAGCCACCGCAAGCCCAATCGCATTCCGGTGATCGCAATCACCGGCAAGACGAGGAACGGCGGCGGGGAGCTGGCCACACTACAGGACAACATAGTTGTCGAAGCCGAGGTTGTCCGTGGTCCGAAGAGGACCAGTGCTGGCTTCGTCGGCAGGGTCTACATCACCGACGACAAGGGTGTGGAACTCAGGGAACTCTGCAAGATGGAGGGGGAGAGCACTGGCATGCTCGTGGATCCCAAGAAGCTCAACAGCAAGCTCCACGGCGGATAGCCGTGACAAAGAACGCAATCGCTCGTGCCCCGTCCTGGGGCCGGGCGTTTTTTTATTAGAACTATTTAAGCATTTTTAAGAAATCTTCTTCTTGCAATATTTTAGTGCCAAACTTTTCTGCTTTTTCTAATTTTGAACCGGGTTCATCACCCACAACTAAATAGTCTGTTTTTGAGGTTACGGCTGAATGAACGACGCCACCAAATTGGACGATTTTTTTGTGGGCATCATCGCGGGGCATCGACTCCAACGAACCTGTAATAACAAAAGATTTTCCGCCTAATTTTTTTTCCCGGACAGGGGAGTGATATGGTTTAATTTTTACTCCCAACTCTTGCAATTTTTTGATCATCTCCAAATTTTTTTTGTCGGAAAAATATTTTTCGAACGAATCGCCAACTGCTTCCCCTATTCCATAAAGTGAGTCCAGGTCTGCCTTTTTTAACAAGAGTATTTTTTCAATAGTCCCAGACTGCTCGGAAATATCAATTGCAGTTTGGGCTCCGACATGGCGAATTCCCAATGCATAAATAAAACGTTCCAGGGTTATCTCTTTCGATTTCGCAATCGCCCCAACAGTGTTCTCCGCTGATTTTTCAGCAAATCGCTCCAACGGCTGCAAATCCTCTTCGCTTAATTTAAAAATATCAGCTGGATTTTTTATCAGTCCAACATTCCAAAGTTGTTCAATGATTTTCGGTCCCATACCTTCAATATCAAACGCATTTTTGGATACAAAAAAACCTATCTGTCGCAGTTGTCTGGTTGAACAATTTTTATCAGCACAATACCAGTCGACTTCTCCCTCTTTCTTCACTACCTTCCCGCCACAAACTGGGCAAGTACGAGGCATTTTAAATTCTTTTTCATCGCCATTGCGCATTTTCTTAATCGGTTCCACAACTTCAGGAATCACGTCACCGGCCTTGCGAATAATAACCGTATCGCCAATTTTTATCTCTTTTCGGGCGATTTCATCAGCATTGTGAAGAGTTGCCCGCGAGACGGTTGATCCAGCGACCAAAGTCGGCTCCATTACCGCTACCGGTGTCAGCTTCCCGGTTCGGCCAACTTGGACAATAATATCTAAAATTTTGGATGTTGCCTCCTCGGCCGCAAATTTGTAAGCAATCATTCCTCTTGGCGCCTTGCCAACTACGCCAAGCCGTTCAAAAGCTTTTTTGTCGTCAACGATAATAACAACACCGTCAGTTTGACAAGACAATTTCTCCCGCGCTTTCTCCCAGTGTTTCAGATATTCTTCAACTTCAGCTAAATTTTTGCAGAGTTTATCTTCTTTGTTGGTTTTAAAGCCGAGACACGCAGCCAATTCATGCTCAAGGTGATGCTTATCCAGACCAATTTTTGCCGGGGTTGAATAGACAAAAAAATCTAAATCCCGTTCAGCTGTAACGCGCGGATCCAGCTGACGAATTGAGCCGGCAGCTACATTCCTTGGATTGGCGTATTTAGGCAAACTCTTTTTTTCACGGACAACATTTAGCTTTTCAAAATCAGCCTTTGACAAAAAAGCTTCGCCCCGAACTTCGAATCGGCCATGAAGTGCACTATCGGCGCCGCGGCCACAAAGATGTTTTCTCATATCTTCTCTTGGATGCAACCTTAGCGGAATTGAATGAATAGTTTTTAAATTACCGGTGACATCTTCGCCGACTGTTCCGTCGCCGCGAGTTGCGCCCTGGACCAAAACTCCATCTTCATAAACCAATGACACCGCCAGCCCATCCATTTTTAGCTCGACATAATAGCCGAAACTTTCAATTGCCGACTTCGCTCCCATCCGGATTAAGCGCTCTTCCCACTTTTTTAGTTCCTGCAAATTAAAAACATCATTAATCGAAAGCATTCGCGATTCATGACGAACTTTGGAAAATTTTTCCGCCGGCTTGGCGCCGATGCGTTGCGACGGCGAATCGGAAGTTATAAGACCAGGAAATTGCTCCTCTAATTTTGTTAGTTCATGAAAAAGCGAATCGTAAGCGGCATCGGAAATTACCGGTTTATCGAGCACGTTGTAGCGATAGCGGTGATCATCAATCTCCTTCCGCAACTGCTCGAGTCTCTTTTTTGCTTCCTCTTTATTCATTACTTTCATTACTCTACAAAAAATTCCTGAAATTCCTGATCAAATTTTTCACGGGCCTGACCTCGCCAGTCTTTGAGAGTTGTTGCAGTTTCTTCTTCAGTCATCCGCTCCAAAAGTACAGGCTTGAATACCTGGGAATCTAGACCCATCATCGTGTTAAAGGTCCCGTCGCCTTTTGTCAATCTCCCGTCCCGATAATACATTTTCTGCCATTTAGGATTTTCTCTGCGTTCATCCGAGAGCTTGGTAATTAAACCATCTTTGATGAGTCTTTCGTATCCAATCTGTAGCACTTGGTTTGAAACTTGAACCTTTTTGGCCGCTGTTGTTATAGGCGTTCTGGCTATATCCCTATAATGATAATACGGCGATGTCGCAAGAAAATAACCCAAAAGATCAGATTTCGAATCAGAAGATAGTCCCGGATCGTCTTCAATTGCAGTAGCTATTTGAAACCTCCAACCTATATCGTAATGGACAGGAAGAACGCAGGAATTTTTCGGATCAGTTGATCGAAAATAGTTTTGATTGAAGAAAAGACCAAACTTTAACCAATTATCAAAATAATCTAAAGTGGTTATCGATTGACCGACTTCATAACCCTGGATAAATTTTCGATACGTTCTTTCAACCAAATCCAAATAGAGTAGGCGTAATTCTTGAGCCTCCGGCGAGGATAACAAAATTTCCACTTCCCTGGTAATACCAGAAACAACACCGGCAGTATCAACTTTATCAAGTGCATCAAAACCCAACTTTCGCCAATGATAACTCACGGCATAATCTTGCCGTTCATCATCGGTCAACTCAACCTCAAGGTCAGGAACCGAACCAAATTGTTCAATCGGATTAAATCTTGGTATTTCGCTCATGGTATTGACAAATTTACTTCCCTTGCTATAATGATTATAGAATCACGATGAAAAGAGTTCCCGACAGGTTTCGTCCTTACGGAACTCTTTTCTTTTTGTTTTTTGACAACTCTAATTTATTTTTCAAGCCATTCATAAAGGCAATATACTTATTCTGCGCGGATTGACGCAAAAGCCAGGAACTTTTAACGAAATTCGGCGCTAAAACCGTTAGAAGTTTTTCCTTTTCTATCAAGTATTTTACCAAACAGCCAAAATCGCCATCACCGGTAACAATAATGGCTTTATTATAGCTCTTGTAGTCGATCATCGCTTGGAGAACCAACTCAGCATCACAATTGCCTTTTACATTTCCATCCGGTCCTTGAAAAGTCGGTTTAAAGATCAAAACATAGCCATATTCTTGCAAAGACTTGTATAGCAAGGAATTGTTTTCAACATAACCGATAAAATAATAAACCTTTTTAGCTTGATATTTTTCTGCCAAGTATCTCCTAAATTTCTTCAAATCCAACTTCCACCCAAGTTCTCTAATACCGAGATTTAAGTTTTGCCCGTCAATAAAGGCAAAATTTTTTTCTTCGTTTTTTGTCATAGCTATATTATAGCAATATTAAATCGAAAAAATTACAATTTTCGCTTGATTTTTGCCAACTCCGATTTGGCATTGACTTGAATCTGCTTAATCAATCCGTCATAGATTTCCAGCAATTTCGAATCATGGCCAAAAACCCATTCCCTGCCTCGCAGGCAAGTTTCAAGAAAAATTCCCAGTGTTTCCTCTAAATATTGTCGGCGCCTTTTGATACCAAAACCACGAATTGTCCGTAAGTTATGCAAGCGGTCGGCCATTTTGATAATTAGTACCCAACTATCCTTGCAATTGGCTCTGTAAAGTTGACGGAAATATTGATCTTCATTTTTTGGCTTAGTCAAAGCGGCAACCAAGAAAAATACTCGTTTCGGAAAAAAAATTCGCATCTCTTTTTTAATTTTTTTTACCGCTTCTCCATCCGGTCGCTCCCATTCATCATGCAAACTGGCAGCAACTTGCTCAATAATACCGCCATCAATGCGCCGGACAATTTCTGCCACCGCCAGACAGTGTTCATGATACGGATCGCCGGTTGCCCGCAGTTCCGCCCGATGATGCCAGACCGGAACATGTTTTGAGCGCATTAGCATCCCCAACTCTTCGTTCGAAAGTCCGGTCTGATGGCCACGCAAAACTTCCTGCAAAGTGAAAGTAAACGGTACTTCGACAAATTTCTTTATCATATATACTATATTGTAACATTTTTTAAAATCAATTAAGGCATCCTTAAATAGCTGATTTCTTTTGGATTAAGTCCTAGATACGGAGCTGATAGCTGATCGACTGTTCTGGCATCGAAACCGGCAATAATTTTTCCAATTGGGGGATCACACGGCTCACCATGTACCTCACTTACTTTCTGACCAATTGAAGCATCAACAAGGTTAAAATCGAAGTGAACATAGCTGCAGAGATCGATAATTGATTCTGACACCCCATAAATATGAAGCTGACTTTTGTTCCACCAGCCTTCGCTTAAGCTACGGCTGGCAAGCCATTCTTTGCTTACGTACATACTATTCAAATAGAAGCCGAAAACATTTTTCATTGCTGCCGTCATTTTTACTGCACTATGGTTTTTGAGCACTGCCAGATTGATAATATAGCTTTCAAAGGCAATTTTAGGCAGGAGAACTTTTTTTAGTTTCAATGCAGCCGAATTCTCTTTCTCTATTCTTTCCGCCCGATTAAGATCAATGAGCTCAATTTGATACTTCGTAGCCAAATCAAAGTAGCCTAAATCAGTAAAAGCTTTTTTTGTGTCGCAACCGCCAGAGCCCTCGGCAACAACAATTTTAGCCCGGGAATTTGCCCGACAAAATTTAATAACCTCCTCGACTAATTCTGGCGTAGTAGTACATGGTGGCGGGAGGAAAGTCGTTAAAT
>CAYHDN010000011.1:0-19873 GCA_964355425.1 uncultured Candidatus Saccharibacteria bacterium
GATCAAATTCAGCCGCCTCCAGTACCACTGTTTCGGTTGTCTCATCGACTTCGGAATTTTCCCCCCCCATTATACCGGCAATTGCAATCGGTTTAGTGCTATCAGCAATCACCAGCATTTCTGAACCTAAGTTTCGAATCTCATTATCCAGCGTGACGATACGTTCAGTCTTCTTTGCCGTTCTAACAATAATCGTAGATTTTTTTATTTTTTTCCAGTCAAACGCGTGAAGGGGATGCCCGAGGTCCAAAAGAATATAATTTGTAACATCGACAACATTATTAATTGGTTTGGTGCCGCAGTCGATCAGCCGCTGTTGAAGCCACTCCGGAGAAGGGCCAATTTTGACCCCTGTTATCACCCTGGCAAAATATTGTGGACAAAGATCAGGATTTTTAACGTCAAAGGAAATTTTAGCCGATGAATGTTCAAGAATTGAGTGTTTAAGGCTAATTGGTTCTTTTTTAATTTGCAGATTTTTAGCCGCTGCTACTTCGCGGGCAATGCCAAGATGTGAAAGGCAATCACCACGATTAGCAGTGACATCTAAATCAACTACTGTATCGCCGCCTAAATATTCCGAAAGCTTTTTTCCCACTTCGTATTCACCTGGCAAAATAAATATGTCGCTATGATCCTGGCCAAGACTTAGTTCGCGTTCGCTGCACATCATACCCGCTGACTCGATGCCTCGGATGTTTGCCTTTACTATATTTGTACCAGCAACACAAGCACCCGGTAGAGCCAATGGCACGAGTTGACCAATTTTGATGTTTTTTGCCCCACAGACAATTTGCAAATCTTCTTTCCCGGTATTAACAATGACAATTTGTAATTTGTCAGCGCTTGGATGAGTTTTTATACTTTTTATTTTGCCGACAATTATATTCTCGTCAATACCGGAAGTAATACTCGCAACATCAAGACCGGCCAAGGTCAAAATTTCTACCAGTTCATCATCGCTGATATCGCTTGAAACAAAATCTTTTAGCCAGCTTTTAAGTATTTTCATCTTAGAATTGCTTTAAAAATCGCAAATCACCGCTACGCAAAAGACGAATATCCTCAATGCCATATTTCAACATTACCAACCGATCTACTCCCATCCCAAAAGCAAAGCCGGAATATTTTTTCGGGTCCTGTCCCATATTTTTAATCACTCTTGGATGAACCATGCCAGCACCCAATAACTCCAGCCATTTGTCATTATGTCTCGCACTGACTTCAAAACCCGGCTCGACGAAAGGGAAAAAACTCGGTACGAATTTAACTTCGGTATCTGGCCCGTACATTTTCTTAAAAAAATACTCCAAGGTATAAAATAAATGTCCAACTTTGACACCTTTGTCAACATACAAACCCTCAAGTTGAAATACAGACATTTCATGTTTGTAATCAGTTGCTTCATTCCGGTAAATTTGTCCGGGAGAGAGAATTCGAAACGGCGGTTTATGTTTTTCTCCATAACGCACTTGACCATTAGAAGTTTGCGTCCGAAGAACTCTGCCATCAGTCAGCCAAAATGTATCTTGCATATCTCTGGCAGGATGGTCGGCAGGCATATTTAAGGCATCAAAGTTATACCATTCACTATCGACTTCGGGACCCTCGAAGACCTCAAAACCCAGCGGTTCAAAGATCTTGACCGCTTGGCGGACTAAACTGGATATGGGATGTAAATTACCCTTTATCATTACCGTGTCTTTTTAAATTTATTTCCGCGAAAGAATAATTCGAGTAAAAGTATCGCCACCGCTAACGGAACACCAACCCAAAAATCCAGTGTCCTTAACCCTCGAAGGAGCAAAAGAACGGTCAGAATTAAAGCCAGAACTGCACCTTGTCGTGCTGACGGCCAAAAATATTCTTTTAGGATGACGCTTGAAGTTATATGTGATTTTATGAACATGATAATAAAACTAATGATTCCGGTCAACGTTACAAATAACGACAGGTAGAAAATGACGAATACTGAATACCCGGCGCTGAAAGGATTATGGTTGAAAACCGTTAAAATAAAACTAGCCAATGCAAAAAAACAAATGCTAGCAAGAAAGAACAATTTTGCTTTCAGTCGCATCATGTCTTTATGATATCAGAAAAAGGGACTTTTGTGAACGTTATCTGTTGAAATATTTATTATAATATGCTTAAATTGCGTTATGAGCGGCATAATCAGATATCTTAATGTTCGGAGGTGGTAACGGTGTCGATTGTTCAATCAGCTGTCGAGTGCATCATTTGTGGCTGCCGCTACTCAATAAATCTACCCAAGGTATGCACAGATTGCGGCGCTGACCCTGTCACTGGCTCGCAGCCAGAAAGCGGTAGGCTGGTTTGTCCGGCTTGCGGACACGAGCAGTGCAGCGAATGTCCCACAAAACCGGCGACTTGTCATCTCTGCGACACCAGGTTGATGCCACCCGAAAAAATCCCACCAGTCTAAGCGTTCGCAACCATAGCGAACGCTATTTTTTCTCCAAAATTTCTTCAATCCGATCAATGGAACCCTGCTTTTCATCTTTAATAAATTGCAATTTCGGAATTTTTCTAATAAAAAGTTTCCCAGCTAGTTCTTTACGGAATTTTCCTGATAGATATTTCAACTCATCGTAAACCGATTGATGGCCGGAATAGACATTTACATAGATCTTTGATTCCGACAGATCTTTGTTAGTGTATACAAAATTTATCGATATTATTTCATTGGGAAAGTCCTGAAATACAAGCAACGAAAGTTGCTGTTTTAATAGTTCGTTAATTTTTTCGATCCTGTGCAACACGTAATTAATTTATCGCTTAGACCACTGTGGTGCCCGGCGGGCTTTTTTTAGGCCAGGTTTTTTGCGTTCAACTTCTCTTTGATCACGAGTCAGAAAGCCGGCCTTTTTCAGAGTTGGACGAAATTCAGGATTTTGCAAAATTAGTGCTCTAGATATCCCGTGTCGAATAGCCTCTACTTGACTCATTTTGCCGCCACCAGTGACTTTAATCGAAACATCGGTGTCAGCAAATTTACCAACTAGTTTTAATGGGGCTATAGCATCTTCAGAAATAGTTGATTCTTTATCATTAATAACGTATTTGCCTTTACCAGACATTATTCTGACGCGGGCAACAGCACTTTTTCTTCGACCAGTCCCATAATAATATTTAATTTTACTTTCAATCGTCATTTTTATCCTTCGAGATTTTATACGGATGCTGATTAGCGGCAAAAATTTTTAAATTTTTAATGATTTTTAATTGCAATCGGTTTTTCGGCAACATTCCCTTTACAGCTTTTCTGATCAATTCTTCGGGCTTTTCCTTTTTCAATCTGGAAAAATTTGTTATTTTTATTCCGCCATGAAAACCAGAATGACGGAAATATTGTTTGGACAATTCTTTTGTCCCAGAAAGATGGACATTATCTGCGTTTATGACCACTACAACATTATTTGCAATTATATTTGGTCTATAATTTACCGAATTCTTTCCAGTCAACAAAACCGCTATTTTGGTTGAAATTCTCCCGAGTGTATCCTTGCTCGCATCAACCAGGTAATATTTTTCTTTTTCGATATAATTTTCAATTTTTTTCATCAGACACCAGTCTTTCTAGCCGCTTTGGTTCTGACTGACGTTACGATTCCAGCTTTTTCCTGCGTCGTTGTCAGTTTTTCTAGATTTTTTTGCGCTCTTAGGGTTTTCTTATCAATTTTTTGATTAGTATCTTTTATTTCATCTTTCGTTTTACTAGCCGCGGTTTTCTTTTCCGCAATAAAAACCTTACGATCAATAAGTTCAAGCCTAATCATCTCTGAGTTATCGCCTAAACGATTCTTTATATGGTAAAGACGAATAAAACCTGAACTTCGATTTTCATAACGAGCTGATAGTTCGTGATAAACCTTCTTAGCGGCGTTCTTGTCATAAAAGTAGCTTAAAAGTTTTCGATAACTGCCTAGATTCTGCTTTTTTGCTAAACTAATCAATTTCTCAACTTCGGGACGCAACTCTTTCGCTTTAGCTTTGGTCGTATCAACTTTTTCGTACAATACCAAAGAAGCTGCAAGATTTCGCAGAAGTGATTTTCGATGCGCAATTTTTCTGCCCAGTTTTCTACTTAACATAGTTTAGCCCAGCATTGTTTTAACTTCATCAAAACCTTTTTTCCCCAGGCCTTTGATTTCAGAAAGCTTTAAATCACTCATTCTTTTAAGGCCTGCAATAGTTTTTATTCCCGAGCTGATAAGCGCATTGATCGTTCTGGCTGAAAGATTTAAATCTTCTATTTTTGTTTTCGGGTCCATTGCGGCCAGTTCCAATTTGGCATCAGACGAACCGGAATCAGGCGTTTTTTCCGTAATTTCTTCATCCGAAGACTTGCCAACAGCGATATAATTAAAACATTCGACTAAAATTTTAGCTGCTTGCGTTAAGGCGTCACGGGGAACTATGCTACCGTTTGTCACAACCTCTAGCTCAATTTTGTCATAGTTCGTCATCTGACCGACTCGGGTGTGATCGATTTTAAAATTAACCAGTCTCACTGGCGAGAAAACACTGTCAACGGTTATTCGGCCGATGTCGCCCTTTTCAATTTGTTTATCCTCTGTCGGCCGATACCCGCGTCCTTGTTCAAGAGTAACTTCCAAATTGAAGTTAGCTCCTTTATCCAATGTGGCGATCTGCTCTTCTGGATTTAAAATTTCAACTTCTGATACCGCACGAAAATCCTTAGCAAAAACTTTTTTTGGTCCTTTGGCTGAAAGTTCAATTGTAACTGGGTCAGTACTGTGCGACTTGAAATTAATTTTTCTCAAATTCATGATTATCTCAATCATATCTTCCTTTACGTGCGGAATGGCTGAAAATTCATGTGCGGCACCTTCCAACTTTATCGATGAAATAGCCGTTCCCAAAAGAGAAGATAGAAGAACTCTTCGAAGTGCATTTCCAAGAGTCGCTCCGTAACCAGGACTCAGTGGCTCGATTTCGAAGATTGATCTTGTTTCATCAATCACTTTTTCTTTAATTTTTGGAATTTCAACTAACAAATCCATGCTATCTCCTTTTTTACCTTGAGTAGTATTCAATAACTAAATTAATATCAAATGGTAATTCAAGTTCGTCCTTAGAAAGTAAGTGCTTGAGTTTAAATGTACCTTTTTTTTGATTAAGGTCTATCCACGATGGCGGTTGAATTTTTTGATCAGATTTAATTTTATTGATATTTTTAATAGATACCTCATTCTTGGGTGTAACCAAAATTGAAGCAATATCAACATTTTTACCATCAATCATAAAATTTCGATGGCTAACCAGTTGTCTGGCAGCAGACCGCGATGGCGCAATGTTTAGCCGGTAAACAAGGCTGTCAAGACGAGATTCAAGAAAAAGAATAATATTTTCACTTGTGTCTCCAGTCTTTTTGGCTGCCTTAAGGTAATAATTTTTCAACTGAGTTTCTGAAAGACCATAAACTTTTTTTACTTTTTGTTTCTCACGCAACTGCTTTCCGAATTCTGAAAGTTTTGTAAAAGATGTCGGACCATGCTGTCCCGGAGCGTAAGGCCGCAAGGTTACGGGACATTTAGGCAAAAAACACTTTTCACCTTTGAGAAAAAGTTTTATACCCTCTCTACGACATTTTCGACAATCATTCTGCATGCTTATACTCTCCTAATTTTTTTCCGGCGACAGCCGTTATGTGGCATCGGAGTCATGTCTTTAATTAATTCAACTTCGATACTAGCATTGTGGAAAGCTCGTATTGCGGAATCACGGCCGGAACCGACGCCAGAAATAAAAATTTTTGCCTTACGCAATCCTCGTAGTTTAGCCTTTTCTATTGAGGCTGAGGCGGCTAATGAGGCAGCATACGGTGTAGATTTTTTTGAGCCCTTAAATCCAATCGATCCGGCCGAAGCCCAAGCAATTACCCCGCCTGTTTCATCGGTGACTGTAACAATTGTATTATTAAAGGATGATTGAATATAAACATTGCCAGATACAACTGGTAGTATCGCACGTTTTTTCTTTAAAACAGTTTTTGTTGTTTTTGTTGCCATATGATAAGATTTAAGCTACCAGATTCAAGACTCAAGAAATTTTTTTATCTTTTATCTTTAATTTTTAATCTGATTATGTTTTTTCCGCTGCTTTTTTACGGCCGCTGCCGACTGTAACTTTTTTACCGCGTTTTGTTCTAGCGTTTGTCCGTGTTCTCTGGCCCCGGACCGGAAGATTTTTTGTGTGACGGGCGCCTCGATACGTGCCAACCTCTTTTAGGCGTTTAATATTCTGGCTAATTTCTGATTTCAAATCCCCTTCAATTTTATATTTTTGAGTGATTATTTGACGTATTTTCTCTAATTCTTCGGTCTTAAGTTTCGCTGTTCGGATATTCGGGTCAATCTCTGCTTCAAGCAAAATTTTTTTACTTGTTGAAAGGCCAACCCCAAATATGTAAGTTAAAGCAACTTCGATTCTTTTCTCGTCTGGAATTTCAATTCCGGTCAGTCTCACCATTATCCCTGCCTCTGTTTATGTTTAGGATTGGTACAAATTACAAACACCGTCCGGTGCATTGTTGCAGCAGTCGAATCACCTTTTTTGCGCCGAACGACAATTTTGCACTTACTACAAATTTTTTTAACAGATGGTTTTACTTTCATAACAGTAATAAATTTACAATTCAGCGATCAAACAAAAATAGAAAAAGTTCCCGAGGAAAAACTTAACTTGAAACTTTTTCTCTTGAAGTAATTCTGCCTTTGGTTAAGTCGTAAGGTGTCAGAGCCACTTTGACTTTGTCACCGGCCATCACTTTAATAAAATTCTGCTTCATCTTACCTGATAGATAGGCCAGAATTGTTTGTCCTGATGTTAACTTTACCAAAAACGTTGAATTCGGCAGAGTTTCTTCGATTGTTCCTTCGACTTGAATAACATCTAAATCTCTCATCTAATAAATTTTAGCATGAATTTTTATTTGAGTCAAGACTTTCGGATTTATTATGTTCGTCCTGGTGCTAACAAACTGCATGGGCGCTTTTTTTCAAAAATTGAAATATCAGCTATTTAGTAACAATTTCCGCGCCATTATTAGTAATCATTACTGTGTGTTCAAAGTGGGCGCAATACTGACCTTTCTCCATTTTAATTGTCCAGCCATCTTTGGCTGTTTTTATTTTGTGATTATGTGTTGAAACCATGGGTTCAATTGCCAAAATCATACCTTCATCAATCATTGGACCGCTATTTTGCTGACCAAAATTCGGAACTTGTGGATCTGTATGCGGAGCAAGACCAATGCCATGCCCAACCAAATCACGAATGACAACATAACCAGTTTTTTTAATATAACTTTCGATAAAACGCCCTAAATCACCAATTTTTTTTCCAGGTTTAAGAAATTTTATCGCCTCATTAAGAACATTTTTGGTAATTTCAATCAGCTTTTTGTTAGCTAAGTCAATTTTTCCAACACCGATTGTCACTGCCATATCGGTAAACATTCCTTGATAATTTGCGCCTAAATCTAGCGATACTATATCACCATCTTTTAATATCTTGTCAATTCGAGGTACCCCATGAACCAACTCATCGTTAACCGAAACACAGAGAGACGCAGGATAACGGCCAGCACCAATAACTTTATAATTTTTAAATGATGGTATTGCCCCCTGGCGGCGAAGACTTCTCTCAGCAATTTCATCGAGTGATCGGGTTGTTATTCCTGGTTTGACATAAGAAACGGCCTCGTGCAAAGCCGAGGCTAATATTTTTCCAGAGACTCGCAGATTGGCGACTTGTGTTTTTGATAGCCTTTCCATCACAATACTTTCTCAATTTGCTTAGCCACTTGCGACACAGTTTTTTCGCCATCAATTATATGGACACTCCCTTCACCTTCAAAATGTTTCATTACTAAATCAATTCGTGACTTAGCATGCTCAACTCTTTCTTGCATAATTTTCGCTGTATCATCAGGGCGTTGAATTAAATGTCCACCGCATCGGTCACATTTACCACCAAGACTGGCAGCCATAAATATTTTTTTACAATTATCACAAACCAAGCGTTTGCTGACACGCTTGATTGACGATTCTGGGTCAATGTCGATAAAAATAATAATTGGCTGTTCAAAATTGTATTTTTTGACAACAGTTTCAAAGAAACGTATCTGATTTTTTGAGAACGGATAATTATCAAAAATTAAATTCCCCGAAGTTTTCGAAACAACATTTTCGATTAACTTTTCAACTATTTCATCTTTTTGTGGCTCGCCATGGTCGTAAAGTTCCTTGATTATTTTTACCCGTTGGCTATTTTTATCGCCATTTTTCATCTCGTCCCGAACCAATTCGCCGACCCCAAAAATTTCGGCCTTGATTCTGTTAGCTAAAATTTCCGCTTGGGTGCCTTTACCGGAGGCAGGAAACCCTAATATGACGATAGCTTTTCTTTTAGTATTGGTCATACGTATGCATTGTTAATTGAGCTTGCAATTGATTCATTGTTTCAATAACCACGGACACCACAATCAGGATGCCAGTTCCACCAATGACCAGAGTGTTTACGTTTGTTGCTGCCTGCATAATAAATGGTAAAACGGCAATTACTCCCAAAAACAACGATGAAGTTAGAGTAATCCTGGTGATAATATTTCCCAGATAGTGAATGGTTTCGCTTCCCGGCCTAATTCCAGGAATAAACCCGCCTTGCTTTTGTAGATTTTCAGCAATTTGATCAGGTTTGAAAACAACGTAGGTATAAAAATAAGTAAAAAGCACGACAAGAATAAAATACATTGCACCATAAAATAGATTATTTTTAAACAAATCGGAAGTTGCTTTGGCCGCGCCTGCCAGCCATTGGCTTGAAGCACTTTCCAAAAAACGGGAAACGACTCCCGGCACTACCATCATGCTCATCGCAAAAATGATTGGAATAACACCGGCAGTATTAACCTTGATTGGTAAATAAGTATTTAGGCTCGAATAAGAATGAACTCCGCGTGAACGACGAGCGTATGAAACCGGCACATTTCTTTGTGCCTCGGTAATCAAAACAATTACGGCGATTATTGCCAAAGTAATAATTAAAAATAATATCAAACTAACAATTTTCCCAGTATCGCCAAGTGAAATTATTGAGGCAGTATTTCTAATCTGCGAAGGCAAACCCGACAGTATGCCGACTGATATAATTAATGACACTCCATTTCCGATACCCTTTTCAGTAATAATTTCACCAATCCACATCAATATTAACGTGCCGGCTGTGATTGAAATCAACATTAATATCAACGAGGCGACATTGAAACTCGGAATAATTCCTTGGGACTTCAATAGGTAAAGCATGCTATAACCTTGAATAGCCGCCAGAGGAACAGTCAAAATCCTGGTGTATTGATTAATCTTGTTGCGTCCGGCTTCGCCTTCCTTCTGCATTTCTTCCAATTTTGGTACAATCATTGTCAATAATTGAAAAACGATTGAGGAAGTAATATACGGCCCAACACCCATAAGAGCAATTGAAAAACTACTCATTGTGCCACCCGAGAACATATTTAGTAGGCCAAATATCTGATTCTGATCAAAAAATGTTTTTAGTTGAGCAAGATCAACTCCAGGCATTGGGATATGAGCGATGATACGAGTAGCAACTAGCAAAACGACGACAACAATGATTTTATTGCGCAAGTCTTTGAATTGCCAAATTCGATTTAACGTTTCCATTTAAGAAACCAAAATTATTTCTTGTTGATTGGCTTTTTCCCGCTATTAGTAGATACAAATTGATTCTTTTCAACTAGTTTCAATACTGATTTTGATGCTGGAACACCTTCAATCCGGATTTTTACCTTTAGCTCACCCGAATTCAAAATCTTG
Source organism: uncultured Candidatus Saccharibacteria bacterium (assembly GCA_964355425.1). Classification (GTDB taxonomy): domain Bacteria; phylum Patescibacteriota; class UBA1384; order XYA2-FULL-43-10; family CAINNR01; genus CAYHDN01. The sequence continues at coordinate 9,885 of CAYHDN010000011.1, forward strand.
GCCCTGTCACCTTTCTTAATAATACCTCTTTCAATTAAACTTTGCATCGATACGACTTCACCATTTTTATATCTTTTACTGATTGTTTCCAGAGAAACCTCACACGCATCGGCTTGATGGCTTTTAAAGCCTGGCATTTTGTGCAGACGCATTATCAGAGGAGTTTGACCGCCCTCAAATTTACGAGGTAAATTAAAACCCGACCGAGATCTTTGCCCTTTGGTTCCTCGCCCAGCTGTCATTCCGCCGCCGGCTGAAATTCCCCGGCCAACACGTTTGCGAGTCTTTGAACAATTTTTCTTTTTTAATTCATGTATTTTCATTCCGCTTGCTCATCTTTCTTCATCTTTTTTGCTTTAGTTTTAGAAATATCAGGCTGTTTACCGACGTTTTCAGTCGGGACCCCGACCTCCGACTTCTCTAATGGAGTGTCGAAGCTCTTCGCGTCAACTTGGCTTGACTTTTTAATTAAATCTGGCTTTTTTTCTAATAATTTATTTTTTGATTCAAATCGCTCTTTTACTCTTGCAATTTTGTCCGCATCAAAACTTTCAAAAGCGGAAAATATCGCTTTGACGTTATTGGCTTTATTGGCCGTACCAATAATTTTTGAAAGCATATTTTTTATTCCTGCTAGCTCGGCAACGATTCGAATTACACCGCCGGCGACAATAGAAGTACCCTGGCTGGCCGGTTTAAGGATAATTTTTGCACTTCCGAATTCCTTACAAATCTCGTATGGAATAGTATCATCAACAATTGGAACGTTAATCAGGTGCTTTTTCGCTTGACTAACTGCTTTCTTAACGCCAACAGCAATTTCATTGGCCTTGGCTTGTCCATATCCAACCCGACCTTTCCGATCACCAATAACAACCAACATCCGGAAGCGGATTCTTCGGCCACCTTTAACCACACGCGAGACGCGAGAAATCTCAACCACCCGTTCTTCAAATTCAGAACTTTCTAAGTCTCTCGGTTTTCTATCTCTTTGGTGAAACTGAGCCATTACTCTCCTTAAAATATTAATCCGGCGTCCCTGGCGCCCTTTGCCAATAACTTGACTCGCCCATGATATTTATTGCAGCCTCGATCAAAAGCGACTTTTTCTATACCAGCTTTTTTAGCAGCTTTTGCAATATTTTGACCGACAATTTCGGCAATCTTCGATTTGTTTTTTCTCTCGACAATCTTTAAACTGTTAGCCGAAGCCAAAATATTACCAGCGTTTTTATCAGCAATTTGGGCGTAAATTTCCCTATTAGAACGAAAAACTGAAAGAATCGGAAGACTAGTGATAGTTTTCAGCTTTCTTCGAAGACGAATTTTACGCAGATTGATCTTATTCATAATATCCCCTAAGTTGTGGTAGTTTGTGCGGCTTTTCCGGCTTTCTTTTTAATAAATTCGCCCTGATATTTTATTCCTTTGCCTTTATAAACTTCCGGCTTTCTGATTTCCCGAATTTTTGCCGCAAACTCTCCAACCGACTCTTTGCTTGGTCCTTCAACAAGGATAACATTTTTAATAACTGTAACAGTAAGAGTGTCCGGGACATCAACAGAAATCTGATGTGAAAAGCCGACACGAAGAAGTAATTTATTCTCTGCCACAGAGATTGCGTAGCCAACGCCCTTAAACTCAAGCTTTTTTTCAAATCCAGAAGATAAACCGACAATAATATTTTCAACTGTTCTGTTTACGGTTCCATGCAACGAACGCAAGGTTTTTGTATCGCCGCTTCGCTTAATTTCCAGTTCATTTTCGGAGATGCTAGCACTAATCCCTTTAGGCAACTTAAAATTTTGCTTGCCTTTTGTGCCGGAAACAGCAAGGCCATGCTCTGACAGCTGAACAGAAACGCCTTCGGGAATCATTATTTTTTTCTTTCCGACGCGACTCATAATTACCAAACCTCACAAATTATTTCGCCACCAAGGCCCAACTTTTTCGCTTCACGACTTTCAATTAAACCCTGGGGCGTTGAAATTATCATATACCCAAGTCCAGAAAGGGGGACTCGAATATTTTTTGCCTTGATATAAATTCTGCGCCCGGGCTTGCTAACACGGCGCAAATGATTAACCTTTTCCTGATAAAGTAAAATTTGAATAATTTTTCGTCCAGAAGAATCATCAACTTTGTAGCCCTCAATAATTCTTTTTTCAGCCAAAATTATGCAAATTGACTCCTTGATCTTTGAATATGAAACTTTAGCCGCAAGTCGGCGAGCTGCCTGGCAATTTCTAATTGTAGTTAACATTTCACTTATTGGATCCATATTTTCTCCTACCAGCTTGATTTAGTTATACCAGGTATTTCACCGCGGCTTGCTAACTCTCTTAAGCAAATACGGCAAAGGTCAAAGCGGCGATAGTATCCCCGGCTTCGTCCACATATTTTACAACGCCTAACAATGCGCGAAGAAAACTTCGGTTTGTTTTCTGACTTAACTACTTGTGATTTTCTAGCCATTTTGCTCCTTTGCTTCTGCTTGTTGCGGTTCCGGTGTTACAATTTCACTGGGTTTATCGGTTTGTTTTTTGTCTTTTGCGAAAGGAAATCCGAAATACTCAAGCAGTTTTTTTGCCTCATTATCGGTTTTGGACGAAGTCGAAATATTTACCTGCAAACCAAATACAGATCTGGACTTTTCATATTTTATCTCTGGAAATATCGTCTGCTCTTTAATTCCAATCGAATATCCACCTTTGCCATCAAATGATTTCAAAGGTAGCCCGCGAAAATCGCGAATTCGTGGCAAGGCAACATTGACCAGCCGATCAGTAAAATCGAACATTTTATTACCTCGCAAGGTACAACTAAGTCCAACCACTTGCCCTTCGCGAAGCTTGAATCCAGAAATTGATTTCCGTGATTTATTTGAGCGAGGTTTTTGCCCAGTAATCAAAGCCAAATCAGCAACTACCTGTGCCACCTCGTCGTCTGATTCTTTTATTCGTCCAACTCCGGTGTTTACTGTAACTTTAAAGATTTTTGGGACTTGAGAAATCGATGAATACCCAAATGATTCTTTCATCTTTTTAATAATTTCTGCTTTATACTTCTCTTTTAATTTGGTCATGTTATTTTATTGCCTCGAGATTTGCCTTACATTTTTTGCATATTCTGATTTTCTTTAACTTTGCGTTATCAAATCCGACTTTTGTCGCTTTGCTACAACTTGGGCAGACAACCGCAACATTAGAAACCGGAATTTTTGCATTGATCTCAATTATGCCACCTTTTGGCGCCCGTTTTGTCGGCTTGACACTTTTTTTGTAAATAGCAATTCCGGCAACAACAATTTTGTTTTCAGCGACAAAAACTTTCTCAACAATCCCAGTTTTGCCTTTATCCTTACCGCTAAGTATTAATACGTTGTCGTTTTTTTTGATTTTCATTAGACTACCTCGGGTGCCAGGGAAATGATCTTCATAAACCTTTGGCGTAATTCTCTGGGAATAGGGCCAAAAACGCGCGTTCCTCTAGGTATTCCTTCTTTATCAATAATTACTACTGCATTTTCGGAAAATCTTATGACTGATCCGTCGGTTCGCCTAAGTGGTGCCTTTTGTCGTACAATTACAGCATTTACGACTTCTTTTTTCTTGACGCCGGCTCTGGGAGTGGCAACTTTTACCGAAGCCGAGATCACATTACCAATAACAGCACTCCTAGGCGAAGCGCCCTGCAAAGTAGTGATGCATTCGATTAATCTGGCACCACTATTATCGGCAACTATTAATTGTGTTCCTGACTGTATCATTTCTTCTCCGGGCTATCAATTTTAAAATGGACGCCTTTTGATTTCGGACGAACAGATGAAATATTTACAACATCACTGATTTCAACATCAAATTTACCTTTTTGGGCTTTTATCCGCTTATTGGATCTAAATTTTTTTCCATAAAGGGGATGGGTTTTTACTCGCTGAAGATCAACAACAACAACGTTGTTCATAGATTTTGAAACAATTTGGCCAGTTAGCAATTTTTTTGCTCTGGTTTTACTCTCCGCCATTGTTCTCCTTCAGACGTCCGTTAAGAATCGTTTTCGCTCTAGCAATATCTGATTTTATCTGTGCAATTTTGTGAATCCCCTTTGTTTTATGGTTAGCTATATCAATTCTAAGGTTAAGAATCGATAATTGCATAACTGAAATCTCTTTCTGCAAATCAGAATCTTTTAAAGCTAGAAATTTTTTCATTCTTTCGGACATTTTCATTGATTATTCTTTTGTTAAAAACTTGGTTTTAACCCTTAACTTGTACGCGGCCAGCCTCATCGCTTCTTTTGCTACTGGTGCCGGCACTCCATCCATCTCAAACAAAATTGTACCTGGTACTACTCGAGAGACAAAATGGTCAACCGTGCCCTTACCTGACCCCATCGGTGTTTCTGCAGAAGTAGTGGTTACCGGCTTTTCTGGAAAAATTCTAATCCAAATTTGTCCGCCGCGTTTAACATATCTTGTCATCGCCCGACGAGCAGCTTCAATTTCTCTTGCAGTTATCCAACCGCGCTCGAGTGTTTTTAAGCCAAAACTACCAAAGTGGATTTCAAAACCTCTGGTGGCATCGCCAGGAAGTTTTCCTCTTTGTTGTTTCCTATGTTTCATTTTTTTCGGTAGCAACATTTTATTTCCTTGACTTACTTGCCATTAGCGCCTGATTCGGTATCGGCGGCAATTTCAAATTTCTTCTCGCCCTTATATATCCAGACTTTAATACCGACGGTGCCATAAGTTGTTTTTGCTACAACAAAAGAGTAATCAATATGGCTTTTGAGGGTCGAAAGCGGAACAAGGCCTTGAGTCAATTTTTCCGATCTGGCAATCTCTGCGCCATTGAGACGGCCTGATATTTGAATTTTAATTCCCTTCACTCCGGCTTGATCAGCTTTATCCAGCGCCTGTTTCATTGCTCGCCTGAAAGGCATTCTTTTTTCTATTTGAGCGCTGATATTTCCGGCTACGACACCGGCATCAGCATCGGGATTTTTAACTTCTTCAATATTTACTTTTACTTTGCTTCCGCGGACAAATTTTTCGATTCCATCTTTAATTTTATTTGCTCCGGCGCCACCTCTTCCGATAATCACACCCGGCCTTGCTGTTCTAACAATAACTGTAATTTTGTTCGCATCCCGATCAATCAAAACCGAGGATATCGCTGCAATTTTGAATTCCTCCATTATATAACGACGAATTCGAAAATCTTGATGAAGTAATTCGGCATAATTTCCACGTCCAAACCAGCGAGATTTCCAGTTCTCATTAATTTTCAAGCGCCAACTAGTTGGATTAACTTTTTGTCCCATTGGATTCTTTCTTAATCAAATTAGACTTATGCGACTTATTAGACTTATTTGGCTTGGCGTCGTCAGATAATGTCAGTTCTAAGTGACTTTGTCGCTTTTTCATCGGCAGATAAGATCCTTTTGAGGCTGGCTTACCGCGTTTTAAACTCGGACCGTCATTGCAAGCAATTTGACTAACAATTAATCTATCACCGCTGATCTCTTCGGCCTTTGCCACTGAAAGCCCTGACAAAATCAGATTTGCAACAAGCGTCGAACCTTTATTATTTTGAAATTTTAAAACGTTGTGGGCACGCTTAGCATTCATTCCTCTGATCAAATTAACTGCCAAGCGAAGTTTTCTCGGTGAAATTTTCAAATATCGACTTTTGATTTTAAATTCCACAATAATATCCTATTTATTCCTTAGTTTCTTTAAGCGATGCTTCAGTATCTACCGGCTTACTGCCGCTAGCTGATGTTTCTTGTTCTTTTGCCATTCGGCCACCATGTCGGCGGAATTTTCTGGTCAACGAAAACTCACCGAGTTTGTGGCCAATCATATCCTCAACAACAAAGACCGGAATATGCTCTTTCCCATTGTGAACTGCAATTGTACTTCCTACCATCTCAGGTGAAATCGCACATGAGCGTGACCAAGTTTTGATTGCAACCTTTCCAGCAGATTTTTTCGCATCCATAATTTTTTTAAGCAATTTCTCATCAATATATGGACCTTTTTTAGATGATCTTGACATCTTAGCTCCTGCGTTTAATTATTGACGACGATGATCGGTTTTTGCGGTTTCTGGTTCTGTATCCGAGCGTTGGCATACCCCAAGGAGTTTTTGGGTGTGGCATACCTATAGACGTACCGCCCTCGCCTCCGCCGTGTGGATGATCAACTGCATTTTTAGCTTTGCCACGGACTGTTGGCCGGATACCTTTGTGACGCATTCTTCCAGCTTTTCCAAAGCTTATGTTCATAACGTCCGAGTTTCCAATCGCACCGATAGAAGCAAAGCAGTCATCTTTAAGTTTCCGAACCTCACCACTTGGGAGTTTTAGAGTCACAACGCCGTTTTCAACTGAAAGTAAAGTGGCATAATTTCCAGCGCTACGACAAAGTTTGCCGCCCTTGCCTGCAAACATTTCGATATTGTGAATCTGGGTTCCAATCGGAATGTTTTTTAATTTCATTCTGTTACCGATTCTAGCTGGAGCCGAATCATTATTCTCTACTGTGGCTCCAATCTTCAATTTATCAGGTGCCAAAATATAATCATGTAATCCGTTTTCATACTCAATCAGGGCAATATTGGCGGTCCGGTTTGGATCATATTCCAAAGATACAACTTTACCGCGGGATTTATTGTCAAAATTAAAATTAACCAAGCGATATAATCTTTTCTCTCCGCCTCCTCGATGGGCGACGGTAACTTTACCACTATTATTTCTGCCGGATTTTTTCGTCAAAACCGTTTTGAGTAAAGCAGGGATTTTCCTTTTTTTTACAGCTGAAAAACTCAGATAACTTCTTCCCCGGCTGGAATTATTGATTGGTTTTAATTTTCGCAGTGCCATTATTTACTTTCTTTACTTTCATCTTTAATCTTTGAATTTTGGACTTTTTTATTTTCTTTTTCCTCAGCTTCAAAAATATTTATTTTTTGACCCTTTTTTATTTTAACATAAGCTTTCTTTACATTTGAGCGGGTGCCGATCTTTTTTCCAGCGCCCTTAACTTTACCGGAAATATTTACAATATTTACTTCCGCAACTTTAACCTTGAATAATTTTTCGATTTGTTGCACAATCATCTGTTTGTTGGAATTTCTTGCCACTTGAAAGACATAAATGCCCGCCGCTGCTTGGGTAAAGCTTTTTTCTGAGATTACTGGTTTTTTGATTATTTGATCATTCATCTTTCAACTCTCTCTTCTCGATTTTATTATAATCAATTTTTTTTATTGTTTGGCTTTTTTTGCTTAAAATAGCTTCTAATTCTTGCAGCGACTTTTTGGTAAAAAGTAAACTGTCGGCGCAGAGGATTGAAACAACATCGAGCTTATCGAAATTAAACAATCTAACTGTTGGAATATTCCGAAAAGATTTCTCTAGGTTTTCATTGTCTCTTTCCAAAAACAACCCGACAAAACCTTTCAGTGGTAATTTTTCGATAACACCAGAAGCTTCTTTGGTTTTTGGAGCAGAAAATTTTAATTCCTCGACGCCAATTGCAGACTTATTTATTACTTTTGAAAATATCACCGCTAACAGGGCTGCTTTGCGCTCTTTTTTGTTAATTTTAATTTCAAAATTCCGATTGGATCTTGGTCCAAAAGTGATTCCCCCACCAATCCATATCGGCGAACGACGCGAGCCATGTCTCGCTCGGCCAGTGCCCTTCTGTTTCCAAGGTTTCTTGCCGCCACCAGAGACCTCGCTTTTATTTTTGGTATTGGCAATAGCGTCCCGGTTTGCATTTCTAACATAGCGAATATATTCCAAAATTCTTGAGTCGGAAATCTCTGACTTCAGAGATTCGGGATATTCGCGGGCGATGTCTTTTTCGCCATTTATTTTGTAAAATTCAATTTTCGCCATTATTTCGAAATTATTTTTACTTCTCCGCCGGTATTCCCGGGAATTGCTCCGGATATCAGCAGAATATTTTTCTCTGGATCAACGTCAATGACCTCAAGATTTTTAACCGTTATCCTTTCGCCGCCCATTCGACCAGGCATTCTCTGGCCTTTCAAAACATGTTGCGGGTAAGCAGCACCGATCGAACCCAAACGACGCTGTTGATTTGAGCCATGAGTTTGCGGACCTTTGGCAAAATGGTATCTCTTGATCGTTCCGGCAAAACCTTTGCCTTTACTTATACCGATGGCCAGAACCTTGTCACCGGGAGAAAATAAAGAAACCTTAATCTTTTGTCCGATTTTAAAATCATCTGATAAACTGTCTTCTGATCTAAATTCCATCGTTTTGAATTTTCGATGGTTAGAGATTTTTACTTTTATGGCATTATAACCGCTTTTTTTTTCGGAAATTATTTCCAAAATCTCAGTTGGTTTGGCTTCAATTAAAGTTACCGGCAAAACATTTCCTTCGCCGTCAAACACCTGAGTCATTTTTAATTTTTTTCCAACCAGGATTTTCATAATTAAAACAAAATAAATGAACCAGGAACCTTCCCTTTCCTAGGGGCGTTATCCTTGGTCTGGTTAATTTGATTTTTTTTACCCTGGGTTCAGGGTGGTTTAGGGTTACCCCTAACCGCTAGTCCCGAGTTTCAGAACTAGCTGACTATGGGTAATCTATCACATTTTGATTTCAATGTCCACGCCCGCAGGCAAATCGAGTGACATCAATGAATCAATCGTCTTCGGGGTTGGATTTATGACATCAATCAATCGTTTATGAACCCGCATTTCAAACTGCTCACGGCTGTCTTTAAAAACATTTGGAGATTTGATTACTGTTAATTTTGAAGTATCAGTTGGTAGCGGAATCGGCCCGATAACTTTCGCCCCTGATCTTGTGGCCGTATCGATAATTTCACGTGCTGATTTATCGATTATCCGATAATCATAAGCCTTTAGCTTTATTCTGATCTTCTGTTTTATTGAATCTTTTGTTCCCGGCACAAATCTCCTTACAGTTTGGAATTATTTTGATATTTTCGCCACGACACCGGCACCAACAGTTTTTCCACCTTCACGAATAGCAAACCGCTGATTCTCTTCAAGAGCAACAGGGACGATAAGCTTAACTTTGATATTGACTTCATCGCCAGGCATAACCATCTCTCCCTCAAATTCTACCTCACCGGTTACATCGGTTGTGCCGATATAAAACTGAGGCTTGTAACCTTTGGTAAACGGGGTATGCCGTCCGCCTTCTTCTTTGGTCAAAACATAGATTTGAGCCTCAAATTCGGTGTGAGGCGTGACAGTTCCTGGTTTAGCCAGTACTTGACCACGTTCAATATCTTCTCTTTCAACGCCTCGCAGAAGTACTCCGATATTATCACCAGCTTGACCCTGGTCAAGCATCTTGCGGAACATTTCAACACCCGTAACGGTAGTTTTAGTCGTCTTTTTTATACCAACAATCTCTACTTCTTCGTTTACTTTGACAATACCACGGGTAACACGACCGGTAGCAACAGTTCCTCGACCCTTGATTGAGAATACGTCTTCAATTGGCATAAGGAATGGTTTGTCGATGTCTCTTGTTGGCTCGGGAATCCACGAGTCAATGGCATCCATAAGTTTATGAATAGATTTTTCGCCTTCGGCATCACCGTTTAGGGCTTTCAAAGCAGACCCGCGGATGATTGGCGTGTTGTCGCCGTCAAATTCGTATTTAGTCAGAAGCTCTTTAATTTCCATCTCGACAAGGTCAATGAGTTCCGGATCATCAACCATGTCAACTTTATTCAAAAATACGACCATTTTGGGCACACCAACCTGCTTAGCCAAAAGGATGTGCTCTCTGGTTTGCGGCATCGGACCATCAGCGGCGGATACAACCAAAATTGCACCATCCATCTGAGCCGCACCTGTGATCATATTTTTTACATAATCAGCATGGCCTGGGCAGTCAACGTGGGCGTAGTGGCGTTTATCAGTTTCATACTCTTGATGAGAAGTAGCAATAGTAATACCGCGCTCTTT
>CAYHDN010000012.1:0-19194 GCA_964355425.1 uncultured Candidatus Saccharibacteria bacterium
CATGAGAGTTCGACCCTCTCCTCGGCCACCAAAACCCAATCCGTTAATAACATCCGAGTATAAACAATTAACATAACAAGATTATGAAAATTATTTTGTACATGGCAATCAGCGCAAACGGTATTATTGCCAAAAATAATGACGACACCAGTTGGATATCTGACAAAGAATGGGGTAGCTATAGTTCGATGGTGTGTAAAGCTGGATGCCTTATTGTAGGACGAAAAACCTATTATATCCTCACCAAGCAACAGGAATTTGCAGAATTCAAGGATGTTATGCTCGTTGTTGTTTCTAAAGAAAATTTTACTACGTTAGCCCCTAATCACGTTATTGCCCACTCACCAAAAGAAGCTCTAAAACTTTTGAAAGATTACGAGGAGGTTATTGTGGCTGGCGGCGGCATTCTCAACGCTTCCTTCCTTGCTGAAAATTTGATAGATGAAATTTATTTGGATATTGAGCCAATAATTTTTGGTAACGGAATACCGATTTTCAAGGATAAAAATTTTGAACGGAAGTTGAAGCTTATCGGACAGAAGAAAATATCTGATAGTGAAATTCAATTACATTATCAGGTTTTAAAGTAAAAATATTTTATGAAACATCGACTTATTTTTATAAGATTAAAAGTAAATTTTTCGAAAGAAGATGAATTCAAGAGGGTAAAATGTACTCTTGGAAAATTAAATTGGTTCATGGAAAAAGGATATGAAGTGAATTTGCCAGTAAAGATCAAAGGAGTAGCTAATCAAGGAAATATACCGGCTGATAATGAAATATCAGAAGCTGTATCGTCCGAATTCAATCAAGAAGAGTACAGGCGGGAAGCACAAAATTTAGTTCACAGATTTGAAGAAACAAAAGATGATTTTTTCGACAAACTTACATCTCTTGGATTACCGATACAATCTGAATACAAAGTTTTAATAACAAAGTATGGAGTAGGAGGAAGTTATGATTTGCCCAATTCAATTCAGATAAATTTCGATTATTCTAATGCAAAAGACACATTAGCAATCACATTTCACGAAATAATTCACCTTACTATTGAAGATTTAATTAGAGATAATAACATTAAACATTGGACAAAAGAACAAATTGTAAATCTCATTTATAGTCGGTTCTTTCCAGAAAAACAAAAAATACAGATAAGCTCAGAAAACTCAGAGCAAGTTGACAGAATTTTCAATCAGTTTTTTCCGAACATTGAAAAAATAGTGTTTGAAACCAGTAAGTTAGACAAAGTAAAATAGAAATTATTATGAAGCACCAGCTGACTGAAAAAGATTTAGAGCAAATTTTTATCGCTTCGAGATTTAAAAAAAGAAATCCGTTGGTGGTTTTTTTGAAATTTCTCGCTCTTTTCGTTCTATTCTTCATTGTAATCTTCGTCGCTCTAAACTTCTCCGCTTATAAACAAAAGTTGGCTTATTGGTACAGAGACGAATTTTCGTCGGGAAATTCTAACTCAATTTCTAGTATAATTTCCACCAGTGATATTCAAACTCTAACCGTTCAAAGCAAAATTCCTAATATTTCTGATAATTCAATTTACATTGAGAGCATCGGCATAAAAGCACCGATTACTTTCCGGGTTTCAAATGATGAAAAAATCGTTTCGGAGAATCTAAAAAATGGCGTCATCCATCTTGAGGGTACCAGCTTACCAGGAGAAGCTGGTAATGTTTTCATTACTGGCCATTCGTCGAATTATCCCTGGGTGAAAAGTGATTATAATTCGGCTTTTGCGCTTCTTAACAAAGTAGTTGTCGGCAATGCAATTTTAATTAAATTTCAAAATCAAAATTATGTATATCGGGTAAGTGATATTTTTATCACATCACCTTCGGATGTGTCGGTGTTAAAATCAAAAAACGGTCAATCAATTTTAACGCTGATGACCTGTTCCCCCGTCGGCACAAACTTGAAAAGATTGATTGTTGTAGCCGATCAAATATTGCCAAATCCTGTTTATAATAAAGTGCTAGGCATTGACTCAAATAACAAAAATCTCCCAGAGGGAGTGCGCTAGCAAATTCAAGATCCAGATTTCAAATGTCAAATACTTTGGATTTTGAACTTTGAGCTTTGGATTTTTCTAATTAATATCAGCCTTGTAGTACTTGTCTCCGTTCTTATACAAAAGCGACGATCCGTCCCAACTGAAGATAAATTTAGTTTCGTTGGAAGAACTAAGTTTTACCAATAAATTATCATTAGTCCCATTTTTCTCGATAATTCTGATTTCATCGGTCTGCTGGAAACCGATATATTCATTGCCCGGATACCAAATTACCCCGGAAATAGGCTTTGAAAATCTTGTCACCAGAGTGTTACCATTCCAAATTTCGTATGCCGAAGCAACCAGATCACCTTGGGGGTTTTTAATCAAGGAATCGAAGGGGGCATCAATCGACGAAATTGTATCTTTATCTGTCAGGGCTTGAATTTCCGGTTTGATTTTAAATAAGACTACATTTTTAAAAGAATAGACTTTATCAGCCTCAACTTTAATGCTGGCAGTCCAGGGCTGATAGTTATCTTTTGATATCGCTACCTCATAATAACCCGGAAATACCTGGGAATAATAGGGCGAAGACCTCTGTTTATTTTGACCACTAATCAAGGCTTCAGCGTCTTTCGGCCAATATGACAGATAAATGACGCCGGTATGCTTAATAGTCATATTTTGCCAGTTGATTTTATAGCCAAAACCCCAGAATATCAACCAAAGTGATACGACAACAATCATCAGACCGACAATTCCCTGGCCGATAATTATTTCGCACAATCTTTGATCACGTGGTTTATGATGGTATTGACGCATGACTTTATGATAGCCCATCTTGAAAAAATTGTAAATCTGGCGTATACTAAATTAGTATTATGGCTAAATTTAAAATTGTCGGGAAAAAACAACTCCGTGGAGAATTCGTTGTCTCTGGCGCTAAAAATGCCGCATTAAAGATGTTGGCGGCTTCTGTTATGCTCAAGGGCGTCACAACTATTCACAACTTTCCAAAAATCATTGATATTGCAAAAATGGTCGAGATTGTTAAAAGTTTAGGCGCCAAAGTTGGCTACACCGATCATTCGATGATCATTGATTCTGGCGGCGTCAATTCCTATACTCCTGACGAAAAATACGTAAAAAAACTCCGTGGTTCTGTCGTGATTATGGGTCCATTGATTTCACTATTCGGCAAGGTCGTATTTTCTGAACCCGGCGGTTGTTTGATTGGCGTCCGCCCGATAGACACACATCTATTAGCCTTCAAAACACTGGGCTGCAATGTAAAAATTGACAAGGAAAATGGAAAATATTTTCTTGACACAGCTGGCGCCTACAACCATGGCGATAAAACTGTCGTATTGGAAGAAATGAGTGTTACGGCAACAGAAAATGTAATTATGGCCTCTGTACTTCGGCCAGGAAAAACAAAAATCGAAATCGCCGCTTCCGAGCCGGAAATTATTGACTTGGCAAATTTTCTCAATAAAGCCGGGGCAAAAATAAAAGGTGCTGGCACAAACAATATTGAAATTGACGGAGTCAAATCTCTGAAAGCAATAGAATATACTATAATACCCGACAGAATTGAGGCTGGAACGGTAGCAATCGCTGCTGCCGTCTGCGGTGGAAGAGTGACAATTAAAAACATTGTTCCAAGTCATTTATCAATGGTGTTAAACAAATTTAAACACGCACATGTTAATTTTGAAATCAAAATGAATGACCAAAAATTCGGCGATTTAATAATTAATCAAAAAAGCCAATTAATAGCTACAAATATCGATACTCGGCCTTATCCGGGCTTTCCGACTGACTTACAATCTCAATACGCCGTTTTAATGACCCAAGCCAAAGGACGCAGCCGCATTTTTGAAACACTTTTTAGCGCTCGTTTCGACTACTCTAAGTGGTTAATTGAAATGGGCGCAAAAATTGACGTTGAAAGTCCTCATTTAATTGATATCACTGGTCCGACAAACTTAAAAGGCGACGAGATTGATGCATCGGATATCCGAGGTGGAGCTGCTCTTGTTGTTGCCGCCCTTGCTGCTCAAGGAGAAACAATTATTGATAATATTGAATATATTGATAGGGGATATGAGAATCTTGATCTAAGGTTGAAAAAACTCGGGGCGGAGATTGAAAGGATTGACTGATGGCTAGGCGGATAGCTATTGACTTAGGGACAACAAATGTACTCGTTTTTATACCAAAAAAAGGTATTGTAATTAATGAACCTTCAGTTGTAGCATTGCAGGCGGAAGACAACAAAATTGTTGCTATCGGCCATGAAGCAAAAAAAATGATCGGTCGGACTCCGGAAAGTATTGTTGCCGCTCATCCTTTAAAAGACGGTGTGATCGCCAACTACAACATTTCCGAGGCGATGTTAAAACATTATATTAATAAAGTTAGCGGCCGAATCAGATTTACTAAGCCGGAAGTGATGATTGCTGTGCCGGTCGGAATCACTTCAACAGAAAAGCGAGCGGTCATTGACGCAACATTGTCAGCCGGAGCAAAACAGGCTTACTTAATAAAGGAACCGATCGCTGCCGCTCTTGGTGCTGGCATACCTATCGCCACAGCTTCGGGCAACATGATAATTGATATCGGCGGCGGAACAACCGAGGTTGCTGTCATTGCCCTCGGTGACGTCGTGGCGGCAAACTCTGTCCGGGTTGGCGGCAACAAAATCGATGTCGCAATCGCCAATTACATTAGAAAAAAACACAATTTAATTATTGGCGAGCAAACAGCCGAAGAAATAAAGAAGCGCATTGGAAACGTAATTGAGCCAAAGAAGGAATCAAAAATGGAGGTCTCTGGTTCAAATGCTATTACCGGCCTGCCGGAGAGCCTAATGATCACCTCCGCTGACATTGTTAAAGCAGTAAAAGCCCCACTTTTGGAAATTATTAGTGCCGTTAAAAGTGTTCTCCAACAAACCCCACCAGAGCTGGCATCTGATGTTATGGATAAAGGGATAATTCTCACCGGCGGTTCGGCATTACTTCGAAATATTGATACTCTTTTAACAAAGGTCACCGGTGTGCCATGCCAAGTCGCCGAGGACCCGCTTTTTTGCGTGGTTAAAGGTGCCGGCATCGCAGTTGAGCATTTAGATGCTTTTAAAAAATCAGTTCTTTGGGCCAAAGAGTAGTCAAATGGAAGAAACTACACAGATTTTATTCGCAGATAACCCACAGATGGAAAGATCTAAGTTTAATCTGTGCAAAAGATCTGTGCGCTTGCTTCAATAAAGGATATTATGCTAATAGGAATTGATGCATCAAGAGCAATAACCAGACAGCGAACAGGCACGGAAAAGTATAGCCGTGACCTGATTTTTGCTTTGGCCGGAATTGACACTTATAACAAATATATCTTATACGTCGGACCAAATTACGATAATAGTTTTGACTCACTGCCAAAAAACTTTTCAGTTAAAATCATAGGGAGAAAAAAATATTGGACCCAAATTGGGCTTTCATTGGAGATGTTCAGGACCAAACCTGACGTTTTGTTTGTTCCATCGCATATTCTGCCAATTATCACTCCCAAAAAATGTCTTGTAACAATCCATGACTTAGCTTGGAAATATTTCCCCCAAGCCTATTCTAAAGATGAAATAAGGTTAAATAATCTAGGAATTAGACGGGCGATAAAAAAGAAAGCAAAAATTATTGTTTATTCTCTCTCAACAGAAAAAGATTTGAAAAAATATTACAAAGTTGCTGACAATCTTATTCATTTTGTGCCGATGGGTTTTGAAGCCGGGCAAGAGAGAGGGGATATTGGAGAAAAAATCCGCGACCTATCAGCAAATCCATATATTCTTTTTGTTGGCAGAATTGAAATGAAGAAAAACATTATCAATTTAATCAAAGCCTATACTTTGCTCCGGACAGAAAGAAAAATTAAAAATAAATTGCTTCTGGTTGGCAAACCAGGGTTTGGATACGACCAGATTAAAGCCGAAATTACCTCCTCAAAATTTTGCGACGATATAATTGAAACCGGCTATATTGACGACGCAGAGCGTGATTTTCTCTACCAGAAAGCTGATCTTTTCGTTTTGCCCTCATTTTTTGAAGGCTTTGGATATCCAATACTGGAAGCTTTTGCAGCTGGTATTCCTGTGGTAACTTCAAAGACTTCGAGTATGCTTGAAGTCGCTGGTAATGGTGCGGTACTAATAAACCCAGAAAAACCCTTCGAAATTGCTGCTGCCATGAGCCAGATATTGAATAAGCCAGCATTAAAAGAAAAATTAATTCGGGCTGGAAAAAATCAAATCAAAAAATATAGCTGGGAACTCTGTGCCAGTGAAACTTTAAAAGTTTTGGAGTCCAAATGAAAGTTGCAATAGTCCATGATTATATAACCAAAATTGGCGGAGCAGAAAAAGTACTGCAGACAATACACCAGATTTTTCCCGGTGCACCAATTTATACTTTACTGTACGACAAACAGGGGACCAGGGGTGAATTTGAAGGCCTGGGCTACGACATCAGGACTTCGCGCTTGCAAAAACTTCCGGCCTTTATTCGCCGACGACAACGGATCTTGCTGTCAAAATTTCCTCAGGCGATTGAGGAGCTAGATCTGGCAGAATATGATGTTGTAATTTCTTCCAGTAACTCTTTCGCTCACGGTGTGATAACAAGACCGAACACTTTGCATATCACCTATTGTTATTCGCCGATGCGCTATGCTTGGGACTGGACTCATCAGTATTTGATTGAGAACAATATTGGTTTTGGACCGATTGGAATTTTTATTCGTAAAATAATTTCCGATTTGCGAGTTTGGGATTTTTTGGCTTCAAAGCGTACTGATATTTGGGTCGCAATTTCAAAAACAGTTGCCGGGCGGATTAAAAAATATTATCACAAAGACTCGATAGTTATTTATCCGCCAACAGAAATTGATGAACTGCTTAAATACAATAAACCAGCAAAAGATTATTATTTGATAGTCTCAAGGTTAACACAATACAAAAATATTGATTTGGCGATTTTGGCTTTTAATAAATTAAAATTACCACTTTATATTATCGGAGAAGGGGCTGATGAAAAACGATTAAAATCACTGGCGGGTCAGACGATTAAATTTTTAGGCTGGGTTGACGATAAGACTCGTGATAAATATTGGTCAGAGTGTCGGGCTTTTTTATTCCCTGGTGAGGATGATTTCGGTCTCGCTCCAGTCCAGGCAATGGCTGCCGGTCGGCCGGTTATCGCTTTGCGGGCAGGAGGAGCGACAGAGACTATAGTCGATGGCGTGACTGGGGAATTCTTTGATTCGGCCGATGCACCAGATGACTTGATCGCCGCAGTTAAAAAAGTCGAAAAGAAAGAATATAATCCAATTGATTGCAAAAATCAGGCAACCAAGTTTTCAGTTGCAGTTTTCGAAAAAGAATTCAAAAATTTTATCATGAAGGAATATGAAAATTTTAAGAAAAAAAATTGACATCTTGGGTATTCCAGTCGACTCCTTTACCAAAGAACAGGCCCGGAGATACCTGCAACAAAAAATTTCCTCCGGCACATCGATGCAGATTAATACGATTAATGTCGAATTTTTGCATCGAGCGATAAGCGACCAAGCAGTTGCCGAGATGATTAGGAGTTCATCGCTGAATTTTGCTGACGGTGTCGGTGTTCTTTGGGCAGCAAAGTTTCTAACGCTCGATTTCCCGAAAAACTATTTTTGGCGTCATATAGTCGGTTTCTTAAAACTTCTTTTGTCACTTACAACAATAATCATTTATCCTGGCTATATCAGAAAACCGATTCCCGAAAGAATCCCTGGTTCAGATTTTATTTATGATCTCTCAAAATTTGCAGTCAGAAACAATCTTAAAGTTTTTTTACTTGGTGGTGATCCATCGGTGCCAGAACAGGCGGCACTAAAATTGCAAACTGACGTCTTGGATCTGCGGGTTGCCGGGACTTATGAAGGCTCGCCAAAAATTGAGGACGAAGAAAAAATTATTTCGATTGTCAAAAAATCGGAAGCTGATATTCTTTTTGTTGCCTATGGCGTTCCGGCTGAAGAACTCTGGCTTGAGAGAAATTTAGGAAAAACTGGCGCCAAAATTGGCATCGGTGTTGGCGGTACTTTTGATTTCCTTGCCGGCCGAAAAAAACGAGCACCAAAAATCGTTCGCCTAATCGGACTTGAGTGGCTCTGGCGCTTGATTTTGGAGCCTCGCCGCTACCGCCGCCAACTGGCCTTGCCTAAATTGGTTTGGCAAGTTTTTAAATATAAAATTAACTCCAGTAATATCTAATTATTCCTAAGATTTTTTTACATTTGCTTTTGCTCTATTATCGATATATACTATCACTACCAGTTGGCGATTAGAACCACTAAGGAGTGATCCCCTTGAGTATAGTAGTCAAAATCGCGAAAACGCACCCAGACGCAACCATTCCTGCACCGGCTTCGGATGGTGCCGCGGCGCTTGACTTGTATGCGTTCTGTGTCCAGAGCAAGATCCGCGAAGAAAGACAGCAGGTGATACACCATCTGAAAGACGGAGCCAAAAAGATCTTACCTGGGGAGAGTGTCCTGTTTGGTACCGGTATCCAACTGGCGATCCCCACCGGCTTTGTAGCCCAGGTCTGCCCGAGAAGCGGTCTGGCGCTCTACCACGAGATCGAGATTCCGAACTCGCCCGGCCTGGTGGACTCGGATTTCCGCGGCACGATCGGCATCCAACTGCGCAATGATGGGACCGAAGCGTTCACCGTCAAGTACGGCGATCGCATCGCCCAGCTACTGGTTCAGTCGCACGAGGAGATCAATCTGGTCGAGGTCAGCGCCGATAAACTCGGTAGCACTGTCCGTGGTTCTGGAGGCTGGTCGTCAACCGAGACAACCGGCCAAGGTCTGTGGACCGGCTCTCGCACCGAGCAAACCAGGCGTCTCGACCTATTCTTCATGCGTCTGGCTTTGCGGGCCGCCGAGCTCTCTGACTGTGTCCGAGGTTGCCCAAGAATCGCCGGAGAAGTCATCCGTGACGCGGACGGGAGGTTCCAAGGGCAGGCCCGCCGTTACGGTTGCGTCGTCGCCCGCGAGTTGAGTGTCATCTCGATCGGCTTCAACCACCAAACGCTAGGGTCTGATCCTTGCGCCAAGGTCGGTTGCCTGCGTGATGCACTTGAGATCAAAACGGGCACCCAGATTGAGGTCTGTCGTGCGCAACACGCGGAACAGGCTGCTATTGGGGCAGCCGAGGGCAGTTTCGACAGAGCGACAATCTACATCACAGCCGCGCCCTGTCTCTTCTGCGCCCGTCAGATCGCCGGCCTCAAGCGCAGAGGACTTAATGCGGTTGTCGTTCTCGCCGGCGAGTATCCCAACAATGGGCTCAACATCGTTCGCGATGCAGACATCGCTGTCCGAACAGTCGAGGTCCCGGAAATCCTGATCCTTCGCCAGCTTGAGGAGTTGATGGCCAACGGTGTGGGGGTGGAGCAAGTCTTGCAGGCACTATCGGTGCTCGCGACTGGATAGCGAGCGACATGGCACTTCCCGTTTTCTGGGGAGTGCCAATTTACTTCACTTGACATTTTATTTTACTCTGCTAGAATATAAATGTGGATTGTGGTGACCCTGTGGTGACCGCATTTTTTAAAAATAATATCTAACTGAAGTAACTACACAGATATTTACACAGACAGTGCACAGATAAAAATCTGTGAAAATCAGTGTATAAAATCTGTGTTCGTAAGGAGAAACAATGAACGAGGAAAAAGCAAATTTTATCCAAGCGATTGAGGAACTTTGTGAAGAGAAGGGATTGGATAAGGAGACGGTAATTTCTACCGTCGAAGCGGCTCTGGCAGCTGCCTATCGCAAAGATTATGGCAAACCGCGCCAAGTGATTCGGGCTAAGCTGGACATTGCAACTGGTGAAGCGGAAATGTTTAAGGTTATGACAGTCGTCGATGGCGAAGAATTTGAGAATCCTGAAGCGGAAATTGCACTTTCTGACGCCAAAAAGAATAACAAGAAAGCAAAAGTTGGCGACGAAATAATCGAACCGATGCCAAAAGAGGAGACTTTCGGCCGAATTGCCGCCCAAACAGCCAAGCAGGTAATCATTCAACGCATCCGTGAAGCTGAACGCGACATGGTATTTGCCGAATACAAAGATCGCGAGCACAGCGTTGTTAACGGCTCCGTCCAGCAAATTGAGGGTAAGAACATTATAATTTCCATCGGCAAAGCTAATGCGATAATGTTCCCATCAGATCAAATCCGTGATGAAAGATACTACGTCGGGCAAAGACTAAAAGTCTACCTAAAAGAAGTAACTCAAACTACCCGCGGACCGCAGATTTTAGTTTCCCGAACCGACGAAGGTTTGATTCGCGGCTTATTCGAATTGGAAGTGCCGGAAATTGCTAACGCTACTGTTGAAATTAAAAACATTGCTCGTGAGGCCGGCTCCCGAACAAAAATGGCGGTTATCGCCAATGATGAAAATATTGATCCAATCGGATCTTGTGTCGGACAGCGCGGCACAAGAGTTCAGTCGGTCTTGGCAGAAGTTGGTGAGGAGAAAATTGATATTGTCCTTTTTGATGAAGATCTTGAAAAATTTATAATGAACGCTCTGTCGCCGGCAAAGTGTGAAAAAATTGCTATTTCTTCAAAAGACAATAAGGCAACAGTTTATGTTCCTGAAGATAGTTTGTCTTTAGCAATTGGTAAAAATGGCCAAAATGTTAGGCTGGCATCGAAACTAACCGGCTGGGGAATTGATATTGAAAAAATCGAAACTGACGCCAACACGGAAGAAGCAAAAAGCGATGTCAAGGAAGCGGAAGTCGCAAAAGAAGACAAAAAAACGGCGAAAAAGAAACCGACAAAGAAAAAAACAGCCAAGAAGATTGCTAAGCCTGACGCCGAATAATCAGTTTTTAGATTTTAGATATTATTTTTTAGATAATCTATGGATCCAAATATTTTCCGAAAATTTTCCGAAAATTTAAAGAAAATTCTAATTCTAGCCGAACGGATTGCTAAAGATTCCGGTCGGCCAATGAACAGTGAGGATATGCTTTTGGCATTAACTTTAACCAAGGGCACGTTGGCCTCTGATATACTGGGAAATTTTGAAATTGTATCCGATAGAGTCCAAATCGTAGCCAAATTAGTCAGCGATAAAAATTCAAAACCGCTGGCTTTTAGTATTTCTCCGGATGCGAAAAAAATCATTCAATATTCAATAAAAATTGCTGCTGATTTTAACCATTTTGTTGTCGATGCCGAACATTTGCTTTTGGCTTTAGTCTCCGATAAGAAATATAACTCGTATAGCATTATTGAGAGAATCGGTGTGAGTCCGGAAAAAATCAAAGAACAATTGGAAACAATTTTTAATGAAATTTCCAAAGCCACCGAAGAAGCCGGTGAGACGTTAAATTTTAGTGCCGATAAATTCAACATTGACAGCTCATCAACGCAAGACGATTTTGCTGAAAATCCATTTGCTGATTCACCTGGCCGAACAACCACCAAAGAAAACCAGAAAACATTCGTTGAGCAATATACGACAAATCTGACTGATTTGGCCAAAGAAAATAGACTCGATCCTTTAATCGGACGTGAAGTCGAAATTGAACGCGTGTCACAAATTTTGTCTCGCCGGACTAAAAATAACCCGCTTTTGATCGGCGACCCGGGTGTCGGCAAAACTGTTATTGTTGAAGGATTGGCAAAAAAAATAGTCGATGGCAATGTTCCGCAAACCTTGATTGGCAAAACAATTTTGTCTCTTGACATTGGCTCGCTTTTAGCTGGAACAATATATCGCGGTCAATTTGAGGGCCGTCTTAAAAAACTTTTATCTGAACTTAAAAATGCCGGCAATATAATTCTTTTTATTGATGAGCTTCACACAACGATTGGTACCGGTTCCGCCGAAGGTTCTCTGGACACTGCCAACATGTTAAAACCAATTTTAGCCCGTTCTGAATTTAATGTTATCGGTGCTACTACTTATGAAGAATATAAAAAACACCTAGAGAAAGATCCGGCTTATGAGCGGCGTTTTCAGGTTGTGCGGGTGAATGAACCCACGGAAGAGGAATCATTAAAAATTTTACATGGATTAAAAACAAAATATGAGGAGCATCACAAAATAAAATTTACTGACAGCGCCCTATCCTCCGCGGTTGAACTTTCAAAGCGCTATATATCGGACCGCTATCTTCCGGACAAAGCAATAGATTTGATTGATGAAGCGGCGGCGGCAACAAATATTGTAACTAAAGAGAGCACCAGAATTGCCAAGATGAAGTCTAAATTTGATGATCTGGTCATCAGAAAAGAAGAAGCGGTAAATTCAGAAAACTATGAGGCCGCGACTCATCTGCGGGAAGAGGAAATCAAGCTGGGTGAAAAAATTTCAAAATTAGAGAATGTCGTCGGCGCTGAGAAAAAAAAGGAGATTGATGAAAATGATATCGCCAGAGTTGTTTCGCGCTGGACCGGAATCAATGTTGAAAATCTCTCGCTCAACGAAAGAAAAAAATTTCTCAATCTTGAATCAAAGTTGAAAAAATATGTTATTGGTCAGGATGAATCAGTTAAAGCGATTGCAAAGTCTATCCGGCGTAATCAGGCCGGAATTTCTGATCCGAAACGTCCAATTGGTTCGTACTTATTTTTGGGTCCAACCGGCGTTGGCAAAACTCATTTGTCAAAAAAACTTGCCGAGCTGCTGTTTGGGTCCGAAGAGAATCTAATAAAAATTGACATGTCGGAGTTTATGGAGAAACATAATGTTTCTCGCTTAGTCGGTGCACCAGCTGGATATGTTGGTTATGACGACGGCGGAAAATTAACCGAAGCTGTGCGTCACAAGCCATATTCAATAATTCTCTTTGATGAAATTGAAAAAGCTCATCCTGAAGTTTTCAACCTTCTGTTACAAATTTTTGAAGATGGATATTTAACAGATGCTAAGGGCCGTCAGGTAAATTTTCGCAACACGATTATTATCTTAACTTCAAATTTGGGCACAAGTGATATTAATAAATTTGCTTCAATCGGTTTCAATGCAAAAACTGATTCCAATAAAAAGTATGAGGATCTAAAGGAAAAAGTCCTAGAGATTGTGAACAAAGAAATGCGGCCAGAATTTGTTAACAGACTTGACAATATTATCGTTTTCCGTCCGCTTGATAGGGACTCAATTGAAAAAATTGTCGAATTGAATCTGGCTGAGCTAATAATTAGATTGAAAAAGCAAGGAATAACATTTTGGGTAAATAATGAAGTTAAAAAGTATTTGGCAAAAGTCGGCTATTCCGAGGAATTCGGCGCCAGACCGATTCGCCGAACCATTTCTGAAAAAATTGAAGATCCGATTTCCGAAGCAATAATTGCCGGCAAATACAATTCCGGTGATAAAATTTCACTTCATATGGTTGATGGAACAATTATCTTTCGAAAATAGTTTCTCGCCAATAGTTTGACAGAACCAGATTTTTGAATTATATTATATCAACAGTTAGATTATGAAACGAAGCAAACTAAAATTTATTTTAAGTCATCACCACAATTCTTTGCCTCTCGGGAAAGGATTGTTTTGATTGTTGAGTTTTAGATAGTTCTCATAATAACCCCTTCTCGAGAGAGAAGGGGTTATTATGTAACCCAAATTCGATTAAGGAGTGATTTACAATGTGTGCTGGAAGTCATGGTCAGACTGCCAGACACATCTCGAGAGGTGTAATCCCTGTAATCAGTGGCCGGTCAACACCAACATTAACAAAAGACGGCTGGTTCTGTTTTTGTTGGGACTGTCCACACTGCAAAGAGGAAAACTCTGGATCAGGCAACGGCGAATATGCGGCCGAAAATTTTTGCCAATGCATTTGTTGTGGCGGAAATGTTATTGGCTTTGGCATCTGATTACGTTGTCAAAAAATCGTCGGGGGCAGTGTAGAAGCTGCCCCCGACCCAACTACAGGTGTTTGTTCATATATTAATCCCCAGGGGTTGACCATCGAACCGCCACCTCGTAGGTGGAAGTTGGTTGTTTTATGTGTTAAAATCGTTGTATGGTACAAATTAGAAAAGACCCCCTTGTTAATGATCAATATTATCATATTTTTAGCCGTAGTATTGCTAAATTTGTAGTTTTTAATAATTTTTTAGAATTTAATCGGATTTTACAACTACTGGATGTTTATCGTTTCTCCGATTTTAATTACAAGTACTCTCAATTTGCTGAACTAAGACACTCTACCCAGCATTCGATAATGAATAAGATTAGAAATCATGATGAAACTTTAATTAAAGTCATTGCTTATTGTATTATGCCGACACATGTTCATTTAATTTTAAAACAAATCGCCAAAAAGGGGATTGCAAAATATATTGGCCGGGTTTTAAATGGTTATTCCAAATATTTCAATACAAAACATAAAAGGACTGGGCCATTGTGGGCTGGACGCTTTAAAAACGTGTTGATATCTGATGATATTCAGTTACTCCACTTAAGTCGCTACATTCATCTAAATCCGACCTCGGCGGGATTAGTGGTTAAGCCCGAAAATTGGCAATATTCTTCTTACGATGAATATATAAATAAAACAAAAAAAAGTCTTGCGATCTGTAAATTTCATGAGGTTATCGACAAAAATTCTGAGGAATACAAAAAATTTGTCGAAGACAGAAAATCCTATCAACGTGAGCTATCCTTAATAAAAAGCATCCTTATTGACGATTATAACGGCTAACCACCACCTAGGCTAACCACCACCTACGAGGTGGAAGTTGAAAGTGTTGATTTTTGGGTTTGGTTCTTGTATATTTGCTTTATAGAGGAATAGAGGAGCAAAATGAGTGAAAATTCGTTTCAAAAACCACGAGGGACTCGGGATATTTTGCCGGCAGAGCAAGGTTACTGGCGGTTTTTTCAAATTAGTGCAGAAAAGGTTCTTGATGGCCTGGGATTCTCAAAAATTGATACGCCGCTTTTTGAAGACAAGCGTATTTTTGAGCGTGGCGTCGGCGCCGGAACCGATATTGTTGAAAAGGAGATTTATCTCATCGAATCCACGGCGCAGGACGAAGACCCGCAATTTGCTCTTCGGCCAGAGGGAACAGCCGGGTCCGCTCGCGCCTATATCGAAAATGGTATGAGTTCTTGGCCACAACCGGTTCGACTATATTATTTTGGACCAATGTATCGCC
This sequence comes from uncultured Candidatus Saccharibacteria bacterium, assembly GCA_964355425.1. Classification (GTDB taxonomy): domain Bacteria; phylum Patescibacteriota; class UBA1384; order XYA2-FULL-43-10; family CAINNR01; genus CAYHDN01. Next base: position 15,248 of record CAYHDN010000012.1, read on the forward strand.
GCGAACGCCCACAACGTGGCCGTTATCGCGAACATCGGCAAGTTGGGTTAGAAATTTTCGGCGATGAATCCGCCGAATCAGATTATTTAGCAATAATGGCAGCAATTGAAATATTAAAAAAGCTTAGTATTAACGGTTTAAATGTTGCTATCAATTCTATTGGATGCCCAGAGTGCCGACCGAAATATTTAAAGAAATTGAAAGACTATTATGCCGGAAAATTATCCGAAGTCTGTCCGGATTGCAAACGCCGATACGATACAAATCCACTGCGAATGTTGGATTGCAAGAATGAACAATGTCAAAAACTCAAAGAAAAAACGCCACAAATGCTAGATTCACTCTGTGCCCTGTGCCGTGATCATTTTCAAGATACCTTGCAATATCTGGATGATTTTGGGATTAAATTTGAATTAGACAATACACTTGTTCGAGGGTTAGATTATTATACTCGGACGGTTTTTGAAATTTCTGCCGGAGAGGATAAAGAAAGGATAGCTACACTCTGCGGCGGCGGACGCTATGATAATTTAGTCTCAACACTCGGCGGGCCAACTACTCCAGCTGTCGGTTGGGGCATGGGCGCCGATCGAGTTATCGAGTTATTAAAAGACACCGGCAAAAAAATTCCTAAATTCAGAGGTGTTGAAGTTGTAATTCTTGAAATTGGTGACACAGCAAAAAAAGTCTGCAAAAAACTTTTTAATGATTTTGAGAAAGAAGATATTAATGTTTATTATATCCCCTCTAAAGATTCGCTTCGCAGCCAACTAAAAAAAGCGGCAAAACTTTCTGCCGATTATGCTCTAATTGTCGGTCAACAAGAAGCTTTGACTGGCTCAGTTATCGTTCGCGATCTACGTTCCAGCACCCAAGAAGATCTTTCTGTCACCGGGGCAATTGATATGATAAAAGAAAAATACGCAAAAGAAAAAGACTCTGAAATTTGTTGCTAAATAAAGTAAGTCAAAAAAATCGTCCTCGAAACTGCTGAGCGGTTTTTTTGACATATTTTTTTTAATGACTTATAATGATATTGGACAAGCGCACGCGAGTGCCGACAGAAGGCTGATGACCTCCAATGAAAGAGGGAATGCCGTTATGAAGTTGACAGCCGAGGACATGCTGAAGAAGGCCGCATCGAAGAAGGCCTAACCGAAGAAGGCTGTACCCAGCTGGCTACACGGTCTGGTGTGTGCCTGCCAAAATCGGATTGCCCGGCTAACAATCCGCACACCATGTCGATGAACTTGGCGCAAGCAAGTTCACACGGCAAACGTAGCAAACTCTGCCCAACCGGGCAAAAAAGCTTTGTTGCTCTCGGCGAGAGTTCCAAGCAACTCTGGTTAGCAGTGGCGATCGGCCACAGCAACACGGCCGACAGAGTATAAGCCATGCCCGAAGACTCAAACCTCGCGTGCGCCCAATTCTTTGTCGCGACCCTGTCCAGGGACAGGGTCTTTTTTGTTGTATAATCAACCTATGACAACCATTGATGAGATTAATAAAATTCTCGCTAATACCAAAAACAAAATAATCGCCGGCAAAAAAACCACTGAAATTATGGTTGTAATTCAGTCTGAAGATATTGATGACAAAATTATCAGTGAATTAAAAAACATTCCTGAAATAAAATCAATTTATCTCTTCGACGGAGAGCGGCGGAAGTTAGTTTATGGTTCACCGGTGATTTATGACAAAATCGGTCGCTTTAAATTTCAAATCTCTCCCGATTCACCAGAAGAAATATCTGCCGATGATCAACCGAAGTATGACCGGATAAAAAAATTGGCTGATGTGAAAATTGGAGACGAAGTTCTAGTTTTGTATTGCGGAGTAGGAATCATTCCAATTTATTTATCAACTCTAGCAAAAAAGGTTACTGGAATTGACCCAAATCCAATAGCAATCCGTGACGCCAAAGATAATGCTCGGATCAATAAAATTAATAATTGCCAATTTATTTGTACCGACCCAAACAACATCGCTATGGAGCAATTCAGTAACTACATTGTAATTACTTGCAACAAACTGCCAAAAAAATTAATAAAAACAATTAACACCACAAAACTTAAAAGTGTGATTTATACCTAGTTGCAGAACCGAGAGGAAATGTTTTATAATTGATTTGTAATCAATAAAAAGCAACCAGATGGGGAAACGAACTAAACTAATTCTCGGAATAGCTATTGGCGCGGTAATAATCTTTTCCGGCGGTCTTTTTGGTCTTGCTAAGTTTGGTGTAATAAATCTAAAAGGATTTGCTGATCCTCTTTACGGCAGAGTAGAAATTACAGTAGACCCAAGTAATACCGGTAGTAGCATATCTCTCTATCAAGGAACTACTCCGATCTCAACAACCGGTTCCTTTGTCGGAAACATCTATACAATCACTTCTCTAGCTTACGGCAGTTATACCTACAAATTCGGTATGCCAGGACCAAGTGGCCAACCATGTTTGGGGCCGGTAGCTAATTTAAGCCATTATTCAGCCACAACCAGAACCACATATGCTAGGTTTACTTGTGATGGTGGCGGCGGAGGGGGCGGCGGAGGTGGAGGTGACTCAACTACCTACTGTGTCAGAGGCCACGTCCAAAATGCCAACACCGGTGCCTCCATACAGGGAGTGAGAGCCACTATCGGCTCTGCATCCGGAACAACCGATTCATTTGGTAATTATCAGATTGGCGGTCTGGCATTTGCCAACCTAGCTACAGCTAAAATCAGGTTCACAAAGGATGGTTTTTCTAGCACAGCAGAACAAAATGTCACCAGCTTAAATTCAAATATTGTTGCCGGTATTTCTTGTGATATCTCAAGCAACAATAATTTGGGAGTAACCGGATTATCTCCTTCGGCGCCACCCTTGGCAAACACTTTCTCGGAAATCGGAACAATCAAAGACCAAAGTAATACTCTTGTTGGCGGAGTAACTGTTCGAGTTAGTTGTAATAACGCCGATCAGGTCTCGGGAGTTAGCTGCGGAAGCGGTACTACATCATGGCAGAACACGTCTTACGCGTCTTTGCAAACTTACTATTCGAGCCTACCCTCTGGAAAAGTTTTTAATTATGAAGTTCCTAACATAAACCGCTACTCTACATATACTCAATTTCCGCGCCTTAGAATTAATTTCTCCAAGGAAGGATATTTTTGGGATCAAAACGGCGATAGTACCGACAATGATTCCGACAGTATAACTTATGTCTCCAGACCAACATCTAGCTATGTTGTGAATGGGAATCAGACATATTTGAATTTTTACAACATAGTGATGAGACAACCAGTTTATTCGATTCAGGGCACCGTTAAAGACGGGCAAACGAATACTAATCTTTCCGGTGCGTCTGTTAATGGAGGCAATTTAACCGATACAAGCGGCAGATATCAAATTAACAACTTGCCGATATCTTCTGCTGCAATCCAAACTTTTATTTTTCATAAAGACGGATATACCGACCAAACAAAAACACTTCAAGATTTGGGTATAAACCCGGGCACATTAAATCCCAATCAGACAACGCCATATTCAACCGCTACGGTAAATCTAGTAAGCTCAATAACAACCATGACGGTTCTTGGCAGCATTAAGGGTGAAGACGGAATATTAATTCCTGACGTAGAGGTCGTAGTCGAATGTCCCGGCTGTAACAAGGGGCCATGGAATACCAATTCGACCGTAAATGGTTTAAATACAATTCCGAGTGTGACCGATCTCTATAACTACACAGTAAGGGATGTCTATAATTTCAAGGCTGACACAGTCATACAAACAATGCGAGTTAAATTTACTAAGATCGGTTATTACTACGATACTAATGGTGACGGAAAGAATAACGACCAGAATCAATTTCTAGCAATTCGTAAAAGCGACATAACAGCTCTGGCCACTTCTCCGCAAAATTACGTCGCCAAATTAAATGTAACTCTGAAACAAACCTTTT
>CAYHDN010000013.1:0-19034 GCA_964355425.1 uncultured Candidatus Saccharibacteria bacterium
TTGTTTGCTTCGGCCATTCTGTGAGTATCTTCTTTCTTCTTAATTGCCGCACCGGTGTTATTGCAAGCATCAAGAATTTCAGCGGTCAATTTATCAGCCATCGCCGCACCTTTTCGAGCACGGGAAGCGGTGATTACCCAGCGAAGAGCCAGGGTTTCACGTCTTTCGCGACTGACTTCAACTGGTACTTGATAATTTGCTCCGCCAATTCGTTTGGCTTTAATTTCCAGAAGCGGACCGACATTCTTCAAAACTCGGTCCAAAACATCTGTCGGTTGTGCACCGAGCTTATTAGCTGAAGTTTCAAGTGCGGTATATACTGTTTTCTCGGCAACACTTTTCTTGCCATTCAGCATCAAATAATTTATGAATTTTGAAACTAAAGTACTGCCGAATTTTCTATCGGAAGAAAGTTCAATTCTATGAATTTTCTGATGACCTCTTGGCATTATTCTTTTATTTTCTTAACTCCATATTTACTTCGGCCTTGTTTACGATCTTTAACCCCGGCTAAATCAAGCTTGCCGCGAACAACATGATATCGCATTCCAGGCAGGTCCTTGACTCGACCGCCGCGGATAATTACTACCGAGTGTTCTTGCAAAGTGTGACCTTCACCACCAATATAAGCATTGACTTCCATGCCATTCGTCAACCTAACACGTGCAAATTTTCGCAACGCTGAATTTGGTTTTTTCGGCGTCATGGTGGAAACTTTGGTGCAAACGCCTCTTTTTTGAGGACATCCTTTGCGTATATTGACGGGGCGGTTTTTCAAGAAATTAAAACCCCGCTTTAAAGCAGTCGTTTTAGTAATCTTCTTTGGTTTTTTTCGTCCGTGTCTGACTAGTTGATTTATTGTTGGCATAATAAGCTTTGCTCGAACGAATAACTTAATGTGTATTTGGCTTTACAAGTATCGCAGAAAAAATAAAAATTGTAAAGACCTTAGTTGGCGTTAATTTGGCGGTAGCCAGTACCGGCGGGAATTTTTCGCCCAATGATGACATTTTCCTTCAATCCCCGAAGTTCGTCAACTGATCCAGTAATTGCGGCATTAATTAAAATCGAAGTCGTTTCCATAAACGATGCAGCGGAGAGAAAACTATCGGTTTTCAACGCGACTCTAGTAATGCCCATGACTACATCGGCAAAAACAATTTCTTGCTTCCCGGCAGCTTTCAAGGCTTTATTTTTGCTGATAATTAAACAACGATCGTAAATCGAACCATCGAGATATACTGAACTTCCCGGATCAATAATTCGACATTTTGAATGCATCTGGCGGACAATGACCTCAAGGTGTTTATCATTAATTTCCTGCCCCTGCGAAGCGTAAATCTTTTGAACTTCAGTCATGATATATCTTTGAGTAAAATCTTGCCCGGCCAGCTCGTTGCTATGCTGTAAATCAAGATGGCCATCGGTTAAAACCTGACCGCGTGAGACGGTATCGCCATCCATAATTTTAAGTCCCATCATTTCAGAAATTGCGTATTCACGGGATGTTTTTCCTTTGGAAATTATTTTTACGGTATCATCTTCAATTCTAACCGCCCCAGTAGTTTTCGCCCGAATTGGACCGGCATTTTCATCGGCCGGTGTCGCAATTATCTGTTTTGATTTAACTATCTCCCCACCTTTAACCGCCAGCGAGTAATTTTCCGGAATAAGATATTCATTTTCCGTTTGACCTCGCCCAACAATTGAAACGATCACTTTATTCTTTTCTTTTCTGATGCTGGCTTGCCCGTCAATTTCCGACATAACTGCTACCGCTCTTGGCGTTCTGGCCTCAAACAATTCACCGACTCTTGGAAGGCCGGAAGTGATATCTTCGCCAGCAGCACCACCAGTGTGAAAAGTGCGCATAGTTAGCTGGGTTCCCGGCTCACCAATCGCTTGGGCTGCGACAATTCCTACTGCCGAACCAATGGCAATTAATTTACCAGTTGCTAAATCTTCACCATAACAATGTTGGCAAACTCCCCACTCTTTTTCGCACCGGAGCAATGAACGGATTTCAACCTCCTGCACGCCAGAGCTTTCAATTTTTTCAAAAGCTTCAGTATCTATTAAATCATTACGCAAATAATCAGCGACAGGTTCGTTAAGCGTGCGACCGATAAGATGCTTTCTCCAATTATCGCCAATTGACTGAAAAAAATCTTTATTAATAATTACTCCAGACTTGGTTCCGCAGTCAGAAATTGTAATTACAGTATCCTGCGACACGTCAACCAACCTTCGGGTTAAATATCCAGCTTCTGAAGTTCGAAGTGCTGTATCGGCTCGGCCTTTTCGAGATCCATGAGAGGAAACAAAGTATTCAAAAACCGATAAACCTTCTTTAAAGTTAGATTTAATTGGAAGCTCGATAATATTTCCTGTCGGATCAGCAACCAAGCCTTTCATTCCAGCCAGCTGATTAAGCTGCGAAACCTTACCTTGGGCACCGGAAACGCGGATGATGTTGATATCGTTATCCTTGTCAAAATTCGAAAGCATAGCTTCCTGAAGTTCCCCAGAAGCGTTCATCCAAATTTCAACAGTCTTAGTGTATCTCTCCTCGTTAGTGATCAAACCTCGATGATATTGCTGATTAATTACTTCCAATTGGCTCTCGGCGTTCCCCAGAATTAATTCTTTTTCTGGCGGCACTTGGATGTCAAAGGCCGAAAAGGTGATGCCAGAAAGTTGAGCGTATTTAAAGCCTATAGCTTTAATATCATCAACGAAAGTAGCAGTGCGGTCAAGCCCAACAGCTTTAAATGACTCTGAAATCAATTTTGAAATAGATTGTTTATCAAATTCCTGATTGCGAAAACCAAGTTCCCCGGGGACAATACCGTTAAATAAAATACGGCCGATTGAAGTCTCAATTACTTGGTCTGGCTGCATCGCTGTTTGTCTGGCGTTTGCGGGCAAGTTTGCGATTCCGACTTTAATTTTTGCTTTCAAATCAACTGCTTCAAAATCATAAGCCAAAATGGCCTCCTCCTTAGAGGAAAAGTATTTGCCTTCGCCCTTCAAGCCCTCGGAAATTGTCGTTAGATAAAAACAGCCCAAAATCATATCAAGTGTCGGTGAAATTACTGGCTCGCCGGATGAAGGCTTGAGTAAGTTCTTTCTTGATAACATTATTTTAGCAGCCTCTTTTTGTGCTTCGAGTGAAAGCGGCAAGTGGACCGCCATCTGATCGCCGTCAAAGTCGGCGTTAAAAGCCGGACAAACAAGCGGGTGAATTTTAATTGCTTTGCCTTCAATCAATATCGGCTGGAATGCTTGGATACCCAATCGATGCAAAGTTGGAGCCCGATTTAGAAGAATATGACTGTCTTTAGTGATTTTCTCCAAAATATCCCAAACAAATGATTCATTTTTTTCAATCAATCGGGTGGCGTTTTTTACATTGTGGACATAGCCCTCGGAAATCAATCGGCCGATGACAAACGGTTTATACAATTCCATGGCCATAACTTTCGGCAAACCACACTGATGAAGCTTTAATTCCGGACCAACGACAATAACTGAACGACCGGAGTAATCCACGCGTTTTCCTAAAAGATTCTGTCGGAAACGTCCCTGCTTTCCTCGAAGCATATCGGAAAGTGACTTGAGTTTACGGCGGTTATTAGCTGTGGTTGTCGCCCGGCCTCGGCGCGCAGAGTTATCAATTAAAGCGTCTGCTGCTTCTTGAAGCATTCTTTTCTCGTTGCGACAGATTACCTCGGGAGCGCCCTGATTTATCAAGCGCTTCAAGCGATTGTTGCGGTTGATGACTCGTCGATATAAGTCGTTTAAGTCGGAAGCGGCAAATCGGCCGCCATCGAGCTGAACCATCGGCCGTAAATCCGGCGGAATAACCGGAAGGCGGCGCATTACCAACCAATCGGGTTTAATAGCAGCAGCTTTCAACCCTTGCAAAACCCGAAGCCTTTTTACTAATTTACGTTTTAAAAGGCCAATTGCTTTCTCTGAAACTTGTTCAATTTTTTTTGTATCTTTATCTAAATCAAATTTTTCTAAAAGTTCTAGTATCGCTTCAGCACCAATCCCGACTCGGATAACATTGCCATAGCGATGGGAAATATTGTAATAATCTTTTTCAGTGATAATCTTGCCCATACGAAGGGATTCAAGCTCGGCTCTAGCAGTTTTGTAAGCTTGATTGATTTCGTCAGAGGTAATATCTTTAGAAGCAGAAGAAATTGATGGATCAAGCGAGGAAATTTTTTCTTCTTTAAGATTCTTAAATTCGCTATCAATCCTAGTTAAAACCTCGGCTCGAAGTTTTTCATTAACTTCAACTATAACAAAACTGGCGAAATAAATTACTCGCTCGAGATCAGCAGAGCTCAAATCCAGCACCTGTCCCAAAATACAAGGAACGCTCCTGACATACCAAATATGGGCGATTGGGACCACTAAGTCAATATGACCCATTCGCACCCGGCGAACGCTTGATTTTGTCACTTCAACACCGCATTTGTCGCAAACAACGCCGGAGTAACGAACTTTACGATACTTTCCACAATAACACTCCCAATCCCTCGTCGGGCCAAAAATGTTTTCGGCAAACAAGCCGTCACGTTCCGGCTTCTGTGTTCGATAGTTTATCGTTTCCGGTTTTAGGACCTCGCCATGAGACCAAGAAAGAATATCTTCAGGTGAAGCAACAGAAATTCTCATTGATTTGAAATCAACTACATTGACCGCATCTTTGATTTCAACTTTTGGCATGTTATATTTCTCCTAAAATTATAAATTTTTTGAACTTGGATTATTCTTCCTCGATTGGTTTAGACACAATATCCTCATCTTCCGACACTTGTTCAGCTGCCAATTCGGTCAACTTCTCGTCAATTTCCTCATCAAGTTCCTTCTCGGCTTCCGGAGCTTCTTCAACCACCCTTTCGTCTGACTCGGCTGGCGCAACAATGGCTTTTTCATCAGCCAAAAGTTCAACTTTTAAGCCCAGAGATTGCATCTCTTTAATCAAGAGGTTGAAAGCCTCCGGTACTGTCGGATTTTGGATTTTTTCACCTTTTATGATTGATTCATAAGCTTTTGAACGGCCGATAACGTCATCTGATTTAATTGTCAAAAGTTCTTGTAAGGTATTTGCGGCGCCATAGGCTTCAATCGCCCAAACCTCCATCTCGCCGAATCTTTGACCACCGAACTGAGCTTTGCCTCCAAGCGGCTGTTGAGTGATCATCGAATAAGGTCCAATTGAGCGGGCATGCATTTTATCATCCACCAAATGAAAAAGCTTCATGATATAAATAGTGCCAACGACAGTTCGGTGGTCAAACGGCTTACCAGTCTGGCCATCCAAAAGTCGAATTTTCCCGTCCTCGGGCAAATTTGCCTTTTGAAGCTGGGTTTTGATCTCATCAAGCTTTATGCCGTTTAGTGCCGGAGAGGCAACTTTATAACCAAGCGTGCTCATTGCCCAACCAAGATGAGTTTCAAAGAGCTGCCCAACATTCATACGTGAAGGGACACCAAGCGGATTTAAAATGATATCAACTGGTCTTCCGTCCGGCAAGAACGGCATATCTTCTTCAGGCAAAATAGTAGAAATAACGCCCTTGTTTCCATGACGGCCGGCAAGTTTATCACCGACAGAAATTTTGCGTAGCTGCGCAACCGATACTTCAACCATCTGATACACCCCAGCTGGCAATTCATCTCCGGATTCGCGGCTGAATATTTTGACATCAATAATTTTTCCTCTCTCACCATGGGGTAAGCGCAAACTGGAATCACGAACATCCTTGGCTTTTTCACCAAAAATTGCCCGGAGTAATTTTTCCTCGGCTGACAGTTCAGTTTCACCTTTGGGCGAAATTTTGCCGACAAGAATCTCGCCAGCTGTAACTTCTGCGCCGACTCGAACGATGCCATTTTCATCCAAATTAGACAACGCTTCCTCGGAAACATTAGGAATATCGCGTGTCAGAATTTCCGGACCAAGTTTCGTGTCACGAACTTCAAGTGAATATTTTTCGATATGAATTGAAGAAAGAGTATGATCTTTAACCAAGCGGTCAGAGATAATAATAGCGTCTTCAAAATTACCTCCGCCCCAAGACATAAAAGCAACAGTTAAATTTCTTCCGAGTGCAATTTCTCCATCTTGAGTAGCGGAACCGTCAGCAAGAAGATCTCCGGCTATTACCTTATCGCCAACTGAGACGCGCGGAGTATGATTTATCACTGTCCCCTGATTTGAGCGAACAAATTTTGCCAATAAATATTCCCGCTCGCTTCCCTTGTTCTCTTTGACCCTAATCAAGAATGAGGAAACATGAGTCACTTCGCCATTAGCAACAGCCAATATGATCTGGCCAGAATCTTTGGCCGCAGCAATTTCCATACCGGTGCCGATTACTGGTGATTCGGGTCGAAGAAGCGGCACGGCCTGACGTTGCATGTTGGCACCCATCAGGGCTCTGGCGGCATCATCATGTTCGATAAAGGGAATTAAAGCGGCGGTGACAGAAACAATCTGCTTTGGTGAAACATCCATATATTCAACTTTGGTTGAATCATCAATGGTCGGTTCACCGGCATGGCGGACAATAACTCTCTTATCCTTAATATAGCCCTTCTCATCAACCTCAACTGATGCCGGAGCAATGGTGGAATTTTCTTCCTGACTGGCATCAAGGTAAACGACATCATCAGTTACCCGAGCCTTGCCCCCAAAGCGGGCCCCTTTGAGGCCATTTTCAATTTTGACTTTGCGATACGGAGTTTCGATAAAACCAAACTCATTTATTTTGGCGTATGACGCTAAATAGCCAACCAAACCGATGTTCGGGCCTTCCGGCGTCTCAATTGGACAAATTCTGCCATAATGAGTAACGTGAACATCACGAACTTCAAAACCAGCCCGTTCGCGCGAGAGTCCGCCAGGGCCAGTAGCAGAAAGAGTTCTTTTGTGCTCCAGTTCTGACAAAGGGTTCGTTTGATTCATAAACTGCGACAATTGCGAAGAGGCGAAAAATTCTTGCAATGCAGCCACGATTGGTCTGGAATTGATCAATTGCGCCGGGGTGACTTCATCCAGCTCGGAAATACTCATTCGATCTTTAATTATTCGCTCGACGCGGAGAAGTCCGACTCTGACGCGGCCCTGCAAAAGTTCGCCGACGGCTCTAATCCGGCGATTTTTCAAACTGTCGGTATCGTCAGCTTCTGCTTCGAGATTGTTATTTAGTTCGATAATCTCCCTGATAATCGCAATAAAATCGTTCTTGCACAAAACACGATTTTCGGGAGTATTCGGCGTATCTTGACCAAGCCGCATATTAATTTTGTATCTGCCTACCCGCCCAAGATCATATCGCTTCATATTATAAAACATCGCTTCAATAAAGGATTTTGCACTTTCAACTGTAGCTAAATCTCCCGGTCGAATTTTTTTGTAGGTTTCAACCAGTCCTTCTTCATAGCTTTTGGCTGAATCTTTTTTTAATGTCGCTTCTATGTAGTGATTGTCTTCATGAGTATCTACGTCAGCAAATAAGGATTTAATTTCTTCGTCAGAGCCGACACCGAGAGCGCGGAGAAAAGTAGTAATCGGAATTCGTCGTTTGCGGTCAATTTTGACTGTTATAACGTTTTTTAGATCGGTTTCAACTTCCAGCCAAGCGCCCCGCGAAGGAATAATCTTTGCACCGAATAATTTTCTGCTGCCAGCTTGAGTTGCTGTAAAAAGCACTCCAAATGATCGAACTATTTGAGAAACAATCACTCTTTCGACTCCGTTAATAATAAAAGTTCCGCGATGAGTCATTATTGGAAAATCACCCATAAAAACATCGGCCTCTTTTACCTCTTCGGTTTTTTTATTAAGAAGAGAGATCCGGACTTTTAGCGGTGCTTTGTAAGTCAAATTTTTTTCTTTGGCAGTAACTTCATCAACTTTTGCATCACCAAGATAATAATTGCTAAATGATAAAGACATCGTTTCACCGGTAAAATCTTCAATCGGAGAAATTTCATCAAATAGCTCTCGCAAACCTTTAGCAAAAAACCAGTTATAAGATCGCGTTTGAACCTCAATCAAATTAGGCAGCTCTACTCCAGCTTTCTTTTCCTGATTCAAACGTAGGTTAGTGATACCCTTGACAGCTTGTGGCACTTTGCTCTCCTTGTTTACCCAGTCAAATACGATCATGCTACCTTCGGCAATTAGATCGTCCGCCTATGGCGGATTTAACAGGGTGAATCTCATCTTTGTTCAATCCGAGATTCTGTAAAATTTCTTTTTTCCTCGCACGACACAAAAAAACTACCCTTAAACGGGGCACTAAAAACATTCCCTTTTAGGTCTCGATAGAACTCATTAATCTCAATTTATTACCTACAAAATAATATTATCAAAACAAAAAACACTTGTCAACCCCCTCCGCCCGCACCGAGCCAGTCGAACGTGGTCCACAACTTTATTTCCCTCCTTTGTTTTCGTCTTTGTGCATGCAGACAATCCTCTGCACTTAATATAGTACTTATACTATTTTACATTGCTGGGTTTCGATGTCAATGACCCCACAATCAATTTAAGTCATTTGGTTTTTGTGTTTTTTATTCTTTACATTATAAGGTTCCAGTGATACAATTTCGTTACAAAACAATGACATGAGGTGATCAAGATAGAAACCGGCAAAGTCATCTGGTTTAACAAAAGAGAGGGCTTTGGGCTCATCCATGTCGATGACGGCCCTAATAAGCCAGTTCACGCCGCAGATATAGACGGCGGAATCACGCTCGAAGCTGGCCAAAGGATCGAATTCAGAATGGTCAGACGCCATCGCAACGAAGTGCCAGTCGGGATCCGGGTGGTAGACGAACAATCACAGCCCGGTAGTTTCGGCCACCAGTTGCAGACGGCTTATGACCATAGGCAAGTTCAAGGTCAGCGAAGGCGTATCTCTGGTGAAGCCGTTGAGGCAAAAAATCGATCCAGATACAGGAGCAACCCTGACCAGGTAGAGCTAGACGAGCTTCTTGGGAGCAAGTAGGGGACAGCGCCGAACGCGACCGCAATGGTCGCGTTTTTTAATTCAAGAGCTCAAACATTTTTTGCAATAGTTCACTAAGATTTTCTTTTGTCACGGCAGAGAAAAAGATAGGGGAAATTCTAATTTTCTTGAAATCCTTAACTATTTTTTCCTGACGCTTTTTGTTGATTATCTCTGATTTGGAAATTGCAACTAAAATCCGTTTTTCCGCCAATACTTTTGAATAATCTTTTAATTCTTTCAAAAGAATTTTGTAATCCCCTGCCGGATTTTCTGATTCGGCGGAAATTAGAAGCAGTAGCTCCTTAGTTCTTTCAATATGCTTTAGAAATTTATCGCCAAGTCCGCGGCCATTTGATGCGCCCTTGATCAATCCGGGAAGGTCGGCAAAGACAAATTCTTTGCCGTGAATTTTGACCACGCCTAAATTCGGCTCTAGCGTAGTGAATGGATAATTGGCAATTTTTGGTTTGGCATTAGAAATTACCGAAAGCAAAGTTGACTTACCGGCATTCGGAAATCCGACTAATCCAACATCAGCGATCAATTTTAATTCTAATTTTAATTCTTTTTCTTCGCCCGACAAACCCTTTTTTGACCATTCCGGTTTTTGCTTTATTGACGTCGCAAAATGGGAATTTCCCCAACCGCCATTGCCACCTTTTACTGCTGTGTACTGACTGCCTTTTTGCACCAGGTCGGCAATAATTTTACCATCTTGACTCAATGTTGTGCCTTCTGGAACACGTAAAATCAGATCTTCTCCGGATTTTCCGTGTTTATTGCCACCCATACCATTCTGGCCGCTCCCAGCTTCAAAATGTTTCCGGCTATCATAAAAAGTCAGAGTATTCAAATTGTTATCAGCAACAAAAATAATACTACCGCCGTCACCGCCGTCGCCGCCGTCCGGCCCACCTTTGGGGCGATATTTTTCCCGAATAAAAGAAACGGAGCCGTCGCCGCCGTCGCCTGCTTTAATCCTAATTATTACTTCATCAGTCATCATATTGAATTGATTACATTATATCATCAACAAATAATACTCCAGTATTACTATCTAGATCACCACACACTGCTATCAATATTAGTAGACAAAACCTTTTATTGCCCCGTCGCCGGCAGACATCGTCCTTGAACTTGTCACGCCCCAACCGTTGTAGTTCATTTCAGTAACAGTAAATGAATTTCCGTTAACTGATTCAACGTAAGCGACGTGACCCCACCATGATTCACTGGTGATAACGATCGCTCCAGGAACCGGTTCGCTACCGATAGAATATCCGGCACGCTTAGCGCTGGAAAGCCACTGTCCGGCATTGCCCCAACTGGTCGGAACTGAGCGTTTTACAGCAACATAGTAGGTACAGTAGCCGTATGGGTAGCCATTAAATTTACTCCCACCTTTAGTATTTACTGAAATATTTCTCGTCGAAGAAATATTTCTAGTTGTGGTGTTTCTGTTGGCCTGCGCCAATTTCGTTTCCTTGGCAGCAATCTCCTTAGCTGATGGTTCATAACCAACAGGTGGAATTTTAATAGTCGTGCCAGGTTTAATAATATCAATATTTGTAATGTTATTTACAAATTTTATTGAAGAGGTTTTTAAATTATATCTCATGCCCAGCCCGGAAAGAGTGTCGCCAGGTTCAACAACATAGTTAATAGTTTTGTTTCTTGGACCGGCGGCGACTTGATTCTCCGGACGCTGCGTTTTCTCGGTTGACGTGGTTTTGACATCAATTGCAAAACTGCCTGACCCAGAGTCTGTTGGCAAAGTAACCAGTTTTTCAACCAAAGCAGAATCGCTGGCAATCAAAGGCGTAAAGCGGTCAATCGAACCGGCTATATCAACTTGACTCGAAGGATCAGCCGGTATTAAATTATACAAATCCCCGGCTCCACGAGCAGCGAGAACGTTGCAAAGAGCGACTATTAGTCCCAGTATGACAACGATGAAGTGGGGGATTAAATTCCGCTCAACTATAAAATTCTTGGCGTATGTTATCTTGTTTGCCGCCCCGTGGACGGCCTTGGTCAAAGTCTCTATTTTCATGCTCTTTGACCAGAGTGCCAAGAATTGTTCTTTTCTATTCAACTGGTTTTTGATTTTTAGCTGCTTTCCGAGTTTGGTTAGAATTCTCTGGAAAGCGGTACCCTTTTTTACTTTGGTTTTTTCATAACCTCGTTTAAGCGGAGGTTCTTCGTCAAAAATCAACGCTATAATGGTCCTCCTTGACCTTTGGCCCGACGCGACTTAAGCTTTTTCTCGTCGGGTTTTTATAGACATATACCATCTTATCAGGGGTTAAAAAATCTGTCAACCCCCTGCCTCTGTTAGCAGGCAAACCTTGGCGATGTGCGAAAGATTATTAGGATGGTTGCAATACAACAGCTACACTTTCCGGCTGAAAACTATTAACAGAAACACCGGCTGGCAAAATAAAACTTCCATTTGTAATACTTAAATTATTCGACCCGGGATTTGCCGGAGAAAGATCGAGATAAATTGAAATATTGTCGGCTGATGCTCCGGAGACCGCTTCAGCAGCGCCGGAAATGATAACCTCAACTGTCTGCGGAGTGATCGATGATATTGAAAGCCCGGTTTTTAAATTTTTGGTTTTTATTGGCAAGGACAGTTGCTTACCAACGACAGATGTGGAAATAGTCACGGCGACAGTGACGGAAGATGTGTTTCCGTCAATTTTAACCCCGACAGGAATATCTAATTTAGCTTGAGTGCTAAAAGTTTTTGAAACACCATTCAAATCAATTGGTTGGGTCGAAATCGAGGTCATTCCTCTGACTACTTCCGGCGCGCCGACGATACTAACGGTTGCCGGATTAGTTGAAATTCCCGAAACCCAATATCCGGCGGCCGGCGCGCCGGAAGTAGCAACTTTTATTCCAAGATTTTTTACGTTTCCAGCTTTGACTATTTTTATTTCGGCCACGACGGATTGCGGAACGAAATTTATTGTTTCAATCGCTTGATTTTTATTATCCAAGGCAAGCGGTTTTACCGTCTTACTGAAATTTTCTGCTTCACCGGCTAAAATAATCTCAGCAGTTGCTTGGCTCACCCCACCAACAATGCTTTTAGGACCGGAAATTTTAACGGTCGCTGGATTAAAATTAATGTCCCCGGCTATCATATTTTCAGCCGCGTTACCGCTAACTTTTGCAACGACTGGCACTTCCTTTTCCATTGATGGTTCAATTGTGACAACCAAAGATGAAGGATTTTTTGAAATAATTTGTACATCAGAGACATTCGTAGCAATATTTACTGGCACATCGTGGGTTCCAGTAGAGAGTCCGGTCAGATCAACAAAGGCAGCAAAGCTTTCGACTGACAACTTCTTCCAGACCGACGGTTCAGCCGCGATTTCAATTTTTGCCTCTTTTTGATCATAAAGAGCAACCATGCCAGGAGAAAGATTAATTGTTTTAATTGGAATCGCACTCGGAAATTTTGCAACATTTGTTGCGCTGGAAGCGGCAAAAACCCACATGCTAACTGCTACTATAAGGGTTACTAATTTTATTTGCCAATTATTTGTAATAATTTTTAAGCTCATTTTTTCTCCACCTGATTCCCTTTTCTTTTGGCAATCCAGGCCAGTATTGGGTTTTTTTGTTCTGCTATATTGGTTTTCAGCAATCGCAGAAGCTTTGATTTTAAGCGCTCACCAGTCACTCGGCGCTCAAGATCGCCGCCAAGTGCAATTGAAATTGAGCCAGACTCTTCAGACACCACAATGGCAATTGCGTCTGAAACCTGCGTTACGCCAATTGCCGCGCGATGCCTAGTGCCTAAATTTCTGGCCGCGTCTATTTCAGCAACGGGAAGAATTGATGAAGCGCTAGCAATCCGGTTGCCAACTACAATTACCGCACCGTCATGAAGCGGTGATTTTGGATAAAATATTGACGATAAAAGGCCAGTAGTCACTCTTGCCTCAACAGCAATACCATTTTCAATATATTCCTTTAAACCGCTGCGACGCTGAATTATTATCAAAGCACCAATTTTCTGAGCAGAAAACAGTTTGCAGGCGTCATGAATTTCATCAATCATTCGAGTCAGCTCATCCTTGGTAAGCGAAATCTCACTCCAAAAACGGGGGCGACCGAGTTTCTCAAGCGCTCCGCGAAGTTCCGGCTGAAAAACGATTGGGATGGCAACAACCAAGGCAGTGGTTAAATATTTGAGAATAAAATTAAGCAAGATTAAGTTAAAAATTTTAGCGATAAACATCGCCAATATCAAAATAATAAAGCCGTAAAGAATTCTGATCGCTCGCGTTTCGCGCAGAAAAAGATAAACCCAATAAAAAATTACTGCTACGACCAAAATGTCAAAAAATACCGAGACCCCAAAATTTATTTTTAGTCCGGAAAAGAAATAATTTGCCCGATCAATTGCCCCTAGAACTTTTGTTTCAACGCCTGCCAAAATGCTCTCCGTTTTACTCTAATTATATCAAAACCTAATTATTATTGTGACTGCCGTTATAGTGTTTGCTTCGTTTCGCTAATTTGAAAAGCGATTATTTCATCACCAATACTATATTTTGCACCAGCTGACAAACCGATCCCAACTTCAATCCCGGACGGAACTTCAGAAACATTGTCTTTACCGCGACGAAGTGAAAGAATTTTTCCCCGCCAAATTTCTTTGCCGCCGGAGATAATTTTTAGCTGATCGCCCGATTTTAATACACCTTTCTCTGTCCGAACGCCAAATACAACGCTTTTTTTGTCATTTCGAAATTCAGCGATAACTTTGGCTTTTCCGGTTTCAGTCTCGCTGACAATCGGCGGTAACATCTCCTGAAGAATACCTTTAACATCATCGACAAGTTCATATATCACATCATATGCCATAGTCGAAAGTTTTTCTTTTTCAATGATTTTTCTCGCCGGCAAAGAAATTGCCACTCGAAAAGCCAAAATTATCGCGCTTGTTGCTTTAGCCATGGTGGCATCGGATTCGGCCACCGCTCCGACACCTTCGGAAATAATTTTTATTCGGGCATCTGGGTGTTTAAATTCGTTTAGTGATTTTTTTATCGCTTCCAGCGAACCGGCAACATCAGCTTTAACAATAATATTTAGAGCTTTCTCGGTTTTTTCATCTTTTGATATCGTTTTCGCCGCCGCGAACTTTCTGATCTTTGAGCGCTGCAAATACTTTTCAGCAGCGCTTTTTGCTTCACGCTCATCGGAAAAAGAAATTAAACGGTCGCCAAAATTTGGTACCGATCTTAGTCCGGCGACTCTAACAGGAACACTCGGTCCAGCACTTTTTATCGGACGCTCAAGGAAATCTTCCAAAATTCTGACTTTGCCATAAACTGACCCAATAGTGAATGGATCGCCAAGACGCAAGGTTCCATTCTCGATCAAAACAACAACAAGTGCTCCAGCCCCTTTATGCATGTGCGACTCAATAGTAACGCCTGTTGCCAATACCGCCGGATCGGCACGAAGTTCCATCATGCCAGTCTGCAGAATTATCATCTCTAAAAGAATATCGACTCCTTTGCCAGTTTTTGCCGAGAGCTCACAAATTATCGTTTTTCCACCCCATTCTTCACCTATCAATTCATATTCAGATAACTGTTGACGGACTTTAATAATATCAGCGTTTGGTAAATCTACTTTATTTATGGCAACAATTATCGGAATATTATGAGCTTTGGCATGATCGATTATCTCTTTGGTTTGCGGCATAACACCATCATCGGCAGCGACTAGAAGAACGACAATATCGGCAATCGAGGCGCCATGCGAACGCATAGTCGAAAAAGCCGAGTGGCCGGGGGTATCAATAAAAGTGATACTGTGCATTTTTTTCTTTTTTCCGGGCTTGCCCTGATGTGAACTCTGTTCTGCGTCAGGGTCCGAAATTTCGATCTGATAAGCGGAAATGTGTTGAGTAATTCCACCGGACTCGC
This sequence comes from uncultured Candidatus Saccharibacteria bacterium, assembly GCA_964355425.1. Classification (GTDB taxonomy): domain Bacteria; phylum Patescibacteriota; class UBA1384; order XYA2-FULL-43-10; family CAINNR01; genus CAYHDN01. Next base: position 15,005 of record CAYHDN010000013.1, read on the forward strand.
CTTCGGCAACATGAGCTTGACGAATTTTATCAAGCAGTGTAGTCTTGCCATGATCGACGTGACCCATAATTGTAACAACCGCTGGCCGCGGCTTCAAATTTTTTGAACTTGCGACGGAAAGTTTTTCCGATTCTTTGTCACTCACTTCCTCTTCTTCTCGTATAATTTGCAGGTCAAGATCATCACCAATAATTTCTGCAGTTTCAAAATCAATATTTTCATTTATGTTAGCCATTACGCCATTTTTGATTAACTGCGAGATCACTTCAGTCACCGGCAATTCTGATCGCTCAGCAAAATCCTTAACCGACACAACTTCCGGCACCGCAACTTTTTTCTTCTCTTTTATTTCTGGTTTTTCGTTGCTACCATCGCGATTTTGATCAATATCAATAACGGCTTGTTTATCAGCCGCTTTTTGCTCCTTTTTGGATAATTTTCTTTTTTTGAACGCCACGACTTGCATTATACCACGACTGAAGTGAAAAAACAATTTTTCGAATTTAAAAACCGTCCGCCTAAGGCGGACGGCGGCTACATGTCGTAATAGCGGATGGTTTTCGGATCCCAGCCGTCAAGCTGCTGGGCGAACTGGTTCGTGGCGATATTCAAGAGCGCTATACTTCTGGACATGCTGATGAAGACCCAGTTCTCCGATGGCCCGAGCGAGATACCTGTCCCACAGCTCATCGCTGGACAGAACTGGCAAATGGTTTTGTTCACACCATCGGCCTAATACAAAATATGGACGATCGTCTATATTTTGTATACATATTTTGATAGTTCCGGAGTGGATAAATATAAAAAATTGAAAATATGCGAAATATCGTTGACAAAAAAAATTGTGCTATTATAGGAGCACAATTTGCTTCGTGCGCTTATGCGCGAGAGGTAGATGCCAACCTCAACTTCCACCTACGAGGTGGCGGTTACAAGGTTAATCATACAAAACATCCTGACTGCCGAAAAACAGCGGGAGCGGAAAGAGGTGAAAGAGTTTAATTTGTTTCAGAAATACAATCAATTCGTCAGTTTTAACTTGGCGATTTTTTGTTCCAACTTTTTAGTTCGCAGCTTTATTTGATAAATTTCTTCACCGAGAGCCGTGATATCCTCTTTTGTTATTTTTTCAATCCGATCAATCTTAATTTCAAGAGCATCAATTCTTTTCTCAACATTTCGAAACTCAACTTCCATTTTGAAACGCAGAGAGTCGATTTTGGAATCAATTTGATCGAACCGCTTGTCGATAGATTCGAACCGCTTATCGTGGCTATTTAGTTTGTTTTGAACGTCAGAAAAACCGACGGCCGTGGCAGATGCCAAGTCATCAATAGTTTTTGTCAATTCATCAAATTTAGAATCGGAGGTTGTAAAACCCTTCTCCATTTTATTTGCCAGATCGTTGATTGTGATTTCTTTATCTTTCATATTTTAAGTATATCACCAAGATCCAAAACTCTGTCAAATAAATATTTGATAACCTGGCGGTTTTACCCAAAGTACACCTCGTAGGTGTACTTTGGTGGTTTAATCTGAATTTGGTTTAGAATTTGATAATACAAAAATGGATAATTAATGATTTTCAAAAATCATTTGACAAAAAAATCAAATCGTGCTATAAATAGGTAGACTTATCGACATGCTTATGCGTGATTGATGAGTGGTATGGGAATACACCATAACAATTACAAGTTAAGCGTTTATCGCTAAACTTGCTTTGTATGGGGAGCGTCCCCAATCCCTCTCCCTGATAATACAAAAATGGATAATTAATGATTTTCAAAAATCATTTGACAAAAAAATCAAATCGTGCTATAAATAGGTAGACTTATCGACATGCTTATGCGTGATTGATGAGTGGTATGGGAATACACCATAACAATTACAAGTTAAGCGTTTATCGCTAAACTTGCTTTGTATGGGGAGCGTCCCCAATCCCTCTCCCTCGGGCGGAGAGCGGAAGAGGTGACATTGTGAGGATTTGGCATCACCGCCGTTTTTGGGCCGTTCTGATCGTCTTGTTCGTTGCAATCAGCGGGTTCAGGACGTACATCTGGCAGATGGAGAAGAAGGGGCTCCATTTGCAGATTGGTACCTCCTTGTATCCCGTAGTCTCTGACTACTTCAGCTGGAGTCATGAGGTTCCGTTGGGGAAAGCAGAGCTGCCGGTCGTAGGTGAATTCTACACCTACCGACGGCCCAACCCCGACTACCGCAAGATGAGCCCTTGGCAGCGAGCTACTGTCTGGCTGTACGAGACATTCAGTGGCGGACGGACTGCGACCAAGCAGTGTCATTCCGTTGATCCGACAACTCGTACATGGGACACTGGGTCTGATGACAAGATCCGACCTGTATCGGAGATCGTCGGGCACGTTACCGAGATCTACGACAGCCGCCAGCGTGAACTGTCGAAGACACAGGAAGGCCGAATGCGGCTTTGGGTCGAACGACATCACCTGCGGGGCGACTATGCTTGGCTGAAGTCGAGTCAATACATGGCCATCCAGTCTAAACAGGGTACCCAGATATACGACAGTGTGGGTAACCCTATCAGACTCTTCGCAGGCTGGAGTCTAAAGACCACTGGGACGAAGTTCCTGCTGCTCAAAAGGAACGATCAGTGGAGAATCACCCTCCTGGCTTACTGGCCGGAGACTGGCAGGATCCTGTCACCGTGTGACGCGAACGGACAACAGTTGCCGTCACTTAACCCTCACTACCAGGGCAACGGGTTCACAGTCTCAGGTCGGCTCGCTCTGCTCTTCATGGGGCAGAGATGGATGGTTGACCCGACCGGGCCACACATTCAGACCTCGACTCTCACCTTCGGTAGCCCCTTCACTGGCAAGATTGTGATGTCTGGCGGTGGGGAAGCGGACGTCTTTGTCAAGGTCTTGGTGGATGGGAAAGAATGCACGCCCATGTATGGAGTTTGGGCGCAAGAAATCCCGCTCACCAGAGTGCACAAAGTGGAGATCGAGGCCAGCCGCCATGCAGAAAACTACTGGTCTAGCGGCGGCATCGATAAGTTCACATTGAAGTAACCAGCCGTGCCAGTCATTCGCACCTAGTGCAGTGACTGGTTTTTTTATTCCCCTCCTCTTCTATTTTTGCTACAATATACCTATACAAATTAATATCAGGGTGAAGATGAGCAGGAGGGCTTTAATACTATTAATATCTCTGGTCTCGATTTTGGCTGTAGCATCGGTCTATTTTGGGTTTTATAACAGTAAAAATCAAAAAATCAATCTAAAAACCCAAGCCGCAACAAATAATGTTACACTTACCACCGAAGCTGAGTGGACATTAGGTACCAACGTTAATACTTTGTTGAGTAGTCCATCAGGCACAGTCAAAATAAGTAATGCATCTACCAGTCAAATTGATATTTCTACAGGAACATTATCAGCTACTATCGATGCTGGTGGTGCCAGCAAAGTTGTTGATGGCAATGACATAACCGGTTGGGGATATGTGGCAGTGGCAGATACTTCTCATTATTACTGGATAGACGAATTAACTACCGAAAAAACTATGAGCAGTCTCAACCTGCTTACCGGTGGTGATGCTGCTTCCCAATATTGTCTTTATTCCAGCACTGATGGCGTTACATACTCACCTCTCAATCTTGTTGGTTGGGGCGGAGCCGGTAATAATTGCCAAGGTGGGCAGACTCCAGGGGGCTTTAATGGAACCCTTGTAAGTCCGGTGACTTTTAAATATTTAAAAATTGAAGTTTGGAGTGGAACAGGTAATGATGTCGTAGGGGTCCAGGAGTACAGGGTATATACCACTGGCAATGCCACCCACACCTCTGCCACCACTCAACTTGATGCCGGAGCACATACAACAATGAATTGGACGACTTTTGCGCCAACAGCAACCATTCCTGCTGACACTTCAATTAACTTTAGATTTCGAACTAGTGCAGATGGAGCCGGCTGGGGAAGCTGGACGGCAAGTACGGCTTCGGCTGGGTCAATAAACATTGCAACACTCTTGGGGGGAACGGATGCGGCTA
>CAYHDN010000014.1:0-16649 GCA_964355425.1 uncultured Candidatus Saccharibacteria bacterium
CGGATTTTCGTCAAAAAATGTTCGAACATCAATCAAAAAACACCGCCATTCAACTCGCTTTGCTCGCTCATGGCAGGCAGAGTTGAATGCCCTGTCATCGACTCTGAGGCCTGATCCTCATCGCTCAGACTCGAAGAGAACGAAATTGAAGGGCAAAAAATCTACAATTCGCTTGCAGATTTTTTTATTATCTGTGTTTAATCTGTGTGATAAATCCCTGCCTGCCGGCAGGCAGGTGTGTAGTTTCCTCCGCTTAATTAGCCCCTTGCCACCACTAACCCCCAAACCTGCCGGGCGCCGGAGGCTCGCAAAACTTTGGCACACTCTTCAAGAGTCGTGCCGGTAGTTGAGACATCGTCAATCAAAATGACTGTTTTCTTTTTTGCCGACGCTAATTTGGCCAGATCAAAAGCACCAATTAAATTTTCCCGTCGTTTCCTCCCGCTTGATTTGACCTGGGAATCGGAGTACTTTTTGCGGATTAATAAATTTTGATAGTCGTAGCCAATATTTTTCGCTGTTCGTTTTGCTAAAATTTCTGCTTGATTAAATCCCCTTTCATTAAAACGCCGCCGATGCAATGGGACCGAAGTCATTATAATTTCGCCACGAAAATCAAGATCTATTAATTGATCAATGAGCAAATCAGCCAAAACTGGTGACAGCTCTAAAATCGAATTATATTTTAAATGATGGATTAACTCTTTAGTTGGGCCAGTTCGGTAATCGGCAGCAACAATCATTCCCGAAAGATTGGATTTGCCCTTGCAGCACGAGCACCATTTACCTCTATCAGAAATCTTTCCGCACTTTGGACAAACTTGAGTTTGAATCGGCTTGATTTTGGCTAAACATTTATGGCAAACAAAAGCTCCAAACTCCCCACACTGCACACAGCGTTTGGGAAACAAAAGATCCAGACAAAATTCACTGATTGATTTTAGTTGATGAATTATCATTAGGCTTTATTCCAAAATATTCAATAAAGCGTTTTCTGTAATATTGAGCTTTCCTCTCGTCATTCTCCAGCCACATGCTTACTTTAACTTTGAGGCCGAAGATTCTAAAGACTTCAGAAAAATCCATGTCGTCGAATGACTTTATATTCTTGTAAAAGTGATTGATCTCGCCGGTAATATTTTTATCCAATTTCACTGTCAAAACGAAATCATCAATTACATTAATGTACTGATGCTCGTAGACCTTATGAAACCAACTTTGGCTATTGGAATATTCAATGTTTTCTTTTTGCCAATATTTCTCCGCCCAGCAATCGAGAAATGTATCTCCACCGTTTATCAAATAGAGTTTACTGCCGGTCAATTTCAGCGCTTTTATATACTGCTCTTCTTGTTCAGAGTAGGCGAGATGAAACCAGGGGTGCGGCATCCAGGTGAAAAGTATTTTTGACGATGAATTCTGGATTGCAAGCAACAGTATTTGAGACCAGAAGTTATTTAGGCCTTGTAAGTCATTAAAGTGCCAGATGGTTCGTTTGCCGGCTCGAGGTAACTCCGCCGATTTTGAATAGACCGATACAGCTTCACCGGCCAAACTCGATAAATCCAAAACCCACGGCAGCCTTAGACCAAACCTTTTTTTGCTCTTGATGATAATGCCAGACGATTCCAATACCCTGATTACCTTGTAAATCGCTTGCAGTGTAAATTCTTTCGCTTCAGACATCAGTTTACTTTGTATCTCGAGAGCAGAAAGAGGCTTGTTCGCCAAGAGTTTTATGATTAAATCATCTAATTTTTGTTCCGATCCTAGGAGCATTTTTCAACTGTTAGTTTAACAACCACTAATAATATATCAGTTTTAAGTAATTATTGCAATATATTGATAAAATAACGATGTGACAATCAAGAAAGGCGTGATCTGGATGAAAATAGTTAAGAATGTTGTGCTGGTAGCCTTACTTTCAGGTATCGTCGGACTGATAGTATGGCAGGTGCATACTGACGATCAGAGAAGGTTGGGAGTATCAGATATGGGAATAGGCGAAACTGCACACATCGCCTATCCCGAATACACCAAGGTAATCAACGGTGAACCGGTAATCACTCGGGATCATCTGATCATCGGTCAGCCCGACTACTACATCGTTTGGAAGATCGAGCGCGATGTTGATGGCTACTGGCTAACAGAGACTACCGATGGTCGAGTGACCAATCCGAAGCATAGAATTGAGGTGAAATAGGCGGAGCCTCCGGCTTGCGGAACACCGCAAGCCGGATTTTTTATTCATTATGGACTCGAACTGTACCTATATTAGTCTGTTACAGAATACGGCCGATCGGCCGTATTCTGTAATGGAGTAGTCCATGCTAGTTCATTCTTTACTTCTATAACTCTAGAGTATAGAAGTAAAATACTATTTTTTATCAACTAAATTTTTTTTAATAAATTTTTCAGTCGCGGCTAAAATTTCCTGGCGGAATTCGGCCGGTGATGATGCAACCCAAACAGCAAAGTTATATAATTCTTGATTATCAACTGTAAGCCATTTGCTGTTTTTCCATAAGAATAAAAATAATGTTGTAACTGCTAATCGCTTGTTACCATTCTGAAAAGGATGATTTTTAATCATAAGATAAAACAAAATCGCTGCTTTTTTGACCAAAGTCGGGTATAAATCTTTGCGAGCAAATGATTGAAACGGAACAGCTAGGCAGCTTTCCAAAACATTCGGGAAGCGAGTCGAAAAATCAGGAATTGGTTCATCCCAAGTCATCATATTTTTTGCCGAGCGGTGAGCGATCAATTCAACTTCTTCGACCGAGATTTTGAAAATCATGCGTCTCCCAATTTTTTCAGCGCTTCACCGTATTCCCGAAAAACCTTATCGACACCAACCTCGATATTTTTTTTATCCTTGGCTGACAATTCTCCAGAGTAAATTCCCAGATCGGATTTTTTGATTGCAAAATTGCGGCCAATTTTCTCCGCCGGAATCTTGCCAGCTTTAACGAGACGAAAAACCTGAGTCCTATCTAGGCCAAGGATTTCTGCTGCCTCAATTGTTGAAATATATTCGTTATGTTGCATAATATATTTAGTGTAACATATGTTGCATCGTTTTGTCAATACAACATAATGATTTTTAAAACGTTTTCGAAGAAACTTGAAAAATTAGTTGACGATATTTTTGTATAAGATTATAATGAAGATGGTAAGTCCCCCTTCGCCCCGAAGAACATCGGGGCTTCGGAGGGACGCCACAAGCTGTTAGGTATTAATTGTGTGGCGGAGGGGAATATGGCGGAAGATAACTTCGATGTCCATGAGGACGAAACCGAGGGGCAGTTGGCGATTGACGTTTATCAAGATGAAGAAAATATTTATCTGATTGCACCGATTGCCGGCACCGCACCTGCTGATATTGATGTCTCAATTACCGACGAAGTCATTACCATTCGCGGTGAGCGCAAGAGCGGACACAAAGCATCAGATGAAAATCATTTTGTTCAAGAATGCTACTGGGGGCCATTTTCCCGAACTTTTGTTATGCCAGTTGCTGTTAACTCTGAAAGAGCCAAAGCCACCCTCAAAAACGGACTCTTAAGTATCACCATACCGAAAGATTCACGGTCAAAAACTAAATCGCTGAAGATCGAAACCGCTTAAAAGCGGTCCCTCGCTAAATTACAAATAAATCCCGAAATTACAAAATTACAAATAAATTAATTTCTTATTGGTACTTTTGTACTTTTGTTTAATTCGTAATTTCGCTAGGAGGCGAATTGTCTAAAATTCGCAAGGCTGTGATTCCGGCGGCGGGTTATGGCACCCGGTTTTTGCCGGTAACTAAGTCGATTCCGAAGGAAATGTTGCCGTTAATTGATAAACCGATTATTCAATACATTGTTGAGGAAGCAGTTGCGTCGGGCATAGAAGATATTGTTATCGTCACCAGCTCGGCAAAATCAGCAGTCGAAGACCACTTTGATCACAATCTGGAACTAGAAAAATATCTTGAAGAGAACGGTAAGCTTGATCAATTGGAGCAAATTCGAAAAATCGCCAGAATGGCCAATTTCATCTACATCCGGCAGAAGGGCGCATACGGCAACGGCACACCGGTGTTAAATGCCGAGCACATTATCGGCAATGAACCGTTTGCGGTACTTTGGGGCGATGAGTTTATCACTGGAAATCCGCCGAGATTGCAACAGATGATTAAAGTCTTTGAAGAGTTCGGCCGACCAGTAATTTCCGGAATCCGGATACCAAAAAAGGAGGACTTGTCCCGTTACGGAATCGCTGATTTAAAACCAGTCCGCGATAACATATACGAAATAAAAAATATTGTTGAAAAACCCAAACCCGAGGATGCACCATCAGATTTGGCCGCTCACGGCTGTTACATTCTGACCCCGGATATTTTTAAGGCCTTACGCAATCAAGCGCCGGGCAAAAGCGGCGAAGTTTGGTTAGTAGACGGCATTAATCAACTAAAAGCTAAAGGACCAATTTACGCTTGCGAGATTAAGGGCGGAAAATATTACGACTGCGGAAACGTACTGGAATACCTAAAGACAAACGTTGAGCATGCTCTAATGCGCCCAGACATCGGCGAGGAGTTTAGAAAATACCTTCAGGAAATAACCGATAAAAAATAAATCTAAAATCCCAAGCTCAAATGCCAAATGAAGCTCAAAATCTAAATTATTTAAACATTTGTCATTTGCCTGCCTGCCGGTAGGCAGGGATTTCAATTGATATTTGGATTTTGGACTTTGGATTTTATTCTATCTAGGAGGGTTTATGCGAAAAACAATAAAGATCATTGGTACTACACTTTTGGCGCTGGTTTTGGCCGTTACTTTAACCGGCTGCGGGCCAAAACAAGCCGCCAAGCCAAATTCGCTGGTGATTTGGGGCTTTGTCGACGAAGATGTTTTCAAACCGATAATTAAGGACTTCAAAAGTTCCAACAGTGCAGCAAGAAGCATGGATATTAAATACGTTAAAAAGGATCTGAATTCTAGTTATGAAAATGAAGCTTTAAACTCAATTTTATCCGGCCAAGGTCCGGATGTTTGGGCGATACCAAATGATTGGGTCTATCGCCACAAAGAGAAACTATCCCCAGCGCCACCCACTGTGCTTAAAAATAGCAGAATTGTTATGAGGGATTATTTTGTTGACCCAATTATTAAAGACAACGTTTTTGACAGTCAGGTCTACGGATTTTCTCCGTCAGTTGATATTTTGCAGGCCTTCTATAATCCGAGCCTATTTGACAACGCTCAAACCCTATCAAGAAAGGTAAACGAAAATAATGAAGAGCAAAGAGATAGAATTGCAAAAATTCTTAACAACTTTCCAGTCACCTGGAATGAATTTAATCAGGCTGTTCCTTATCTTACGGTCAGAAACGGACCAAATATTTCCGTTGCAGGCGCTGCGATTGGCACTAGTAATAATGTTTCACATCCAGCAAACATTCTTTCACTATTGATGTTACAAAACCAAACAAAAATGCTTTCAGATGATCTATCACAAGCAGCATTTAATTTACCGGTAAAAAATTCTGCCAATCAAGATGTTTTTGCTGGCAGAAACGCATTAGATTTCTATACCGGATTTAGTGATCCGGGCAAACCAAATTATACTTGGAACTCTTCCATGCCAAGCGATGTTGAGGCCTTTGTCCAAGGCAAGGTCGCAATAATATTTGGTTACTCGAGTCTTGCCGGCTACTTTCGCCAACTTTATCCAAATTTCAACTTCGAACAGGCAAAAATGCCTCAAGTCGGGGAAATCAACACTATTATTGACTTCGCACATTACACCACTTATGCTGTGCCGGAGCTTTCACCAGTTTCCCAGACTGCTTGGGAATTTATCGCCTATCTCTCCACGGATGCAGCCTCAACCTACCAATCAGCAACAAAAGAAATTAGTTCACGATTATCTGACGAAAACGCCAACTTAAAGGAACGTGGTAGCGGTGCGGCTACAACCGCCCAAACAAAAACTGCCCAAACTTGGAACAAAGGCCGTTATCCTGTCGAAATCGATAATTTGTTTAGAGGAGCCATTGACCGAGTCAATAATCACTCGCAAAATTCTCAAGCCTCGCTTGATACGGCAGCAGCCAGCACCACTGAACTACTGCGACGGACAACCTGGTAAATCACGCTTCAACTACACACCTGCCTGCCGGCAGGCAGGGATTTTTCACACAGATAAAACACAGATATAAAATGAATAAAAATTTGGGAAAAATTCGGAAAGTATTTTCCAGCGTTTTTGGTGTGATGGTATTTGGTTCTCTATTTTCTCTGATTGTCAGTTTCAATGTCCCAACAGTTAGTCACGCCGCCCTCGCAACACCTGACAGCGAATCAGTCGGTGTTGGAGTCGCAATACCGGGCACAGGAATCGAATCAAAAGGAGAGTATAAATTCAGCGTTTATGTCCGGGCAATTTACGCTTTCTCAATGAAGGTCGCCGTCGCCCTGGCGACCCTAATGGTAATTTACGCTGGCTACAAATACTTGACCAGCCGCGGCGAATCCGGAGCGATAAACGAAGCCAAAGACATTCTTTTTTCTACTTTGATGGGCGCGGCGCTTTTGATGCTGGTGTTGCTCGTCGCTAATATCGCTGGACTTAATCTAAATCTTCCTTCTTAAAGATAACAATGAACAAAAAACCGCCAATTTCAAAACGCTTTATCACCAATCTTCTGATTGTGCTTTTCGGCGTCATGGTTCTTCTTGTGACGGCTACTTTAACGTATGAGCTCTGGTTTTCCTCCGCCGACCGGCCTAACCCGAATACACCGACTCAACCAATTTTTATTCCAAGCGTTTCTTATAGGATCGACAGTGGCTATCTATGTGTTTATGACGCCGGCGCGATAGCCGACGCTTTTTTGCTTGACTCTGGAGCGTATGCGACTGACCCGCATGCTCAAATTTACACTTACAACGGTCAGCAATATGCCTGCCTGCCAGTTGTTGTCAACAATTATGTCACCGGTACTGAAAGTGAAAGTAAACCAACATATAAATTACTGGATTTTGCTTACCGTATGGCACAGGATGCTTTTGACGAGGCTTCAAAACCAGTAATTAATAAGGCAATCTATCAATATCGTCAAGCGATAATTCACGCCGGACTTAACTATCGAATAGTAAATAACAAACTCTACATACATGGCGGCTTTGAAAGTGTCTATGCCGGTTTTGCCGAGTCTGGACAAACCACTGATAAAGACGTAGTAATTTCCAACGATTTTCCATTTTCAGACTTATTTGGCGAAGATGACTGGGCCTTAGTCGTTGATACAAATGTAAACACTACTTATGCTGACCCACAGGAAGGATCACTGGCATTAAATATTTTAGAATCAGGCATGGATTCAGCAGCCTCAGCTGAAACTGTTGAGAATAGTCTTTTAGCTGAAAGCGGCGCACCAAGCGGATTATCAAGGCTTCAGTTTTTTCAAGACAAAGATATTTTGCAAAAAGCCGTTAACAATTACCGAGCACAAATATCGCATTCAACTTCAACTGATGCTTTAACACTTTCCAGTGTTGATACCATCGAATTTAACGGATCGGTAAAGATTATCTTCTCCGTTAATCCTCGGGCTCTAGGCAGTACACCGATTAACAAGCTTGGCCTGAAAATTAACAATCACGATGTTTGGGAATTTCCACCCAGTTCAACAAGTCAAACCAATGAAATGAGCTGGAATCCAGATAAAAAAGAAGGTTTCTATGTTCTCGATAGCAGTGTTGGAACTCCGGACGAAATGATTTCAACTGCTTTTTCTGGTCCAAAGGTTATTGATTTTGCGGCCATCAATCAAAATAATCAACTTATTGACCAAGTCAGCAAAACTATTACTGTTGGCGGCGATCCGTCAAGCGGGCCGCAGACAGGCGGCGGATCAGTCAGTTTTACTGTCACTGTTCCGCACTCTGTCAACAAAGCCGACACAGAAGCAATAAAAAAAGTACCGATCACACTTTCAGGCACAAATTTAAATACTGCCGGACAACCAAAAAAGGTCGAAAAAATTGCCGTATATATCTGTCACGCCAGTCGCGAAGAGATACTGTCTGAAGGAAATGATTCTCGAAAATGTACCGAAACAACACACTTTGGCTTAAATGCTGACCAGTTTGAATTCAGTAATAAATTAGTAGAATGGGACGCCTCGGGCACACCGCTAGGCACAAATTCAGTAATGATTAAGGCTTTTGCACCAAAAGTTGGCACTACATTTCCACCTGTCCCGGGTAGCGAAAAAGTTCTTAGTGACAACATCGAGGTCATTAACGATCCGTCGGTTGTTGAAGGAGGTGGTGGTACTGGTGGCGGCACCGATGGTGAAACGGTAAACCTGCCGTGGGTTGCCAATTTTGCCTACTCAAGAACAATTAAAACAGTAGAAGATTTACTGTCAACTCTTGGTGGTTTTACGCTTTTGATTTTAGCTTTTCTGGCAGTCATCGCAATTATCATTGCCGGCATGAAATATATTACCTCCGGCGGCGATCCGAAGAATGCCGAGACGGCCAAAAAAGCCATACTTTTCGCTGTTTACGGTATTGTTATTGCCATCCTTTCGGTTACTTTGATAGAAATTACTTACAACGAAGTCGGTTCGATATTCGGCGGTCATCCGTCAGTCCCAGATAAAGTCGGACAAATTATTCCAAGCGACCTCTTCACGCTAGAGAGAGGGCCGAATTTACAACTTGGAGATTTATTTAATGTTTACAACAGTCCGGGCGAGGGCGGGACAACAGGGCAGCCCGGACTGGTTTGGCGCATCATCAGACTGGCGGTCTACTGGGCAGAAATCGTTGCTGTTTTCTTTATTCTATACGCCAGCTTCCAATATTTAACCTCCTACGGCGACGAGGGCAAAGCAGAAAGCGCTAAAAAAACCCTTATCTGGGCGGTCGTAGGATTGGCGGTTGTTATCGCCGCCGGTTATCTTTTAACAATTTTTACTGATGTAATTACGAAGCTATAATTCATTGACTTTGAATCTGATCTGTTGCAGGCACTTGACAACTGTTTACAGATAGCAATATGATATACTTAAAGTAATATTTAATAACTCTAATTTAGATTAAGGAGGAACGATGGGTTGGCTAGTCGAAAGAGCGTATGCAATAAGTTGGAACTTTCTGACAGTTAAAACTGGCTCACAAGGAACAGTATCTGGTTTGATGACTAGTATTGTAGGTTGGGTTGGCGCAATTGCTGGTATTTTGGCATTCATCTACCTAGTCTACTCAGGAATTATTTATATAACTGCCGGAGGTAATCCCGACGCGGCGAAAAAAGGTCAACAGGGCATAATAAACGCCATTATTGGCATCATTATAATAATTTTTGCTTACTTCATTGTTACCGCTTTGGCAACTTACTTCGGTAGCAGTAACTCTACGGTATAAATCAGACAGCAAAAATTTCGATTGATCTAGAAATCTTGGTATTATTAGTCCTTTGTTACCCGCCAAACTTCTGCCGTGGTTGTAGAACCTTCGAGAGCTTTTATTAAACCGTCTTACTCCATGGTAATCATTCCCTGGGACAAGGCGGTTTTGGCTCCAAATCTCCTTATTTCTTCTAATAAATAGATTCTCACGGCGCTTTACTGCATATCAAGTTTAATACTCAAGTTTAATACCAATAAATATCAAAACAATATTTCTGCCAATATCTATCAACACAACGACGTGTTGATGAATGTGATTTAATTTTATTTTCTAGATGATTCGTATCAACTATTTATATTGTTCAATATATTTTCTACTGGATATACCCTCTAATAGTTTATCAAACCAGCTATCAGTCCCCACTTTGTACACCATTAATGAAAGTATCAACACGTCGTTGTGTTGATACTTTCAAGCCCAAAAAGTCATAAAGATTGATACTGATTAACTAAATGCTCGGATATTGCTATTTTTTCTTTGCGTCGCGCATAAACTGGCGAAAACCGCCACCAAGAGTTTTGTCCTGTGGATCAAAACCGGTTGATTTCGTCTTCGGCATCTTTGGTTCAAAAGTAAAATCGTTTAACAACTTATTGAAAGTGTGGTTGTGCTCGCCATTTTTGTGATATAGATCTAATGCTTTTGTAATTGTGTTTGTTGAAACACCTAGCGCAAGTGATATATCAGAATATTTTTCACCTTTATTCAGCAATCGAATTATTACTAGCCTCTGAGCAATCGCTGCCTTTTCGCTCACGGTTAAGAGTGTAGCAAGAACTGCTTTTATTTGACTCTCATTCTTGCATTCAGAAGACAATTTGACCAAAGTTTCAAATTGATTGCTTCTCTTTGCCGCATCCCATCCACCACTAATTTTTCGCATTATCCCTCCTTATGCATCAACACGTCGTTGTGTTGATATGAATTAAATTATTTATTAACATTCATTACACTTATCCACCAGATGATAACAATTAAAGCTTGATACAAATAAAATTAATCAGTCCTTTGTTACTCGCCAGACTTCGGCCGTGGTAGTAGAACCTTCGAGAACTTTTATTAAACCGTCTTGTTCCATGGTAATCATTCCCTGTGACAAGGCGGTTTTTGTAAACTCGGCAATTGTTGCTTGTCGGCCGATTAATGTTTCCAACTCTGACGTCGGGACCAAGACTTCGACAATGACTTGGCGGCCCAAGAAACCGGATTTATTACAGGCCGAGCAGCCAGCGCCTCTCTTGAGTTTGACGTCGGCCGCCGGCAGATTCAATTCGGCTGCAATCTCCGGTAGCAGTTTGTCTTTCATTGGCGAAAGAATATTTTTCACTTCGTCCCAAAGCGGTTCGGTTGGAGCAAACTCAACCGCGCATTTCTGACAGATTTTCCGCACCAGTCTTTGGCCCATAATCAAATTAATTGAGCCGGCGAGCAAAAATGGCCGGACGCCAATTTCTAAAAGCCGCGGCAGGGCCGCCGGCGCCGTATTTGAGTGAAGGGATGATAACAATAAGTGGCCTGTCAATGCCGCTTGGACGGCAATTTCGGCAGTTTCTTTATCTCTGATCTCACCAACCATCAAAATGTCCGGATCCTGACGCAGGGCGCCCCGCAAGCCCTCGGCAAAAGTATATCCGGCCTCCGGGTCAATCTGACTCTGCTGGACACTGGAAATTCGATATTCGATCGGATCTTCCAATGAAATAATTTTTATCCCGGGTTTTCGTAACTCCATAATCATGGCGTAAAGCGTTGTTGATTTACCAGAACCGGTCGGACCGGTATTCAATATCATCCCGTGCGGTCTTTTAATCGCCGTTTTTATTACTCCCAGTGCATCGGGCCGGAAACCAAGATCGGCTAATTTTTTAATTTGCATTTCCTGGCCTAGCAAACGCATGACTATACTTTCGCCATAAGCCGATGGCAAAGTTGAGACTCTTAAATCAACCTCATTATCGCCGTGTTTTATTGAAAAACGACCGTCTTGCGGTTCAGCTGTGACATCCATTTTCAGCTTTGCCAAAAATTTTATTCTTGAAAGCAAAAACTTGTAGGCAGATAGCGACATTCGAACA
The DNA here is from genome assembly GCA_964355425.1 of uncultured Candidatus Saccharibacteria bacterium. Taxonomy (GTDB): domain Bacteria; phylum Patescibacteriota; class UBA1384; order XYA2-FULL-43-10; family CAINNR01; genus CAYHDN01. The sequence continues at coordinate 11,555 of CAYHDN010000014.1, forward strand.
ACGTCTTGCAAAACACCGTCGACTCGAAAGCGAACAAGAAAATTGACTGCTCCCGGCTCGATATGAACATCGGAAGCATTCATTTTAGTCGCTGAAACCAAAATTAAGTCCAAAAGTTCAGTCGTCGTCACTTTCTTGGCCGCTTCCTGAATATCAGCAACCGTGTGAATTTTCTCGATCAGGTCATGACGCTTTTTATTAACATCCAGCGCTTTGTTTTGCTCCTCTTCCTGTTTTTCTTGAAAAGTGCTGATAGCATAAGCTAAACTAGTTCGAGAAATTATTACATAGGTAAATTTGGCATTATTTGCCGACGCATATTCGTCCAAAACCTTCTTTAGCTTGGGGCTTTGCCGACCAAGGACTCCGACTCTAATTTCCCTGCCAATTTTTAAATAAGGCGCAAAATTATTTTCAATCATCGTCTCGGCTGGAAACAGCATCAAAATCTCGGCTGCAAACGGATATCCAACTAAATCCATGTATTGCAGACCAGCTTTTGACGCCAGAGCCCAAGTCTGCTCCTCCTCTTCCGTCCGGCGCATCGAATATAATTTTTGATTAAGATCAACCAAGAAACCTCCGGTTTCGAGTTAAAAGTTAAAAATTTATAAAGTAGAAAGTAAAATGTATTTTACAATAGATTCTTGTTCCTTGAACTTTATGGACTTTACAAACTTTATGAACTTTCGACTAGTCGTCTGTAGACGACCGTCCAAAAAGCCGAGATATAAGCATTGGTTGCACCGGAAATAACCAGTATTCCGGCGATCAGTACTAAAACAGCGATAGAAGCGTAAATCCAAACTCCGGTCCATTTGGCCAAAAAATATATCCCAACCCCAATCAAAAGCAAAACGCCGCCGATGAACATTAGAGCTACAATCAACGCTAAACCAACGACGGTGCCAACTGCCAACTGGATCAGATAAGCAATTATTACCTTGCTGAAATTAGCGGCAATTAACTTTCTCGTCTCTCTTATAGCTTCGATAATCCGATTATTTTTGATCACAATTTGCCGATAGGCTAAATTCATCATGGCGTTTATATAGGCCGCCAGAACGATAAAGCCAAAAAATACGGCGATGCCGACTGGAATAATTAGGAGTAAAAACCAAAGTGAGAGAGCCACCACCAGCGCGATCAGGCCGGCAATGACGGCAAACATCACAACAATTATGGCAAAAACTATCAAGGCAATTAACAATGCCAGGCCGAGAAAACGCCAGAAATATTTTTGACCGGCGGCAAAAGCTTTACCAAAATTTACTTCGGTTTTATCCGATTCGAGCGAATTGACTGAATAGATCAATCCGGCACGGGCGCAATAAGAGATATATAGAACAACGAGCGAGATCAGGAAAAGTCCAGCTAAAACGATGCCGATCTCTAAATAATGCTGGCTGATCCAACCGCCAACGGTGTTACCGAAATTTTCAAAATCCTGATCGCCGCCCGACCAGCTGCTGCCGCTACCGGAATAACCGCCAAAACCACCTTCGGTCAAAGCGGCCAAAATTCCCAACCCCCAAAGGAATCTGTATTTTTTAATATATCCCCAGGGCTTTACTATCGCCTCGTTCCAATTGATTTTCATAGTCCTCCCCTCGTCTTATTCACTGTTCTTTCAATGTCTATTTTACCACAGTTGACTGGAAAAGTATTTGTGGTATCTTTTAGGTTGCGTTCACGAAACGCATGGAGGATCACAATGAGGCTTTCCAGGATGCAAATCCCCGTGCTCCAGGCGCTTTGCTTGGTCATCGGCGAGATCAATCGCGGCAAAGCAGTCGACGATCCTGAATATCTACAGCTCGTGTCCAGCGACTTTTCCACCTCCGAAAGCGGTAGCCGCTACTACCGCTACGCCCAGATCTATCTTGACACCGAAGACTGCAACTGCAAGCCGATTGCCAAGACCAGAAACCACGTCTTTGCCAACCTGTCCCTCCGTTACTTGAGGACACCAGGAGCCTGGATTGTTGAACGGGTCGAGATCAATGACCACTTCTTCCGTCTTCAATGGGATGGCGCCGACATCATCGGCGTCGAGGAGGTCTTCCCACCGGAGGACATCAACGAGATGCTTGAATGGCGTCAAGAGAACAATTGGCCTTAACCCACCCCACCAAGGGGGTGGTTTTTCATTTTCGGGTCCTTCGATATCTAATACCCCCTATATTCTCTCCTTTTCTTGGCCAGGTTTTCGGCATGACCGCCATGTTCGATAAAATGTTTCTCCAGTGCTTGCCGCTGACGATCGAGAAGATAGTTAGTTTTGGTAATCAAGTCAACTAAATGATTCAAGTCAGAGGATAAAGAGGATACAGAAGATAAAGAAGATAAAACAGAAGGACGCACAATCTTTATTTTCCAGTCCTTGGCTAAATCCAAGAAGTCTTCTAATAACTCTTCGCCCGAAGCACGGGCAAATCCAAGAAATTCAATCAAGGCCTTGATGCTGTTTCGCAGTGCACCCTCGGCTTGGTTTTGTTTCATTGATCTTGCCGACGAGTTCATGTGGTCAGTGAGTCGGCTATCTTTGATCGGATGAAGATATTTCTTGGTAAATTCTTTAGTCAAATCGTAAATTTCAGCCGCCTGCTTGTAGGTAATTGTGTCTTTGTAACTCCCCACTTCTCCTCCCTTTCTTTATCCTCTTCTATCCTCTTAACCTTTTTTACCCTCTTTCTCTCTTATCATCACCAGCATCATTTTAAATTTTTCTCTGGCTTTGAGTGAATGAGGCGCTCCGGCGGACATAATCAACATTTCGCCGCTTTTAAGAGTTTGCTTTTCCCCTGACACAACAACATCAGCCTCGCCATCAAGGGCGCAAACCAAGGCATCGTAGGGCGCAACATGCTCGGAAAGGCCCTGACCTTTGTCGAAGGCAAATATTGTTACCGTTCCAGCCTTTTTATCTATAATCGTCCGGCTGGCAACAACACCGTCCTGATATTCAACAACTTTCGCAAGTTCGGTTGCATTTTCAAACATTTTTATCCCTCAACCAAAAATACGCCAAGAGTGATGATCGAGGAAATGATCAGTACCGACAACAATGTCCAGAGATAGGTGCTACCTAAGTCAACATCGCCTTTTGATTTTGACTCGATAAGTTTGATTCTCCGATCAACAATCAGTAGTGCAATTATTCCATCTAGCGCAAACAGCCCGATCTTGATCCAAAACATTTTGCTGTCTCTGAATTCGCCGGCCTCTTGAAAGTATAAAATTATGCCGGTAATGGTTTGGGCAATGGCGCCGATGGTCCCGAAGAGAAAGATACTTTTCAGGGTCGCCAGTTTCGAGGGGTCGAGAACCCTCTGTAGGGCTATTAGAAAAGCAAAAAACACTGCGCCGAACATTATGCCGGCACCAATCACATGCAAGGCGAGTACAATTGTGTGAAGCATTTTTGTCTCCTTGTTAGAATTTTATTCTAGATACTTTGTTTACCGTTTATAAATCTAATTTATCTACCCATTTCGGATACCTTACTCGATCGGCTTTATCATATTGAGGCCAATAAGGTTTAATGTCGACAATGGGTGTCCCGTCTAAAATATCAAGCCCCTGAACTACTATTTGGTCATCTTTTTGCTCCAATAATTTTACCGTGGTGATGCCGATCGGATTCGGTCTTTGTGGGCACCGACAGGCAAAAATGCCGACTATTGGTACCTCCGGATTGCCTTGCGGACGGTGCATAATCACCTGTCCTTTTACTTTGTCCATCCAATAAACAATTATGACATGAGAATAATCCTCGATGCCTTTCAGCGCTCCTCTATAACCTTTCTCCAATTGAATCGTTGAGATTTCTTTCCCAAACCCGCCAAAGCGATTTTCTCTGATATTGTTTTTGACATAACCGACCGATTTTATCTTTATCTTTTTCATATTTGTCCTTCTTTTGATTAATATCAACATAGCCGACCAATGTGCCACAAGCAATATAAATTGGCGGAAGCGAGAGGATTTCGAACGGAGCATTCGCTCCTTCTAAAAACCCTCGGTTTTTAATATTTTCCTCCACGGGAAACTCCCGTTTCCCGACCCCTTCCCTGTTCGAATCCACTCTGCCAACCCGCATAGCCCAATTACATTGGGCTATGCGGGTGGCGGAAGCGAGAGGATTCGAACCTCTGATACTCTTGCGAGCATAACGGTTTTCGAGACCGCCCCGTTCAACCACTCCGGCACGCTTCCACGCTTGGATTATAGCCTAATTTTGAGTTTAATTCAATTAAAAAAGGCCGAAATTGACTCTCGACCACTACCCGCCCTCCTATTTGGTCACTAACCATGCTCTCGACCAGATGCGGAAGACGTGATGATACGAATTCTCGAGCATCAGTCCGAACGACAGCTCTTCGCATGCCCGTTCACCGTCTCCACCAAAGACGCCCTCGAGACGGTTCTGCCGGCATTCGCCGAAGCTGGTGCCAAAGCGCTCCTTCTCCTGCTCGATGAAGTGCCAAAGCGCTTGATCCCAGGGAATCGACTGAAGCGGGAGCTGTTCGGTCTCCTGCTCATTGAGCGCGCGGTACATGAACCGCAGGGCAAAGTCGCTGACGATGCGCATCTGGGCGAGATAGCCTTCAACCCCAGACACAGATGCGACAGTTGCGAATGCTGCGTACTTATCGGCATGTCTCCATTTGCCGGAGATGCCAAGAAGTCGCAACATTCCGTAGAAGTCGGCGGCCGTGACGTCGTTGCCGAAGAAGATCAGCCCTCCGCAGTCCTCATGCGGTGGCGCAACCGCAAACGGAGTAGCACCCACAGGAGCCTGATAGCCATAGACACCGGTTCCCTGCGGTGCAAACCGTGTCAGGTCTCCTGGCTTGAGCGTGAGACCAGGCTTTGGCCAGTCAGCCGGGTATACGGTCAGCTGTGGCAGCTCGAACTCTTTATAACCGATCATCGGTATCACCTCTGCAGTTTCGACTGCTCCACTAACACATAACAAAATATTATTAATTGCGCAACCCTTTTGATGAATATTTCAAAAAGCCCGCTTTTTACCAGCGGATTTTTTTATAGGGGGTTGATTTTTTGTTCTTGTTAATATACTATGCACTTG
>CAYHDN010000015.1:0-16578 GCA_964355425.1 uncultured Candidatus Saccharibacteria bacterium
GGTTCTTGTAATAAAGGCGGCCGATGCGGGGGGCTCTACGGGCGCGGATCAGCCACAAAGATGTCGTTGTTGGGCGACAGATGTATGTCGCTGTTGGCCAGGACGATTACACGTCCTGGAAGCTCGACACAACGGGAATGGTATGATTGCACAACGATGATTTCCCCGACTTTCGCACCGGCTTTCCTGACCTTAACCAGCAGCCTGACTTCAGCTTCAGTTTGGTCATAGAAAGTGACGGTGCCCGAGTATATCTCATGTGGCACAGCCGTCACCTCCTCTGTAACGATTATAGAATAGCATATATTATATTTTCCTGTTACAATCTTGGCGCTATGGAAAAAGGAACACTCTACATTGTAGCGACGCCGATAGGGAATATGGGCGACATTACAAAGCGGGCGGTTGAAGTTCTATCAACCGTTGATTTTGTTGCTTGTGAAGATACCCGCGTCGCCGGCGGACTTTTGCATCAGTTAAATATAAAAAAAGAACTGGTCTCAATCCATCAGCATTCGTCGGACGAAAAGATCGATTTCATTATCAGGGGGCTTGAATCTGGCAAATCTTGCGCCTATGTTTCTGATTCGGGAACTCCGGGGATATCGGATCCGGGACGGAAATTAATCGATAACTTAAAAGTAAAAAGTAAAAATATAAAAGTCATTCCAATCCCAGGGGCGAGTGCGGTAACGGCGGCAATTTCAGTCAGCGGAATGGTGGAGAAAGAGTTTTATTTTGCCGGATTTTTGCCGAAGAAAAAGGGTCGGGAAACCAAATTCAGGGAATTGGCAAAATTGGCAGTTCCGATTGTAATTTACGAATCCGCTTTGCGAACTGAGAGAACATTAAACGATGTCAAAAAATATCTTGGTGAGAATACAGAAGTTTTTATCGCTCGTGAAATGACTAAAAAATTCGAGGAGTATTGGAGCGGAAGTGTCAGCGAAGCGATCAACGATCTCAAATCTCACAAAACAAAAGGGGAATTTGTGCTAGTCCTTAAACAGGCTGAAGCCTGTGCTCCATGATTTATGGAGAGCAAGCTTTAGCTTGTTGTTAGCACGATAAATCGTGGTCTACGAACTCCTTGGAGACCAGACTTTAGTCTGATAAAAAACGCCACCGGCTTTTTCTTGCTGGTGGCAGACTTGCGCTTTTTCCTTGGACAGCTTTTCATCGGCTGTCCCTTGACGGTCTTGGCCATGTTGGCCTCCTAGATTGGTGGGTCGAAACCGATGACGATAGTGACCCTGGTCGGCTCGATTGCCAGAGCGGTGCAGCCGTTGGCGTCAGGACGTGTGCTGATGATCGCCGCTCTGCGACCGCGATATCCCCAGCGATGGATGTGGTGAAAAGACCTCCCATTCTTGCCCCAGATGGTCTTGCGCAGCCACTCCATCGTTTTGCTGTCCGAGCGCTTTGCATTCAACACTCGAGCTCGATCGAACGTCACACCCATCATCTTGATCGACCCGGTGTCCGGAAACATCGCCCGGAGCATCATGCCATTGTTCTCGACATCGTGGAAGTCGATTGGCACGTGCTCAATTGTGCCGTTGGCCAGGAAGATTGTGACTGCGGCCTTGGCCAGATAGTACAAACCGAACCATGCGTCCGACATCTCGACCTCGTCCCTGGGAACTAAGCGCGGTTCGTTAAACAGTGTAGAGGTAGCGCGTTGCAGGAACTTGAGCTTCGCTGCCAGCCACTCATCCCTGGTATATTGGCGTTTCATCCTGATGTTACCTCCTGGATATCTGCGTTAACTGATGATAGATCAAAAACGCCAGTTAGTCAATCATTGAGAAGGCAGGCACGATCTGCTATGATTTCATTATATGAGCAAAAAATTTTATATTACGACTCCAATTTATTATATCAACGATATTCCGCATATCGGGCATGCCTATACGACTGTTGCGGCTGATGTTTTAGCGCGCTACTATCGCGACGTTAAAAATCAGGATGTTTTCTTTCTGACTGGAGTTGATGAACACGGCGCGAAAATTGCCGCCGCCGCCAAAAAAGCGGGGATGGGACCAAAGGAGTTTGCTGATTTCTTGGTGCCGCGTTTTCAGGACGCTTGGAAAAATCTGAACATTGAATATTCGGAATTTTTTCGGACAACAAATCCGGAGCATAATAAAATTGTTCAGGAGATGATCGCTGAACTACAAAAACGCGGCTTTATTGAGAAACGAAAATACGAAGGACTCTATTGCATCGCCTGCGAGAAATTTTTGCCGCCGGATGAATTAAAGGACGGAAATTGCCCCGATCACGGAACTAAACCGGAAAAACATTCGGAAGAAAATTATTTCTTTCTGTTATCAAAATTTGGCAAAAATTTACTAGCGGCGATTAAAGCCGGCGATTATCAGATACTTCCGGAAGCGCGGAAAAATGAAGTTGTCGGGAAAATTAAAGCCGGACTGGAAGATATCTCAATTTCCCGCCAAAAGGTCGAATGGGGTATCCCATTTCTTGGCGACCCGGCGCAAACGATTTATGTTTGGATTGATGCACTGATAAATTATTTCTCGGAAGAAATAATTTATCAAAGTCAAAAGTCAAAAGTCAAAAGTCAAAAGGATGGAGCTGACTATTTGATATTCCCGCCTGACATCCAATTAATGGCAAAAGACATTCTTTGGTTTCACGCAATAGTTTGGCCGGCGATTTTGATAGCCCTTGATATTCCACTACCCAAAAAGATTTTTGCTCACGGTTTTTTCACCGTTGGCGGGCAAAAAATGAGCAAAACCCGTGGAAATGTCTTGGATCCAAACGTGCTAGTCGAGAAATTTGGCGCCGATGCCGTCCGTTATGCGCTTTTACGCGAATTTCCTTTTGGTGAAGATGGTGACATATCCGAAGAAAAAATCGCTGCGAGATATCAAAGCGAATTATCAAACGGACTCGGTAACTTAGTTCAGAGAACGATTTCGATGATGAATAAATATCGAGTCGAAAGTCGAAAGTCGAAAGTCGAAAGTCGAAATGAAAAAATCGGAAAATTGATAGAAGAGTTGAAGTTTGACCAAGCCTTGCAAAAAATTGCATCAGAAATAACAAAATTAAATCAGTATATCGAAGAAAATAAACCATGGGAACTAGCGAAAACAGACAAAGAAAAGTTATCGGAGGTTTTGAATCACGTGTTCTTTAATCTTAAATCTTTAATCTTACCTCTTTCCCCCTTCATGCCGAAAACTGCGGAGAAGATGAAATCACAATTAGAAACTTTAGAGCCGGAGCCGTTATTCCCAAGAATTGAATCATGAATACTGAATTGTGAATCATGGGATTAAAACCATTATTCATAACTCTTAATTCATAATTCTTGTATTGTGTTGCAGGCTTTTTTGGCTTCGATTGGCTATGCCGGAGGGGTCATTGTCGACAAAGTTGTCCTCTCCCGCTATAAATTGCCGGTAAAACGTTTTATACCGCTACTTTTTGTTTGGCTGGCGATTATCACCGCCTTTCTTTTGCCGACATTTGGCTTTATACATTGGCAGCAGCTTTGGACTTACAAGTATATTTTATTATTTGTGGCGATGCTGACAGTGGCGATCACCTGGAATTCATTTTATTATCGCGGGATTCAAGAAGAGGAGATCCACGAATTTGAACTTATTATGCTGTTGGCGCCTCTGGTGACGATAATTCTCTCGGAAATCTTTCTGCCGAAGGAGCGCAATTTAAGTCTTTTCATTGCCGGCACAATTGCTTCATTGGCGCTGATTGCCTCGCGCTTCCGTCATCATCATCTGCAAGTCACCCGGAATACCGGCATCGTGGTTGCGGCGATGTTCTTAATGTCGGCAGAATCAATCATCATTAAATATTTGCTTGATGTTTTTTCTCCGGCGGCGCTATATTTTGCTCGAACAGCCATTATGTCAATCATTTTCTTGATTTTTTGGCGGCCAAAATTACTGGCAATGCCGGCCAAATGTTTCGCTTATACAATTATTTCCGCTTTCTTCGGCGTCGTCCAGATGGTTTTGAAATTTTATGGCTTTGCCAGACTCGGCGTCGTCGAAACCACCATCATTTTGGTTCTTGGACCCTTTCTTGTTTATTTCTTTTCAACGTTTTACTTTAAGGAAAATATTAAAAAGCGTGATATCATTGCCGCGCTGATTGTTATCGCCACGGTCATCTATATTTCTTTTTTTAGATAACCATGTTTATCGACACTCATACTCATTTAGACTTTCCTGAATTTAAGAACGAGGTTCACCAAGTTTTGGGTCGGGCGATGCAAGCGCATGTTCGGCGGTTTATTAATGTTGGCGTTGATCTTGATTCCTCAAAAAAATCAGTTGATCTGGCGCGGAAATATCCCGAGGTTTTTGCCGCTGTCGGCATTCATCCGCATTCCGCTCTCGATCTTGATATCGATGCCAAACAGCGGCTTTTAACCATCGCTAATCATCAAAAAGTCGTTGCGATTGGCGAAACCGGCCTGGATTATTATTATCTCAAACGCTCGTCGCAATTTTCGAAGTATCCAAACCGGGAGCAACAGATTTTCTGTTTCGAACAGATGTTAGATCTTTCGATTGAGCTACGCCTGCCGGTAATCATTCATTGCAGGGAAGCCGAAGCCGATGTTTATGCGATTTTAAAGAGTTATCAAAAAGATATTCGCGGAGTGCTACATTGTTTCTCCTCTGACTGGGATTTTGCCAAAAAGATTTTGGAATTGGGAATGGCAGTTTCTTTTACCGGCAATATTACTTACAAAAAGGGGACAGAATTGGAGCGCATTATTGCAGAAATTCCGTTAGGTTCGATAATGATTGAGACTGATTGCCCTTATTTGGCGCCGGAACCGTTTCGTGGCAAGCGCAACGAACCGGCTTATGTTGTTCAAGTCGCCGAAGAAATCGCCCGCATTAAGCAAGTCTCTCTCTCCGAAGTCGAAAAACAAACAACTAAAAAAGCCATGACCTTGTTTGGGATAGTCTAAACTATTGACTTAAGTTATGTAAGATGTTACCTTATTTATAAGGTAACTTTTAAATAAAAAAAGATGAAAAACATTAATGTAAATGAGCTTTCCCAACACCAGAACAGGCTCGGTGCGGGACAGGCAGAATCAGGTGAGATTTTATGAAGAACATCAACGTAAACGAATTGCAGAACCGAATCTCTCAAGTCATGCGGGAAGTTGAGGTCGGAGAAGTTTATCAAGTCAGCCGTTATTCGAAGCCGGTAGCTTATTTAGTACCGCAAACTGAATATGAAGCGGCGGTTTCTGGAAGCGGCTGTAAGTCATGTGTGGCTGATTTGCGAAAAATCGCTAAGAAAATTGAAAAATGAAAAAGATTTATTTAGACCATTCAGCGACTACTTCGGTTGACTCAACTGTTTTAACAGCGATGCTACCATATTTTTCCGAAACATTTGGCAATGCTTCGAGTATTCATTCTTTCGGTCAAGAGGCAAGGGCGGCAGTTGATGAAGCCAGGCACAAAATCGCCAGGTTTTTGAATTGTAAATCAACAGAAATTGTTTTTACATCTGGCGGTTCAGAATCGGACAATTTAGCGATACGAGGAATTATTGAATCGAGATCCTTCGACTTCGCTCAGGATAACAAAATGCTTCCGCATGTTGTCACTTCGGCTTTTGAACATCATGCGGTGTTGGATACTATCAAGGAACTTGAACTTGATGGCAAAATTGAAGCGACTTTTATCAAACCAAACGAAGAAGGGTTAATCGAAGTCGCTGATATTGAATCTGCTATTAAAGAAAATACGGTCCTTGTTTCAATTATATATGTTAATAATGAAATCGGTACAGTTCAGCCCATTCGGGCAGTAGGTCAGATGATCGAGCGAGTAAATAAGACAAGAATTATGAATTATGAATCAGAAATTATGAACGAAACCCATAATTCAAAATTCAAACCCCATAATTCTGAAAAAAATGCAGGACGCATTTTTTTCCATACCGACGCTGTGCAAGCTGCAGAATATTTCGATATGAATGTTGACTATTTGCACGTTGATTTGCTGACAATGAGCGCACATAAAATTTATGGTCCGAAAGGAACTGGTCTCTTATATGTTAGGGCTGGCGTGCCGGTTAAACATCAGATAGTAGGCGGCGGGCAAGAGTACAAAAAGCGGGCAGGAACGGAAAACATCGCCGGGATTGTCGGGATGGCAAAAGCGGTAGAAATAATTCAAAACGCAAAACTCAAAAGTCAAAACTATAATTTAAAAGTAAAAACTTTAAGGGACAAATTAATCGATGGATTATTGAAAATTTCTAATTCATTTTTAAATGGCAGTAGAGAGCAGAGAAGTCCGGCCAACGTTAATATTTCTTTTATCAATGCTGAAGGGGAATCGATCCTCCTAAATTTGGATATGCAAGGAATTGCCGCCTCAACCGGCTCGGCATGTACATCAGGGTCATTGGAGCCGTCACACGTTTTGATATCCATGGGTTTAAAACCCGAGCAGTGTCATGGATCAATCCGCTTTACACTTGGTCGCCACACAACCGATGAAGAGATCGATAAAGTTTTGGAAATTTTGCCGCCGATAATTGAGAAACTGCGTAAAATGTCACCATTTTCCTGATTTGTAGTCCAAGCTTTAGCTTGCTAATTAACACGCTAAAGCATGGTCTACGAGTCCCCGTAGCCCAGACTTTAGTCTGTTACGCAACAAGCTTCCGCCTCGGCTTCGCCACAGGCGAAACGGGAAAGCGTGGGCTACAAATAAAAAAAAGCCCGCCAGCAATGCGCGGGCGGACGGGATCAGTTCATCCAACTACCATCAGGAGCTCGATCTTCTCGCAGTGATGGGTTTGGTCTTGGAAGGTGACTGGATCCATTTTGCCGAGGAACTCCTCCACCTGTGAAGTGGCATCGTCGTGATCTTCCGCCTTGAAATGGTAGTCTGACACGACGAACTTGAGACGAGGCGTTAGGTCAACAGAATCACGACCCAGGTCGAAACCCTTGCGTCAGACAAGAGGGCTACGATAGCGCAGGATGTATGTGTCCATTGTCCACAATCCTTTCAATGATAGTGATGAGAATGTTATCATATTAATAAATAAAATTCAAGGAGTTTTGTGGATAATTTATATTCAGAAAGAGTAATGGATCACTTCAAAAACCCAAGAAATTTGGGTGAAATTGAGAACGCCGACGGCGTGGGAACTGTTGGTAACCCAAATTGTGGTGATGTGATGCGGATTTTTATAAAAGTCAGAAGTAAAAAGTCAAAAGTAAAAAATAAGGAAGAAGAATACATTTTTGATATTAAATTCCAGACTTTGGGCTGTGGGGCGGCAATAGCTTCATCATCGATTGCGACGGAGTTGGTCAAAGGAAAGTCAATCAAAGAGGCACTGAAGTTGACATCAAAGCAAATTGCAGAGCAAATGGGTAAATTTCCGCCGGCAAAATATCATTGTTCAATTTTGGCCGAAGAGGGAATTCGCTCTGCGATAAAGGATTATCGCAGAAAATCCAAAATTCAAAATCCCAATGACAAATGAAATCCAAATGATTAAATTTGAAATTGAGATTTAGAGCTTCATTTGACATTTGAGCTTTAGACTTTGAACTTATGCCTACGAGATTTGATGGAAACCAAATAAAAGAACAGATACTAGGGGATCTGAAAATAAAGATCGCTGTTTTGCCTGTGAAGCCGGCGTTGGCGGTCATCTGGATCGGCGACGACATAGTTTCTGCCCGCTATATCGAGCAAAAACAGCGAGCGGCGAAGTATTTGGGCATTCATTTTGACATTGTAAAATTGCCGACTGACGCAACAACTAAAATAGTTAAGGCGGAAATTGCCCGTCTAAATTCTGATCCGACAATTACCGGTCTAATGATTCAACTTCCGATTCCTGAAGGTTTGGACCAGAATGAGCTTATTTCAGCTATCGCCTCGGAAAAGGATGTCGATGCACTGCGATTCTGCTCCGAGCTTTCCTGTCATTTCCGCCCTCCGGTTACTGGGGCGATTATGGAAGCAATAAAGCAATCGACTATCAATTTAAAAAATTCGAAAGTAGCTGTGATCGGCCGTGGTTTTTTGGTCGGTACACCATTGATCAGAGTTCTTGAAGAGTACGATGTTGACCTGCGGATTGCCGACGAACAGACGCCGTATTTAGCTACGATCACAAGTGATGCCGATGTTGTGATTTCAGCTGTGGGAAAACCGGGATTAATCAAAGCAAAAATGATTAAAAAAGGCGCTGTTCTAATTGATGCCGGCATATCTGAAGTTGGCGGCAAATTAGTCGGTGATATTGATCCGAGGGCGTTTGAAAAATCATCATTCTATACTCCGGTCCCGGGCGGGATTGGTCCGGTGACAGTAGCAATGCTCTATAGAAATCTAGTAAAATGAAGCCATGAAGAAAAAATTTTGGATGAGAAGAAACTTGGTTTTAATAATTATCGCCTTTATTGTTCTTAGTATTGGCGGTTACTATCTGTATGCCAGAAAATTTTCTGTTATGCCCGATGCCATAATTTCGTTGATGGAAGATGTCTATGAGCCGACAACTAACGATAAAATATTAATAATTACTCCCCATTTTGATGATGAAACGATAGCCGCTGGTGGCTATATTCAAAAATCAGTCGCCAACAAAGCGAATGTTCAAATAATCGCCGTTACTGACGGCAATCGCCGTGGTTTTGGACAAGAGAGGAAAACTGAATTTCGGGAAGTGGTAAAAACTCTCGGGGTCGGCCAGGACGATCTAATATTTCTCGATTTACCGGAGTTCTATTTGAAAGAACGGGTAAGTAGCAGTCAACTCACAAGTGATTTATTGCAAAAAATTAATTCTTTTGCGCCTAAGGTTATAGTTTACCCTGACCAGAGTGACACGAATCCGGACCATAAATTTATCGGTCAAACCTTGGACGAGGCGTTGAAGGATCGAACTGATTTTTACACCTATACCTATCTTGTCCATTGGAAATATTTTCCCCAGCCGGTTGGCTTGCATCCGGGCAATAACCTGACGCCGCCAGTGAAGTTGATTGATTTTTCTCATCACTGGCAGCGATATATACTGTCGCAGGAAGAGGAAGACAATAAACTGGCGGCGCTTTCAATTTATAAATCCCAGCTTCGAACGCCGCTTTTGCACGATCTTTTGATGTCGATGGTGCGAAAAAACGAGCTGTTTTTGGAAAAAACTCTACCTGTAAATATGACAAAAAAATGAAGATAGCGGTTGCTATGTCTGGCGGAGTTGATTCCTCCGTCGCGGCAAAAATTTTGAAAAATGAGGGGCACGATTTAGTCGGGCTTTTTTTGAAATTATGGTCTGATTCTTCATCGTCTTGTTCGACTCGAAAAGAGAATCGTTGCTGCGATTACGAAGCACTGGAGGATGCACGGATAGTCGCGGCAAAACTTAAGATTTCGTTTTATGTAATTGACGCCAAAGTTGAGTTCAAAAAAGAGGTTGTTGATTACTTTTTGCAGGAATACAAAAATCTGCGTACGCCAAACCCGTGTATTGTTTGTAACGAAACCATCAAATTCGATTTGTTGTTGAAAAAAGTACTGTCAATTGGTTGTGAAAAGCTTGCTACTGGTCATTATGCGCGGATTGAAGATGGCAAACTATTTAAAGGAGTTGATGAAACAAAAGATCAAAGTTATATGCTTTATCGGTTAAAGCAAAATCAGCTATCAAAAGTTATGTTCCCAATTGGTGAAATGAAGAAGAAAAATGTCCGTGATTTAGCTACCTTGTGGGATTTGCCGGTCAAAGAGAAACCGGAGAGCCAGGAAATTTGTTTTTTTGCCGATAAAGATCATCGTGCATTTTTGCGGAGATATTTGGATGCGGGTTATTTTAAATCGGGTGATATTGTTGATTCCGAAGGAAATATTATTGGCCAGCACGATGGGCTTTTGAACTATACGATCGGGCAACGGCGACTAATTGATCAACTTCGAGCTTCAAGCTTCAAGCTTCAAGCTGACAAACAACCACTATATGTGATTGGATTTGATAAAGAGAAAAATCAACTAATTGTTGGTAATGATGAAGAAGTCTACAAAAAGGAAATGATTGTGTCCAATTTAAATTGGATAGATAAAAAATTAGATCTAAAATCTAAAAAATTAAAAGTCAAAATTAGATATCATCATCCGGAAGTCGAATGTGAAACAATTGAGCAATTGAGCAACCCGTCTCGTCCAGGCAAAGCCGAGGCGAATGAAGCAATTCGAGTTGTTTTTGTCGAAAAACAACGAGCTATAACCCCCGGCCAATCGGCGGTGTTCTATCTGGGTGATGAGGTTTTGAGTGGCGGAATAATCGAGAGTTAGGCGGCATCTTGCATTTTTGTTTCCATCTCTTGGAGTTCTGCAAAGCGTTTGCGATCGTTCTCTGTCCAATTAGGAGTTAGTTGTTTCTGGCGCAGGGCTGCAAGTTCTTCTTGAAGCTCCCCCAACGTTGGCTCGCCATGGATATGGATACGATCAATCGCACCCATCTCGCCTTCTGGAATTGAAAATTCTTGTTCATTCATAGTTTTAATTTTATCACTTGTTAGCAGAAAATAAAAAGTCCCCTTGAGGGGTTTTTTTATATATTTCGAAATAATTTTGTAGGCGTGGAGGCGGGGTAATACTACCCCCGCCTCCACTGGCCAGTTGCGTCATCCCCCGAGGGGATGTCGCAGTTTCATCCAGCGCTATGACGGCGCTTGGCTAGTCCCGATGTGGGGTCCTAGACCAAGGCGACAGTCACAGCGCTCAGCCCGTAGTCGGTGACCACATCAGCTTCCAGGGCCAGTATGGCGTGTACTTCGGCGGTCTTCCACAGCGCGGTGCGCGTGTCGGTGGCGATCCGTGCCTCGGCTTCGTGGGCGGTGATCGCTGCCACTTCGCTCATCTTCGTGCCGGCCGTCGGCGGTGTGGTCGGCATAGCCTGCGTCAAGGTGCGGCCCAGCGTGGTCCCAACGTCGGCGGGGGCCACCGTCTTCACAGCCATCTTCTGGGGTTCGGCCTTCTTCGTTGCAGCCTTCTCCGGTGCGGCCTTCGTTGCGGCGACGAACGGTACGGCCTGGCTCGGTGGGGCCTTCTCCACGCTCGTGTAGGCGGTGCCGGTGAACGACGTCGTTGTCGGTGGGCCGGCAGCCCAGGCACACGCAGCGAGGAGGGCGAGCGCGAGTACAGCGACCACGAGGGTCTTGTACATGGCATGCCTCCTGACATCAGTTTCCCAAACGGCTGGTTATTCCTGTTCCGTCTCTTGCGCAAAAGACGAACTTGCGACTGGTTGCGTTTGTCTGCAACCTACTTCTGTTGTGGTGGCTATCACCTCCGGTCGAGAGATTCATGTCCCTCAAGTGTGACATCCAGGTGCACAATCCAGTTCTTACAATAATTCTACATCTTGATTGTCTCCCAGTCAACAATTTTGCAATAAAAAAACGGCTAACCAACTTTGGTTGCCGTCCGGCTGTGTTCAGTATTCCGGAGAACAAGTTCTCTGGATCATGTCTCTTTGCAGTTGCCTGTGGAGACCTTCCATCCAGTCGTTCTGGCAGGCTTTCCAGTCATTGAGGCTGGGTGCGTCCCCAAGGAGCGCGGGGCTGTCGTAGACGTCGTGACGCCACACATCGTATAGCTCTGGGCTGATCTCGGCGATCATCTCATTAGCGGTCTTATCCAGCCGCTGGCTGACGAAGCGCCGGACTTCGTCGTTGCAGCACGGCAGTTCGTTGTTGCGCGGTGCGCACATTCGCATTCTCCTGTTTCGTCCGCAATCCTGCAGACCGATTGGTTACAGCTGTACTACAGGTTCAACTCTCCTGATAGCGTCTACCACGCGATCACCTCATTTCGCCCTATCTATAGTACATTAAAATACTAACTTTGTCAAGAAATTAGCGCTTCTGTTATAATTCAAGTATGAATCTGAAAACTAAAATACAATTCTTGCACGGAGTTGGGCCAAAAATGGCTCCTCGGCTTAATAGACTCGGGGTAAACTTGGTCGGAGATCTTTTGTATTATTTCCCGCGTGATTATGCAGACTATACTCAAATCAGCAAAATTGCTGATTTGGAAAATCCAAAATCTCAAGTTCAAATATCAAATGAAGCCCAAAGCTCAAATGTCAAAACAATAAGGACAAAAATTATCAATATTGCAAACAGGCGAACTAGGCGCAGACGTTTTACTGTCACCGAAGCGGTTGTGGCAGACGACACGGGATCACTTAAAGTTGTTTGGTTCAATCAGCCATATTTGGAGAAAATGCTGAAATCCGGATTAGAGGTTATTCTTAATGGGAAAATATCATACGATAATTTTTCCGGCCAGCTACAAATGGAGTCGCCTACGCGAACCAATTTCCCGCGGATTGTGCCGGTTTATCCGGAAACAATGGGGATAACGAGTAGATACATTGGAAAACTGATCACTAATCTAAAATCTAATATCTTAAGTTTAAAAGATTATATTCCAGAAGAAATCATCGAAAGAAACAATCTAATAGGCATTCAAGGGGCGATATCAGAGCTGCACAATCCAACTAATTCAAAATCACTAGAGAAAGCTAGGGAGCGGATGGCATTTGACGAGCTGTTCTTATTTTCGCTTCAGAAACAGTTGACGAAACAAGACGTTTTGATCCACAGAGCGCCGGCGATGAAAATTGATGAGAAATTTTTGCAGAATTTTGTCAAAAAGTTGCCGTTTAAACTGACTGACGCACAAAGAAAATCAGCTTGGACTATCATTAAAGATATTTCAGACGATAAACCAATGAACAGGCTTTTAAACGGCGATGTTGGCAGTGGTAAAACTGTTGTTGCAGCCATGGCTGCGGCCATTGTGGTTAAAAACGGCTATCGAGTCGCAGTTATGGCGCCAACGGAGATTTTGGCCAATCAGCACTTCGAAACATTGTCAAAAATATTAAAACCGCACGGAATATCTGTTGGACTTCTAACCAGCGCTAACAAAAGCGATCATAATATTCCGCAAATAATTATTGGTACGCACGCGTTAATTCAAGATAAAGTTGAGCTCAAAAATATTGGGTTAGTAGTTATCGATGAACAGCATCGCTTTGGCGTGTCGCAAAGAAACGAATTGCTCCACCCTTACCAAATTACGAATAAATCCAAAAACGAAATTACGAATAAGACAATTAGACCCCACTATTTAAGTATGACTGCAACGCCAATACCTCGAACCATGTCGTTAGTTGTCTTTGCCGACCTGGATGTATCGGTTATTGATGAAATGCCGGCTGATAGAAAAAAGATCATTACACATATTGTGAAGCCAAATGGAAGGGATAAGGCCTATGAATTTATCCGAGATGAAATTAGAAAAGGTCATCAGGCTTTTGTTATTTGCCCATTGATCGAAGAAGTTGAGAGCACGAGAGAGAATCTTTTTGAGGAAGATAGAAAATCAGTATTGAAAGAATACGAAAAACTGTCCAAGGAAATATTTCCAGATCTTAATATCGCCATGCTCCACGGAAAGCTAAAATCAAAAGAGAAGGAGGTGGTGATGACCAATTTTAAAACCAAAAAATCTGATATTTTGGTCTCTACCTCGGTGGTCGAGGTAGGAGTCGATATTCCGTCTGCAACAGTGATGATGATTGAAAATGCTGAGCGTTTTGGACTGGCACAGCTTCATCAATTTCGCGGCCGTGTCGGCCGCTCCGATAAGCAGTCATATTGCCTACTTTTTTCATCATCAAATTCGGAAATTGCTCGTAAGCGATTATCATACTTGGAATCAGTCCCGTCCGGTTTCAAGTTGGCGGAAAAAGATCTGGAACTTCGCGGTCCGGGTCAGCTTTATGGTTATCAGCAATCGGGTTTCTGGGACTTTAAATTTGCCTCGATTTCTGATAGAATTATGATTGAAAAGGCGACAGAAGCGGCTAAGATAATATCAAGCGATATCGATAAATATCCAGAGCTGAAGGAGAGGGTTGGTGAAAGAGCGAGGCATCTAGAGTAAGTTAAAAGGAAGAAACTACACGGATAGTTACACAGAAGAAACACAGAATTGTATTTTCTGCGCTATGTCTGTGTTGAGGTCTGTGTGGTTACTACATTATTGAAAGATTTTCTATGAAAATCTGGATCGAAAAGCACAGCGTTTATATCGGAATCGGACTAATCGTATTATCACTAATCGGTGGGGTTTTGCTGATGGTGAAAAAAGGGGCGAGCGCTGATGTATCGAAAACTGACGATCGCGATAAACAAATAACTGATTTGCAAGCGCAAGTAGCGACGTTGCAAAAAGAAAACGAGTCGCTAAAAACTATTAACCTGACACCGGTTGCCAGTAGTCAGCCATCAAGTCAAACATCGAGTCAAACAAGCCAGCCGGTGGGCAAAATCAACATCAATACGGCAACTGCCGCACAACTCGAATCACTTCCGGGAATTGGCCCGACCTATGCAAAAAGAATTATCGAATACCGGACTGCAAATGGGGGATTTAAGGCAATAGATCAAATTCAAAATATCAAAGGCATTGGCGCCAAAACCTATGCTAAGTTTAAGGACTTAATAACAATATAAGAAAAGTCGAAATGAAAAAGATCTATAATAAATTAGTTCGAGACAAAATTCCGGAAATTATTATTGCAGACAATTGGCAACCAAAAATACGGGTGTTGAAAAAGTCGGAAATGTTTTTGGAGTTAAAAAAGAAAGTTTTAGAGGAGGCAAAAGAACTTGTTGGTGCGGAGAAAAAATCAGATGTGATCTGTGAACTGGTTGATATTTTAGAGTTGATTGCCGCTTTGATGGAAAATAGGTCCATCGATCCCGAATTGTTAAAAATTGAACAAAAAAATAAACGCCAAAAGCGTGGTGGTTTTGAGAAAAGATTATTTTTGGAATATATGGTTGAGAACAAAGAAAAATAAAACTGGTGGGCGGTACAGGACTTGGTCACCGATATTTGCCTGCTGACAAATTCCTCGACCCCGCCTCAGTGCCGTCGCGCCTCCGGCTTTCTCGTCCTTCAGTGTCTTAACCTCAGCATGCCGCATAGCTAAGCAAAGTTCAGCGGCGTGGCATGGTGGGCGAGAAAGGACTCGAACCTTCACGGGTTTTACCCCACTAGTTCCTAAGACTAGCGTGTATACCAATTTCACCACTCGCCCAAATATATAAGAATTATAGCTCAAAGCTCGCAAAAAATCCATATTGATCATGGATTTTTTTGTGATACAATACAAAACAGAGGATACATTTAAGTTGTCTCCACGGAGGTAGGTGTGCCATTATGTCCCTAGCGGCTGTTAGCCCATCAGCCCTCGTCGTACCCCCCAAGCGGATGTGCCACACTTGTGGTACGGAGCATTACGGCGATATCTGCCCGTTCTGCGGGAGCAGGAGCTCACCACCACCATTTTGGGCACAACGTCGAACCTTGGGGCGTGGATTGTAGGCCGCGCCTCATTTTCTTTTTCGATGATGTTGTTATAATAATCATATGGACGACAATAAATTAGCAAATAATGATCCCGACGAATTTGGTGAAGAGTATTTTGAGAAGTTAGAAGAAGAGTTGCTCGAAGAAGCTGATAAATCAGATCACAAAGAGATGCCGGTTTCCGGCAAAAGTGTTTTTGAGATCGAACGGCTGAAACGAAAGAGATTCGAAGAGGATAAAGAGGAATAAGACGATAAATAAGATATGAAAAAAGGAGCCATTGTATCTGCGGCTCTTTTTTGATATGTTCTGTTGACTGATAGTCTTCGAGGAGTGAGTGCAGTGTATGACATTGAGGGAGTTAGAAAACGGTTTGTCGAGATCGTCTCTCGAATAGAGAAGCTGACCGGGGTGGCGATCGAAGTCGTGAAAGAACCGACACTGATCGAATGGGATAAAGAACCAGGCCATTGGCACTGGAGAGCCGTTATAAAGTTCTCTGGCTATCATGCCACTTATCACATGGAGTATCATCCTAATATTGACGATGATCCTGAAGCCGTCGCTGAGAGTGCGGAACTGACTTTTCGGCAAATCCAAGATCTCGAGCCCGACCAATAAGGTCGGGCTTTTTTTATTGCAATCGTTTTGATATACTTTTGCCGGGAAAGTAGGCCAATCTCTAGCTTGTTTGTTGGCACGATAAATCGTGGTCTACGAAAATTAAACAATGAAAAAACAACGCAAAATTATTGCAATTGTTGGGCCGACAGCTAGCGGAAAAACCGGCTGGGGAGTTTCTGTCGCTCGGAAACATAACGGTGAGGTTATCTCGGCTGACTCGCGGCAGGTTTATAAAAAGTTGGACATTGGTACTGGCAAGGACCTGGAAGAATACGGTGAGGTGCCGCATCACTTAATTGATATCTGCAAGCCGGGCGATAAATTTACTATGTTTGATTGGCTGGGGAATGCTAGAAAAGCTGTTGAAGATATTTTTTCACGAGGCAAAATTCCAATTATAGTCGGTGGAACAGGGCTTTATGTTCAAAGTCTTGTGGAGGGCTTTGAACTAACTCAAAAGTCAAAAGTCAAAAGTCAAAACTATAACAGATCG
>CAYHDN010000016.1:0-13674 GCA_964355425.1 uncultured Candidatus Saccharibacteria bacterium
GCTTCTCCGCCAGAGGCGGACAGGTGTGGGCGGGCGGAAGGGGGGTTTGGAGGAAATTCCGCCCGCCCTACAAATCCATTCGACTTCGCTCAGGACAGGTTTTGGGCGAAATCTGTTCGAATTTTTTCGAACTCCCACCGCCAGACATAGTTTGGGACTTATTACAAAATTGATATCTTGGATATGGAAATGGTTTTATTTAATCACAAAATCTGCTATAATTAAGTCATTATGAGCCAAGAAGAAATTATTACAAAAGTTAAAGAAGCGGTCATGTCAGACCCAAACAAGGATTATATCCAAAGTATTTATTTATTTGGATCTTTTTTGCATGGCAATAACAATGATGAAAGTGATATTGATCTACTGTTTGAAATGAAAAAAACGATGAGCCTATTTAAAATCTTTGCAACACAAGAACGTTTTGAGCGGAAACTTGGTCGCAAGGTTGAATTAATCGAAAAAGAATCCTTAGACAAATACATCAAAAATGATGTATTGGCCGAGGCTAAGAAAATATATGAAAACAGGTAATGAAAATTTACATTTACTACATATCCGAGACGCTGTCGAAAAGATTTTGAAATATTCGAGTAAGATTACATTTGATGAATTTGCAAAAAATGATAAAGATTATGACGCCATTTTGATGCAAATAATTGTGATTGGTGAAGCGGTAAATAATCTAAGCGCTGACTTTAAAGAAGCTCATCATGATTTACCTTGGTATGAAGCTGTGGGACTAAGGAATAGAATCGCCCATGGTTATGTCGAAACAAGACCAGATGTTGTTTGGGCCACCATCAAAAAAGACATGCCCGAGCTAAAAAAACAGATTGACCAAATTTTAGACAACAATTAATCCTCTTCTTGTCAGAGAAATCTTTATGAACAAATATGTCAAAATTTATGTTTTTATCCCAAAAACTCATGCAAATAAAGTTCGGTTGGCACTAGGAGAAGCAGGGATCGGCAAAATGGGTAATTACGATCACTGCGCTTTTGTTTCTGAAGGTAAAGGATACTTTCACCCACTTGGTGATGCCAATCCTGCCATTGGAAGTGTCGGAAAGATTGAAGAAGTCGAGGAGATCAAGCTGGAATTTGTTTGTCTGGAGTCAGAAATTGACAAAGTCATTGAAGTTGTCAAGGAACACCACCCGTACGAAGAAGTTGCTTTGGATGTAATTCCATTGTTAGATTTGCCAAGTATCAATAATCCAAAAGCTTAAAAGTTCCAGACCCGAGTGTCCCGCCACGCTAAGCGTGGCCGTTGAGACGCTAAGCGTCTAGCCATTAAAAAAATCCACGTGCTTCAGTGGATTTTTTGTTTCAACTTGATATTAAATTTTATCTCTCAATAATATTCTGCATCATTAGGCGGCGTTCGACGGAAGCGATAATTTTGCGGGTTTGGATCGCCACATCCGGCGTGACTGAAACTGAAGTTGCGCCGTTCTTGACCATCATTTCAGTAAATTCCGGAAATATTGAAGGCGCCTGGCCGCAAACCGAAGAAGTCACGCCGTGTTTGCGGCAGGTTTTGATCACATAGGCGACGCTCATTTCAACCGCCTCATCACGTTCATCAAAAACCTTGGCTAAATTTTGATTATCCCGATCGACTCCAAGCGTCAGCTGGGTTAAGTCATTAGTTCCAAGCGAAATTCCGTCGATACCAACCTCAATAAATTTCTCTAAGAGAATGACATTCGAGGGAACTTCAACCATCATCCAGAGCTTAAAATCCTGATCACGACGAAGTCCGGCGGCCTCCGCCAACTCCTTGCATTTGCGCATCTCGTCGACAGTACGAACAAATGGTATCATCAAATGTAAATTCGGAAGATCCATCTTCTCGCGGACGAATTTTAGCGCCGAGAGTTCCAAATTGAAGACCTCCGGGTCAGTAATATAACGCAAAGCACCGCGCATGCCAATCATCGGGTTGCCCTCATCTTTTTCGTACTTCTCCCCGCCCTTCAAGCCTTTATATTCATTGGTTTTAAAATCAGTTGCCCGATAAACCACCGGCCTGGGAGCGAATGCCGAAGCAATTTTAGCAACCCCTTCAACTATTTTTTTGCTAAATTCCTCTCCGCGGCCAGCATCGATCATCGCCCGCGGATGCTCGCCGATCCCGGCAATCATAAATTCAGCCCGCAAGAGTCCGACGCCGTCAACCGGCAAGCGCGCCGCCTCTTCCGCCCCTTCCGGTTCGGCTAAATTAACATAAACTTTAGTGCCGGTAATCGGAATCTCTTCGGAAATCTGGCTTCCGGAGCCTGTCTGCCCGAGGCGGATAACTTCCTCCGGTGCCGCCTTCGATCTGACAACGCCTTTATAAACAACACCTTTTGAGCCATCAACTGTAACAATTTGGCTGGTTCGAAGCTTGGCAGTTGCGGTTGCAGTGCCGACAACACAGGGAATGCCGAGCTCGCGGCTAACAATCGCCGCGTGGCAAGTTCGTCCGCCGGTGTCGGTGACGATTCCTCTCGCCCGCTTCATTGCTGGAACAAAATCCGGTGTCGTCATCTCGGTCACTAATATGTCGCCCTCAACAACTTTATCAATTTCTTCGTGATGATGAATGATTTTTACCGGACCACTGGCAATACCCATTGAAGCTGCGGCTCCATGAAGTATCACTTCCACCTGATTTTCTGCGATAGATCCTTCCACTCCTTGAACTTGCGACTTTTGACTTTTGACTTTTGACTTATCTAGCGTCGTTATCGGCCGTGACTGAACCATATAAATTTTGCCCCGCTCAATTGCAAATTCAATATCTTGCGGCGAATTGTAATGCTCTTCAATTTTCGTCCCAATCTTTCCAAGTTCAATTATCTCGGCATCGGTTAATTTTTGATCTTTCCGATCGGCAAGCGGGACATTCACATGTTTGTCGCCGCCATTTGAATCGCGGATTATCTTCCAATCCTGGCTGTTGACCTCTTTAGCAGTAATTTTTTCCGTTTGTTTATCAACAATGTAACGATCCGGAGTAACTGACCCCGAGACTATCGCCTCACCCAAACCATAACCAGCTTCGATTACCAACTTTGTCGTGTCGCCAGTGACCGGGTCGGCAGTAAACATCACACCTGATCTTTCGGATTGGACCATCAGCTGAACCGGCACCGCCAAACCGACTTTCATATGGTCAAATTTATTGGCGATACGATAATAAATCGCCCTGGCTTCAAACAAGGAAGCAAAACATTTTTGAACCGCCAGCACGACTTCTTCGGCACCGACGATATTTAAAGATGTAGCTTGTTGGCCGGCAAAAGAGGCATTCGGCAAATCCTCGGCCGTAGCAGAAGAACGGACGGCAACCGGAACTACGCCAAGAACTTTATAATATTCAATAACCTCTCGGGCAATCTCCATTGGCATTTTGGCCGATAGGATGTGTTTCTTAATCACTCTTGAAAGAGCGTTTAATTTTTTCGAATCTTCAGGGTTGGTACCGACAAGAGCTTTTTGAATCGCCGGTCCAATCCGGGTTTCCTTTAGAAAGTAAAAATAGGCATCAGCGGTGACGATAAAACCGTTGGGTACCGGAAAACCGGCCCGCAAAAGTTCGCCAAGATTGGCACCTTTGCCGCCAACTTTGGCAATATCATCACGGCCGACATCTTTAAACCAGAGAACAAAAGGTTTGTTCGCCCTCCTATTAAACATCACCCTCCTATTTTCTTTAGTATATCACAATTTTTTCTGGACAACCTCTCGGACTTTCTCCCATTCGAAACCGCGGGAAACCAAATAGCGGGATAACTTTTCATAGATCTTTTCTTTTGGGATTTTTTTGTTTCTGGCTAGCCAGCGGTCGGCGGCTTCGGCGATTTCTGATGACTCATCAGCGCTTTCTGTCAGCACCTTTTCGATAATATCGTTATCAATTTTTTTCTGGCGGAGTTTATTTTGTAAATAATATTTGCCAGTTGGCTTTAGAGATTTTTTGAAGCGAACGAAATTGCGGGCAAACTGCTCGTCATCCAAAAAATCCTTTTCAACTAGAAAATTAATCGTTTTTTCGATCTCCTCCGGGAGAAATTCTTTTCGCTCCATCTTCTGGCACATTTCCCCGATGCTTCGGTCACGGAGCTTTAAAAGGTAGAATGCGTATTCCAATGAATTAAGTTTTTTCATAGATTCTATGGGATATTAGGGGATATTATGGGCTTCCTTAACCTCCCTTAATTTCCCTCCCTTAGTCTTCTTTTTTTGCTCCCCTGATATCCCCTAATTTCCCTTACTTTTTCTAATTATTTCTTCCAGGTATTTATCAAAATCATTGGCAGCACTCTCTTCTTTTCTCCAACGTTTTACAATTTTTTCGTTGGCGGAAACCGCACCATCGTTCACCCGTTTTCTTTCCAGTGATTCTATTTGATTATGAAGCATTTTTCCTTCGCCTTTCAACAAAAAAATTGCTAGATCAGCGATTTTCTCATCACCAAGATGATTTTTCCGGCAGTACTCAAAATCACCTAGAAGTTCCTCAAGAGATCCTTTGGAGAATCCAAGAAAAGTTACGTATTCCTTCGTTGTCGCTCGCGAAAAACCCTCTTCTATATTTCGCACACCAGACCTCGCCGATCGAAGCATATGATCGGCAGTATCCATAGTCTTTTGACCAGTTTCCGGATGATATTTTGGCAAAGTCGTAACAAATTCTTCCGTCAACTGAAAAATCTCATTTGCCTGTTTCCAAGTCAACAAATTTTTATAGCCCAAAGGATTTCTCGAAACGTACATAAACTAATTATATCACTTGCCAAAAGTCGGCCAGCCTGATATTCTATGGCCAGCACGAAGAGAGTGAGGACAAATAACCATGGCTCAGCAAGGGCAGCTATCCGAGCAACAGAAAGCGCGGTATCGAGATCTCATGGCAATGAAACCATCTGCCAGCCACAAGCCGTCAACACCCCGACCCGGCTCGCCCGATCCGTGGGGCGAGAATGTGGATATCAGGGATATCCCCAAGACCAAGAACGAACAGCGACGCCGAGGCAGATGACCTAGGCACAACAACCGCTACACCCGGCTAACCGCCGGCTTTTTTTTTGTTAAAAGCTAGGAATTAGATATTAGAAATTGTCTTTACGACTCTTCCTTATATTTCTCTGTGATTTTGGCTTTGATTTCGGCGGTGATTTTTGGATTTTCTTTTAGGAACGCCCGCGCGCCCTCTTTGCCTTGGCCGATTTTTTCTCCATTGTATGCCAGCCAAGCGCCGGCTTTTTCGATAATGCTATGGGCAACGCCAAGATCTATTATTTCGCCTTCGGTATCAATTCCCTGCCCGAACATAATATCAAATTCGGCAGTTTTGAACGGCGGCGCAACTTTATTTTTCACCACTTTAACCCCGACATGATTGCCGACATTCTCCTCGCCCCGTTTCAGCGTTGCTTTGCGACGGATTTCCAGCCGCACCGAAGCGTAGAATTTCAGCGCATTGCCGCCGGTGGTCGTTTCCGGGTTGCCGAACATGACCCCGATTTTCATTCGGATCTGGTTAATAAAAATCACCATCGTTTTTGATTTGGAAATTACGCCGGTCAGTTTCCGCAGAGCTTGTGACATCAGCCGGGCTTGGACGCCCATCATCGCGTCGCCCATTTCACCTTCAATCTCTGCCCGGGGTACTAGCGCGGCGACGGAATCAATAATCACCACATCAACGGCATTTGACCGAACCAGAGTTTCAGCAATCTCCAGTGCCTGTTCGCCGGTATCCGGCTGGGAGATCAAAAGGTCATCCAAATTAATGCCAATGCGTTTGGCATACTCCGGATCAAAAGCGTGCTCGGCGTCAATGAAAGCCGCCAACCCACCGAGTTTTTGCGCCTCGGCAGCAACATGAATCGCTAATGTAGTTTTACCCGATGCTTCAGGACCATAAATCTCGACTACTCGGCCGCGCGGCAAGCCGCCAACGCCAAGCGCCATATCAAGGGCAAACGAGCCGGTGGAAATCACCGGAATGTCAAGTTTAGTATCGGCGCCGTATTTCATAATTGAGCCTTTGCCAAACTGCTTTTCAATCGAAGCCAAAGCAACATCAAGTGCGGCAGATTTGGCTTTTCTGATGCTATCACTTTCAGTTTTTGTTTTTGTTTTTTCTTCTGCCGTCTTCTTTGGCATAAAACTCCTCTATTATAACGTAGTATAAACTCTCACTGATCTACTAGCACTGATCCGCACAGATAAATTTTCCTCAGTGTCTTATCTGTGACGATAGATCTGTGGTAGTTTTTACTTCGATATATTCTCTGCAGTCTTGGTTTTTCTTTCAACAACAAAAACCTTGCTCGATTCCTTGTTCGCCTTGTTTTTGGCGCTGATGACGATAGTATTTAATCCCTTTTGGAGAGAAATCTCCTGCTGAAATTTACCATCGGAAGTAAGTGAAATCGGTTCTTTATTAATGTTTAAATTTACGCCAGGATCAGTAGTTCCAACCACTTTTATCGCTTCGCTCTCGGTTACCATATCTTTACTCGGAGAATCAATTGCCAGGCGCGGCACGGAAGCAAAACTCAAAACTTGAAAAATAATATAAATAACAGCCGAAATACAAAAGAGTACGGCAAAAATAATTACTGCTAATTTGGGAGTAAAAATTAAAGCTCTTTCTTTTATCGGTTTTGATGAAGAGAACAATTCGGGGTCATCAAGTCTTCTGGCTGATTTTTCCATGTCATAAAGTTCTTCCACTTTGTTCGGATCAAGACCAAGATACTGGGCGTAAACGGTAAGAAAACCTTTAACATAAACATCATTTGGCAAAAGTTCAAAATCTCCACTTTCAAGTGCCTCAAGATATTTTGCCCGAATTTTGGTCGCCAGTTCCGCTTCAACCAAATCAATACCCTTGCGCTTTCTTGCTCGGCGCATTTTTTCACCAAGGGTTTGAACGGTTCTAATTCTTCGGAGCGTAAAGCCGGCTGCAATCATAATTTTTTATCAAATAAAAAATTAAATTCCTAATTGTTCTAATTATACTAATTATTCTAACTAAATCCCAATTTCCCAATTTTCTAATTATTTAGGTCAATTAGATTAATTACCCGCCTGCAACGCTGTGCATAGCACTGCGGGCAGGGAATAATTAGGTTAATTTAGCCATAACCATCCTGGGAATCATCCGAACGATCGGTCGCTCGATAAGTATCACGCTGGTTGGCGTCTATTAAAACATCCCTCGGCTTGGCGCCATTGGCCGGGCCAATCACCCCTTCTTGCTCCATCATGTCCAGAAGTCTGGCTGCTCTGGCATATCCGACTCGCAATCTGCGTTGAAGCAATGATGCGGAGGCTTGGCCAGAATTCATAACCACCTGAACCGCCTCGTCATAGAGGTCATCATCAATTGATTCTCCGCCACGTCTGCCGTTAATTGATTTTGCCGGCCGGAAAGTTAAGATTGATTCATCATACTCCGCCTCGCCCTGTTTTTTAATAAAGCCAACCAAGTCGTTAATCTCCTTGTCAGAAATAAATGCTCCTTGTACGCGACGCGGCTTAGAAAGACCATTGCCAATAAAAAGCATGTCGCCGTTGCCAAGGAGTTTCTCCGCCCCTGACATGTCGAGGATCGTCCGTGAGTCGACTTGAGAGGCGGTAGCAAAAGCAATTCGAGAAGTAATGTTGGCTTTAATCAAGCCGGTAAGAACATCGACTGACGGCCGCTGGGTGGCAACAATTAGGTGAATTCCAGTTGCTCTGGCCATTTGAGAAATCCGGACAATTGAAGCCTCAACTTCATTTGCCGAGGCCGCCATCAAATCAGCCAGCTCATCAATGATGACAACAATAAATGGCAATTTACCCTCGGGACCCGGAGACTCATTGTAGACTTGGATATTGCGCTTGCCGACATCAGAGAACATTTTATAACGCCTCTCCATTTCATAGACCGTCCATTTGAGCGCCGAAACGGTTTTATCAACTTCAATAACTACCGGGGTCAAAAGATGAGGAATGCCGTTGTAATTGGTCAACTCGACTCGTTTCGGATCGATCAAAATAAACCGCAAATCCTCTGGAGAGTTATGGAAAAGGAAGGTGGAGATTACCGAGTTTATACAAACACTTTTGCCTGAACCGGTGGCGCCGGCAACCATCAGATGCGGCATATTCTCAAGATCAATTGCTACTGGAGTGCCGGCAACGTCGCGACCGAGGGCTATCGCCAGCTTGCTTTTCATCGCCTTAAATTGTGACGAGGCCATCACTTCTTTCAGAGTGACCCGGGCACAAACCTGATTCGGGACTTCGATTCCAACCGCACTTTTGCCCGGAATTGGTGCCTCGATTCGCAAGCTTTTAGCCGCCAGTGCCAGAGCAATGTCATTATTTCTGGCAGTAATTTGATTTAATTTCACTCCTTCTGTCGGCCGCAAGGTATATTGAGTTACCGTCGGCCCGACATTAACGTCCTGCATCTTAACCTCAATGCCGAAATTCTGGCAAGTCTTTTTAATCATTTCAACATTTTTGGCGATGTCCCCGGATTTGGCTACATCATTTGACTCTAAGAGAATGTCATAGGTCGGAAACTGCCAGATCCGGCCAGCCATTGTTTTCATCGCTGGCCTTGGCGCGGTTTCAATCACCGGCGCTTTTGGCACCTCTTCAATCCTCGGCCTGCGGGACAAAAAGGAAAAACTTCGACTCAAGCGCTGCAAAAATGAAGGCCTGGACTTCTCCAGCTCCTCCTCTTTGTCGCCACGATGGACTTTGACTCCGCCCGCTTCCTCCGGCTCCTCTTCTAATTCTTTGCCGGTTTTCAAACCAAATAATCGGGTAAGCGAGAAATTAAAGGTGATCATGATTGAAATAAAAGTTACCGCCAGAATGATAATGAAAGCCGGAAAAACACCGATTGAATTTCTAATCGGTGACGAAACCATGTAGCCCAAAATCCCTCCGCCACCGCCATTTCCGGCAACTAATTTAGCGTCGGCTGCAGGAACAAAAAGATGGATTAATGACGGCATAAAAGCAAAAAACAGTAGTAAGCCGAAAAATCTCGCCAGCTTGACCCCGCCTTTCGGCGGAAAAAGAAGCACCGCACCAAGCCAAAAGATTGCTACCGGGAAAAGATAGCCGACAAAATAGCCAAACATCCGATAATTAAAGAGTTTCAAATGTTCGCCTAACCGACCGGCCGAACCAAAAATTCCCAAAAAAAGAATTATCGAAAAAATCATTAAAGCAACAGCAAAAATCTCCCGCCAAATGTCCGGCCCGAGACCGAGCGTGGTGTCAAAAACAAAATTACCCCACTCATTTTCACGCTGCCACCACTTGGCCCGCTTCTGTTTATGTTTTGGAAATTTTCGTTTGCGCCCCACCTCATCTCCTACGAAATTACGAACAAGACTAACTTACAAACTAAACACAAAACCACGAAAACTTCGTCATTCGACATTCTGGTTTCGTCATTCTGATTCCATTATATCACAGCAAAGATATTGCACAATTGCTAAAATTATACTATTGTCGAGATAACTCACAATGAGGTGAATAGTATGCTTACCGCTGGCATGTCCGTTGTTCTTCTTTCCGTCATCGCCGTAATCTACTTCATTATGCAGCTTCCGGATCGCATTGCCAAACTGGCTGATGCACGGAGAGTCGAACAACTGCTAATGGAGGCACTGATCGGAAACACCTTCGCCATGGACAGCCTTCGCCGGTCAGTAACCATCTGTTATCGGCGAGCCTTCGTCCACCTGCGTGAACTGGTACTTCGCTCAGACATCAAAATCGAACTGACTGTTGATGGGGTCGTTTTCCCGATCAACCGCAAGTCCATAGCGACAAACGGTTGTGAGTTTTCTCCATCATCAATCAGCAACCCGTGGGGTCACGATCAGGCTCAGGGTTACTTCTTCATCAACGCGACCGATGCCTATGACCACACCAGCATTTTGCTCGCCAGTCCGCGAGAACTATTCAGGCTCGGGAAACCATCGCCCGAAACTGATTTCTACTTCCGAGTCCTCGGCCTCCATGGAGACAAGCCCAGTCACTTGGTGCTCCGCCGAGAGCAAACCGGGGTGTAGCGTCCCGAACCATGACATAGAACCGCAAAAGCGGCCGGGCAATATGCCCCGACCGCTCTTTTATTTTCTCCGACATATTAGCGATTTGACGCGATCGAGTGGAATCGCTAATTTTCTGATTTTCGAATCAAAAATTCTCGATAAATTAAAAAACCGCCAGTCGGAACTGGCGAGGACATGGGTTCATCTGGCCCAAAGGATGTTGTGGTTCTGATCGAAGAGCCAGAGTTCAGAGACCCCTACTGGATTAGAGAGGTTGTAGGCTTCTGCCGTTGAATAGAGGCAAAAGGGATCGAACCAGACATTCTTCTGGCCCTGCGCATCACGGGTGTAGACCTCAAAATGCAAATGAGGCTCATCCCACGATGGAAACTGCTCACGATCTGGTCGCTGATCGGGAGTTTCGTCATATCCCCAAGTCAGCCCCGAGTCCCCTACGTAGCCAACCAGATCTCCACGGCGGATCCATACAGCCCCATCGGGGGCAACTCCACTCACCAGATAAATCCCCTTCGGATCCCAATCATGAGGCTGTGCTTTGCTTTGAACCGGCCTAAGGCACGGAATACTCTCAGCCACCCTGGAAAGATGGCCGTAGCAAGTGTACTTCTGCTGCTCCGGGTGCCAGATCTGGACAAAGTGACCGAGCGCGTAACCCACGGTTTTGCCCTGCCACAACCGTTCGGGTAACAAGCGGCTGTGAAAGGATTGAATCGCCCACCCGTCAGTTGCGGCATAAACTGCTGTACCGTAGGAGCAGGCAAAGTCAATGCCTTTGTGATTGGGATAGCCATGAATCTGCTGTTCCTGCTGGCTGTACAGCCAGCCCTCGGTGATCGTTGGGTTGGATGATCTCGCCAGCGGCACCACCAGAAACTGCTTAGCCTCCGCCCCTGTCATCACTAACAACATCAACAACAGTATAGCGATCTTCTCCATGAACGATCACTCCCAGAATTTCAGGTTTTCATAAGATTAGCAGTTTTCACTATTAATGTCAATATAAAAAAGCGGCCTGTCTTGCTGAACAAACCGCTTCTTTACAACTGCTATTGAATTAAACTTCTATTACTACGGGGATGACCATGGGTCTCCTCTCCGTCTCCTTATATAGAAAATCACCCAAATCTTCTCGGAGTTTAGTTTTAATTAGCGACCAATCGCCACGAGCTTTGCCACCGGACACATGTTGGGCAAAAAGCCGTTTGATCTCTGCTCGTGCCTTGTGAACTAAGTTTTCATTCTCGCGCATATAGATAAATCCGCGGGAGATGATATCGGGCGAAGTAACAATTTGGCCGGTCTGGTGATTAACGGTAACAATTACAACGAAGATACCGTCGGCCGCCATTGCTTTGCGATCACGCAGAACGATATTGCCGACATCACCGACACCAAGACCATCAACCATAACGTAGGAAGCCGGAACCCGCTTATTGGTAACAGCACCCTTGCCCCCTTCAAATTCAATAATCTGGCCGTTATCAGAAACCAGAACATTGTCCTCGGGAATTCCGACGTCCTGGGCCAAGCCGGCGTGAACCATCAATTTATGGCGCTCACCATGAATCGGAACAAAGAATTTCGGCTTAATCAGCCCGATCATTAATTTCAAGTCCTCCTGATATGCATGACCCGAAGTGTGAACATCAAACATTTTTTGATAGATAACTCTGGCCCCTTCGCGATAGAGATTATCCATGACTTCAGATACCGATCGTTCGTTTCCGGGGATCGGTGAAGAGGACAAAATAACTGTGTCACCCTTTTTAATCTTAATCTGACGATGTTCGCCGGCGGCAATTCTGGTTAGAGCCGAACGTTCCTCCCCTTGTGAACCGGTACAGACAATCGTCACCCGATTGTCGGGATATTTTCCGATATCACCGACATCAATCATCGTCTCTGCCGGAATATTTAAGGCCTTAATTGACGAGGCAACTTCAACATTAGCGATCATTGACCGGCCGGAAAAAGCCACTTTGCGCCCAAGCCTCTTTGAAACATTTAGAATCTGCTGAATGCGGGAAATAAGCGAGGCAAAAGTCGCCATGATAACTCTACCACGGGCATTTTCAACCAATTTGAAGAGTGAATCTTCAACCTCTTTTTCAGAAATGGTATGGCCGGGTTTTTCAGCGTTTGTCGAATCGGAAAAGAGGGCCAAAACTCCCTGGCCGCCAAGTTGGGCCAGTTTTGAAAAATCGGTCGGGCGGCCGTCGGCAGGAGTGTGGTCGAATTTCCAGTCAGTAGCATAAACCAAAATTCCTTCCGGAGTGATAATTGAAAGACCAAAACTGTCAGGAATATTGTGATTTAAGCGAAAAGTTTCAATTTTAAAGCAACCGAGATGCAAAATCTCTTCGCCGGGAATTATCGTCGCCAATTTCACCCGATTCTCCATACCAAACTCCTCCAGGCGCTTTTTAATCAAACCGTTGGTCATCGGTGCCGAGTAAATCTGCGGCGAACCCAATTTATCGTAAAGATACGGAATGGCACCGGTATGGTCCAAGTGTCCGTGGGTAATAATTAGTCCGCGAATCTTGTCTTTGTTTTCGGCCAAATAGGAAATATCGGGAATTACATAGTCAATTCCCGGCATATCTTCATTTGGAAACATCAGCCCGGCGTCAATTACGATGATATCGTTGCCGTACTCGATGGCAGTCATGTTTTTGCCGACCTCTTCAAGCCCGCCCATTGGTATAAATCGCAAGGCTGGTTTTTTATAAAAACCTCCTTCACTTTTTTGTGGTCGATTTTGTTGATTTCCGCCAACATTTGGCGTTAAATTACCGAAAGTTTTCGATAGATCGGTCTTTCGAATTCCACGCCCTGTTTTTTGTTTTGTGATCATAGTTCTCCTAGGAGCTAGAGATAGCTAGGAGTGGCTAGAGAATGGCTAGACAATCGCCTAGCTTTCTAGCTTACTAGCTTTCTAGCTATTTATTAAAATAGTTTATCTTGTTTAATATTTTCAGTTTTAATGTCTGATATTTCTGCTTCGACTTTCTCGATTGCTGCCGGTAGCTTGGCAAAATCTTCTTCTAAAACCTGCCGCATACCGCCATTATGCAGTGCTGCAGCCGGATGATAGAGCGGAAAATAGAATAAACCATTGGGTCGGTGGTAAAGTTTCGCTTTCAACTTTGTAATACCACCGAGTCCGGGAAGATAAGTTTCTGTGCTGTGCCGACCAAGAGTAACAATGATTTTCGGGCTAATAGCCCTGATCTGTTCTTCAAGGTACGTTCGGCAAGCCGATTTTTCTTCCGGTAATGGGTCGCGATTTGCCGGCGGACGACATTTCAAAGTGTTGGCGATATAGACATCCGCGCGCTGCAAACCGATAGAATCGAGTAGAAGATCGAGAAATTTGCCTGCTGGGCCGCAAAACGGCCGGCCTTCAATGTCTTCTCTTTCGCCTGGAGCCTCGCCTATAAACATAATTTCGGCATGAGGATTTCCTTCACCAGGGACGATATTTCGCCTTGTCTTATAAAGAGGACAAAGTTGGCAGCTAGCAATCTCTTTCTCAACTTTAATCAGTTGTTCTTTTGTTTCGGATAGATCCATG
>CAYHDN010000016.1:13684-14972 GCA_964355425.1 uncultured Candidatus Saccharibacteria bacterium
AAAAATAGCTCTGATTGCCTAAGATGTGATGTAAAGAGATCAAACCTAACGATTCTTGAACTAAGTTTAGCATACATATTTACATTTGTCAAGTATAAAGCAAAAAAATAGGGGCTGCCCTCTGTGGGCAGTCCCCGTGAACTTCGCGTGAAAGATGCGGCAACGGCTAGGTCTCATTCGACTTGACCAGCATGGCGCCGAGAGCAAATGCGCCGTGGTCAACATTGAAGATCTCCCCGCCCATGTGCAGTGCCATGCCGTCCACCAGACCGGCAACAGCGCTAGCGATGTCCTCTTTGGTCACTTCGCCTTGCGGGGCTTGTTCAGCCGTGGCCTCGATGTACCCCTTGATGTAGGGAATCTCTCTTGAGGCCATCGTCCAAACAGCGGTGGGCCCGACACCAACGACAACGCCCTTCTCACGACCGTGGTCCCTGTTGAGCAGGGCGATCGTCTCTTCGAGATGCCGCTTGCAGGCGCCGACGTTGTACCCGGGCATGACTCCCTGACTCCCCGGCGGGAAGGTCATTGCCAGAACCGTGCTGGCCGAGTGCAGGTAAGGCCAGAGCCCCCGTGACATCTCGATCAGAGAGTAGACACAGACCTGGTTCATCCGGTTGAAGTCGGCAAGGGTGATGTCGGTGAACTTGCCCTTAAGCACGGCCTCCGGCGCATTGGCGATCGAGTGGACGGCGAAGTCCACTTGGCCGAAGTGGTTGCCGACAACGCCCATCATCGCCTCGGTGTTGCCCTCGATGGCGGCGTCGAACGGGAAAATGCCGCTGATGGCCGTGTCCGATAGCAGCTCAGCTACTCTCGTAGCGTGAGCAGTGTAGCAGCCAACCGCGACCTGCGCGCCCTGGTCGGCGAGAGCCTTGACGATCCAATAGGCAATTGACAACTTGCTCATGACGCCAGTGACCAGTCCGCGTTTACCTTCCAAGCGCTTTATCATCTACCCAACTCCTTTGCAGTATGCTCAGAATCGAAAATAGCGAGTCAATATCGCTCGCTGTACTATAACAGAATATTTCTCATATGTAAAGAAGAACCACCCTGAGCATAGCCGAAGGGTGATTCTTCTTGTGTCGTATCAATTAAGGAAACTAGCTTTTCAGAAAGTCTTTAGTAGAGAGTGCTACCCGGCCCTTTTCTCTATCAACATCTATAACCTTGGCTTTTACAATGTCGCCGGCTTTAATGTATTTTTCAATATCCTCGACGCGCTCGTTGGCAATTTGCGAAATGTGAATCATGCCGTCTTGGCGCGGAGTAATCTCGACAATGG